>JBBQLM010000006.1:0-156553 GCA_038327925.1 Burkholderiales bacterium | reverse complement strand
AGAGCTTGTTTTGGCTGTCGTGAACAATCTAGTCACATTGGATGAAGTTCTTGCTGGGCAGCACGACCGCTAAGCCATCTAAGCCGTCTACTCAGGCTCCGCCGCTTCCAACCCATTAGCAAAATGCTCCCGCATCCGTTCCTGCGTGCGCGCAGCATCCCGCGCTAGTAGCGCATCCATGATGGCCTGATGCTCGGCCAATGACTCTTCAATCCGCCCGGTCTTCAACAGCGAGTTGTGCCGGTTCAGCTTCATGACCTTGCGCAGGTCGGCCACCATCTGGTCGCGCCAGCGGTTGTTGGCGCTGGCCAGCAGGCGCATGTGGAACTGTTCGTTGATGGCAAAAAACTGGTCGGTGTTGGCCTTGCCGAGTTTGGCGGCCTTTTCCAGCTGCTTGTGCAGCGCCTGCAGTTCGGCCAGTTCGGCGTCGGTGGCTCGGGTGGCGACCACGCCTGCGGCGTCGCTCTCCAGCAGGCTCAGCAGGTGGTACACATCGGCCAAATCGTTGCTTGACACCTCGGTCACATAGGCGCCGCGGCGCACCTTCATGGTCACCAGGCCCTCGGCGGCCAGCACCTTCAGGGCCTCGCGCAGCGGCGTGCGGCTGATGCCGTATTCCTCGGCAATGCGCAACTCGTCAATCCAGCTACCGGGCTCCAGCTCGCGCTTGAAGATGCGCTGGCGCAGCAACTCCGCCACTTCTACATACAGGGCCTTGGGGGAGAGCGAGGTGCCGCTGCGAGGGGCGGAAGAGAGTGCTGGCATGGCGCGAGGTGTAAGCGTGGAACAATATTTTGAATCAATAATTATGAATAATGTAAACTAAAACCTTTCTGACACCCTAGCCCGTTGATCGAAAAACGGTCACCATTACGGCCAAACCGGACCTCGCCATGACTGAAAAGAACCCTGAATTCAAAGCCGCCAACCTGGAAGCCTGGGCCAAGGCAGCCGCCAAGTCGGCACCCGGTGGCAACGTGGAAGCACTGAACTGGATCACCCCGGACGGCATTGCGGTCAAGCCCCTGTACACCGCCGAGGACACGGCCAACCTGGCGCACACCAACACGCTGCCGGGTTTCGAGCCCTACCTGCGCGGCCCGCAGGCAACGATGTATGCAGTGCGCCCCTGGACCATCCGCCAGTACGCAGGCTTCTCCACCGCCGAAGAGTCCAACGCCTTCTACCGCAAGGCCTTGGCTGCCGGCGGGCAGGGCGTATCGGTCGCATTCGACCTGGCCACTCACCGCGGCTATGACTCGGATCACCCGCGTGTGACCGGCGACGTCGGCAAGGCCGGCGTGGCGATTGACTCGGTCGAGGACATGAAGATCCTGTTCGACCAGATCCCGCTGGACAAGGTATCCGTCTCCATGACCATGAACGGCGCCGTGCTGCCGGTGCTGGCCGGCTACGTGGTCGCTGCCGAAGAGCAGGGCGTGAGCCAGGACAAGCTCTCGGGAACGATTCAGAACGACATTCTGAAAGAGTTCATGGTGCGCAACACCTATATCTACCCGCCGGCGCCCTCCATGCGAATCATTGGCGACATCATCGAGTACACGGCCAAGAACATGCCGAAGTTCAACTCGATCTCCATCAGCGGTTACCACATGCAAGAGGCCGGCGCCAACCAGGCGCTGGAACTGGCCTTTACGCTGGCCGACGGCAAGGAGTATGTGAAGACCGCCATCGCCAAGGGCATGGACGTCGATGAATTTGCCGGGCGCCTGTCGTTCTTCTGGGCCATCGGCATGAACTTCTACCTGGAAGTGGCCAAGATGCGCGCCGCGCGCCTGTTGTGGTGCCGCATCATGAAGGGCTTTGACGCCAAGAATCCCAAGAGCCTGATGCTGCGCACCCACTGCCAGACATCCGGCTGGAGCCTGACCGAGCAGGACCCCTACAACAACGTGGTGCGCACCACCATCGAGGCGATGGCGGCGGTGTTTGGCGGCACCCAGTCGCTGCACACCAACTCGTTTGACGAAGCGATTGCGTTGCCAACCGAGTTCAGCTCGCGCATTGCCCGCAACACCCAACTCATCATCCAGGAAGAGACCCACATCACCAATGTGATCGATCCCTGGGCCGGCTCGTACATGATGGAAAAGCTGACCCAGGACATGGCGGACGCCGCCTGGGCCATCATCGAAGAGGTCGAAGGCATGGGCGGTATGGTCAAGGCCGTGGACAGCGGCTGGGCCAAGCTCAAGATCGAAGCGGCCGCAGCCGACAAACAGGCGCGCATCGACAGCGGCCAGGACGTGATTGTGGGTGTCAACAAGTACAAGCTGAAGACCGAAGACGTGATCGAGGCGCGTGATATCGACAACGTGGCGGTGCGTGAATCGCAGATCGCCCGGCTCAACGGTATCAAGCAAAAACGCGACTCAGCCCTCGTCAATGCTGCGTTGGCTGCTATCAGTTCTGCAGCAGAATCCGGCACCGGCAACCTGCTGGACCTGTCCATCCAGGCCATCCGCCTGCGCGCCACGGTGGGCGAAGTGTCCGACGCCATGGAAAAGTCGTTTGGCCGCCACCGCGCCGACACCAACAAGGTCTCGGGTGTGTATGCTGCCGCCTACGACTCCGCCACCGGAGACACCATGGACTACTGGAATGCACTCAAGGCCGACATCGCCGCCTTTGCGGAAGACCAGGGCCGTCGCCCCCGCGTGATGATCGGCAAGTTGGGCCAGGACGGCCACGACCGTGGCGCCAAGGTGGTGGCCACCGCCTTTGCCGACCTGGGCTTCGACGTGGACATGGGCCCGCTGTTCCAGACCCCCGAGGAATGCGCCCGCCAGGCCATCGAGAACGACGTGCACGCCGTGGGCCTATCCACGTTGGCCGCTGGTCACAAGACTCTGGTGCCCGCCATCATTGCCGAGCTGAAGAAGCAGGGCGCCGATGACATCGTGGTGTTCGTCGGTGGCGTGATTCCGCGCCAGGACTACGACTTCCTGAACGCGGCAGGCGTCAAGGGCATTTTTGGCCCCGGCACTCCGATCCCCGTGTCTGCCCGCGAAGTGCTGGAGCAGATCAAGAAGGCCGTGGCCTGATTGAGCGGCAGCGTTCACGTGTCTGCAACCGCCATCACCGACGGCACCGGCCCCGTGCAGCGCCGCGCGATTGCCAAGGCCATCACGTTGCTGGAATCGACCCGCGCCGACCACCGCGCGCAGGCGGATGCGCTGCTCACGGCGCTGTTGCCGCGCACCGGCCAGTCCTTCCGTCTGGGGATTAGCGGCGTGCCGGGCGTGGGCAAATCCACCTTCATCGAGGCACTCGGCCTGTACCTGATTGGCAAGGGCCACCGCGTGGCGGTGCTGACCATTGACCCGTCCAGCACCGTGTCCGGTGGCTCCATCCTGGGTGACAAGACCCGCATGGAGCACCTCTCGATGCGCGAGGAAGCCTATATCCGCCCCAGTCCCAGCAGCGGCACACTGGGCGGAGTGGCCGAGAAGACGCGTGAGGCCATGCTGGTCTGCGAGGCGGCGGGCTATGACATCGTCATCGTCGAGACCGTTGGCGTGGGCCAGAGCGAGACAGCGGTGCATGGCATGACCGACATGTTTGTGCTGCTGCAGTTGCCCAACGCCGGCGACGACCTGCAGGCCATCAAGAAGGGCGTCATGGAGCTGGCCGATCTGGTGGTCATCAACAAGACCGACATCGACCCGGACGCCGCCACCCGTGCCCGTGCCCAGATCACGTCCAGCCTGCGCCTGTTGGGCATGCACGGCAATCCCGAACACGATCCACACCTGGTGACCATGTGGCACCCCAAGGTGATCCAGATCAGCGCCTTGCAGGGCACCGGTGTGGACACCTTCTGGAACACGGTCTGTGAGTTCCAGAAACTGGGTCAGGCCAATGGCAAGTTGGCCGCGCGCCGCCAGCACCAGGCCCTGGCCTGGATGTGGGAGCGCATTGACGCAGGGCTCAAGCAGTCGTTTCGCCAGAACCCGGCGGTGCGCAGCCTGTTGCCCGACATGACACGCGCGGTGGAGGGGGGCCAGCTGGCGGCCTCCACTGCAGCACGAAATCTGCTCGCAGCCCTCGAAAAGACTGCGTAGACAGCTACTAGTTTGATAGCAATCGAATACAAACCCGAAAAGACCTGAAAGAAGGAAACCATGCACGACATCCTGGAACAACTGGAAGCCAAGCGCGAACTCGCGCGTTTGGGTGGCGGCCAAAAGCGCATTGACTCCCAGCACAAGAAGGGCAAGCTCACAGCGCGTGAGCGCCTGGAGCTGCTGCTGGACGAGGGCACGTTTGAAGAGTGGGACATGTTTGTCGAGCACCGTTGCGTGGACTTCGGCATGGCCGACCAAAAGATCCCGGGCGACGGTGTGGTCACCGGCTACGGCATGATCAATGGCCGTCTGGTGTTTGTGTTCAGCCAGGACTTCACCGTGTTTGGCGGTGCCTTGTCCGAAGCCCATGCGGAAAAAATCTGCAAGGTGATGGACCAGGCGATGAAGGTTGGCGCGCCGGTGATCGGCCTGAACGACTCGGGCGGCGCGCGTATCCAGGAGGGTGTGGCGTCGCTCGGCGGCTATGCCGATGTGTTCCAGCGCAACGTGATGGCCAGCGGCGTGATTCCGCAGATCAGCATGATCATGGGCCCCTCGGCCGGTGGTGCGGTGTACAGCCCCGCCATGACCGACTTCATCTTCATGGTCAAGGACAGCTCCTACATGTTCGTGACCGGCCCCGAAGTGGTCAAGACCGTGACGCACGAGGAAGTGACCGCCGAAGAACTGGGCGGCGCCATCACCCACACCACCAAGAGCGGTGTGGCCGATCTGGCGTTTGAGAACGACGTGGAAGCGCTGCTGATGCTGCGCCGCCTCTACAACTACCTGCCCTTGAGCAACCGCGAGAAGGCTCCCGTGCGCAAGAGCGGCGACCCGGCCGACCGCTTGGAGAAGAGTCTCGACACCCTGGTGCCCGACAACCCCAACAAGGCCTATGACATGAAGGAGCTGATCGTCAAGACCGTGGACGATGGCGACTTCTTCGAGATCCAGCCCGAGTACGCCAAGAACATCATCATCGGCTTTGCCCGCATGGACGGCCAGACCATCGGCATCGTGGCCAACCAGCCGCTGGTGCTGGCGGGCTGCCTGGACATCAAGAGCTCCATCAAGGCGGCGCGTTTTGTGCGTTTCTGCGATGCGTTCAACATCCCCGTGGTCACTTTTGTGGACGTGCCCGGCTTCATGCCCGGAACCAGCCAGGAATACGGCGGCATCATCAAGCACGGCGCCAAGCTGCTCTACGCGTATGCCGAGTGCACCGTGCCCAAGATCACCGTCATTACCCGCAAGGCCTACGGCGGTGCGTATGACGTGATGAGTTCCAAGCACCTGCGCGGTGACGTGAACCTGGCCTGGCCCAATGCCGAGATTGCCGTGATGGGTGCCAAGGGCGCGGTGGAAATCATCTTCCGCGAAGACAAGGGCGACCCCGCCAAGCTGGCCGCCAAGGAAGCCGAATACAAGGCCCGCTTTGCCAACCCGTTTGTGGCTGGCGCACGCGGCTTTATCGATGATGTGATCCTGCCCAGCGAGACCCGCAAGCGCATCTGCCGCAGCCTGGTCATGCTGAAAGACAAGAAGCTGGAAAACCCGTGGCGCAAGCACGGGAACATCCCACTCTGATCGCAGCCCAGAACAAGAAAAGGATCACCGACATGTTTACCAAAATTCTGATTGCCAACCGCGGCGAAATCGCCTGCCGCGTCATTGCCACCGCCCGCAAGATGGGCATCAAGACCGTGGCCGTGTATTCCGAAGCCGACAAGGACGCCCGCCACGTGCTGATGGCCGACGAGGCCGTGCACATTGGGCCGGCGCCCAGCCGCGAGAGCTATTTGCTGGCTGACAAGATCATCGCCGCCTGCAAGCAGACCGGCGCGCAAGCGGTGCACCCCGGCTACGGCTTTTTGAGCGAGAACGCCGAGTTCTCCCGACGCGTGGAAGAAGAGGGCATTGTCTTCATCGGCCCCAAGCATTACTCCATTGGCGCCATGGGCGACAAGATCGAGTCCAAGAAGCTGGCTGGCGCCGCCGGTGTGAACTGCATCCCCGGTGTGAACGACGCGATTGATACGCCCGAGCGCGCGGTGGACATTGCCAAGGGCATTGGCTACCCTGTGATGATCAAGGCCAGCGCCGGCGGCGGCGGAAAAGGCCTGCGCGTGGCGTTCAACGACAAGGAAGCCTTTGAAGGCTTCACCAGTTGCAAGAACGAGGCCCGCAACAGCTTTGGCGACGACCGCGTCTTCATCGAGAAGTTTGTCGAGGAACCCCGCCACATCGAAATCCAGCTGATTGGCGATGCCCATGGCAACGTGCTGTATTTGAATGAACGCGAGTGCTCCATCCAGCGCCGCCACCAGAAGGTCATCGAAGAGGCGCCCAGCCCCTTCATCAGTGACGCCACCCGCAAGGCCATGGGTGAGCAGGCTGTGGCCCTGGCCAAGGCCGTGAAGTACCAGAGCGCCGGCACGGTGGAGTTTGTGGTCGGCAAGGACCAGAGCTTCTACTTCCTGGAGATGAACACCCGCCTGCAGGTGGAACACCCGGTCACCGAGTGCATCACCGGTCTGGACCTGGTGGAGCTGATGATCCGCGTCGCGGCTGGCGAAAAGCTGCCGCTGACACAGGCCGAAGTCAAACGCAACGGATGGGCCATTGAGTGCCGTATCAATGCCGAAGACCCGTTCCGCAACTTCCTGCCATCCACCGGGCGCCTGGTGCGCTTTGCACCGCCCGAGCAGACCATGTTTCAGGCCAATACGCAGGACTGGTTTGGCGTGCGCGTGGACACCGGCGTGCAGGACGGTGGCGAGATTCCGATGTTCTATGACTCGATGATCGCCAAGCTGATCGTGCACGGCATTGACCGCAACGACGCCATTGCCAAGATGCGCGAGGCGTTGAACGGTTTTGTCATTCGTGGCATCAGCAGCAATATTCCGTTCCAGGCGGCACTCCTGGCGCACCCGCGCTTTGTGTCGGGCGACTTCAACACCGGCTTCATCGCCGAGAACTACGCCAAAGGCTTCTCCGCAGAAGACGTGCCCCACGAGGATCCGTCCTTCCTGCTGGCGCTGGCGGCCTTTGTGCGCCGCAAGTCGCGAGAACGCGCGGCCGGCATCAGCGGCCAGTTGCCAGGCTACAGCGTGCAGGCCGGCAAAGACTATGTGGTCGTGACGCTGGCGCCGGACGGCGCCAACAGCTACACCCCGGTGCATGTCGACGAGTTTGTGGGAGAAACGGGTTCCGCCCGCGTGCGCATCGGCGCCAGCAGCTATGAAATTCGTAGCAACTCGCGCATCAACGACATCGCCATCACTGGCACCGTCAACGGCACGCCGTTCACCGCCCAGGTGGAGCGCGGCACGCCTAAGAACCCGCTGGCACTGCGCCTGCAGCACAACGGCACGCGTATCGACGCGCTGATCGTGTCGCCGCGCATGGCCGAACTGCACCAACTGATGCCGCATAAGGCACCGCCGGACATGAGCCGTTATGTGCTGTCGCCCATGCCCGGTCTGCTGGTCGATGTGGCCGTGGTGCCCGGCCAGAAGGTGCAGGCCGGCGAGCGCGTGGCGGTGATCGAGGCCATGAAGATGGAGAATGTGCTGTTCGCTGCCGCGGACGGTGTTGTGGGCAAGGTATTGGCCGCCAAGGGTGAGAGCCTGACCGTGGACCAGCCGATTGTGGAGTTCGTTTAAATGTTGCGTCCCTTTCATGTGCTGGGCATTCAGCAGATCGCCATCGGCGGCCCCGACAAGAAGCGCCTGCAGAAGCTGTGGGTGGACATGCTGGGGCTGGAAGTTACCGGAACCTTCAAGAGCGAGTCCGAGAACGTGGATGAAGACATCTGCGCCATCGGCGCCGGGCCCTTCAAGGTCGAGGTGGACCTGATGCAGCCACTGGATCCCGACAAAAAGCCGGCCGTGCACACCACGCCACTGAACCACGTTGGCTTGTGGATTGACGATCTGCCCACCGCCGTGGAGTGGCTCACTGCCCATGGCGTGCGCTTTGCCCCGGGTGGCATCCGTCGCGGGGCTGCAGGTTTTGATATCTGCTTCCTGCATCCCAAGAGCAATGACGAGTTTCCCATTGCCGGTGAGGGTGTGTTGATCGAGTTGGTGCAGGCTCCGCCCGAGGTGGTGAAGGCGTTTTCACAGCTCGCACACCCCGGGCAAAGTCGTTAATCTGGCGGTTATCCAGCCGTTTGGGTGGATACTGCGGTCATATCACCTGGGTGGGGTTCGGAGATGACCGTTTTGGAGATGGCGCTGGCGCGGCAACAGGAGTTGGGATGGGCACTACTGGGTGTCATCCTGACTGCTTTGGCTTTCCGCGTCATCCGGCCAGGCGAACGCCGGGGCCTGCGCGTCACTTGGGTGGTGTCGGCGCTGTCGCTGGCAGCCCTTGGCGTCGTATCGCGGCTGGAGAACGCGTCCCTGTTTGCAACCACGGCGATGGCGGTGGCCGTGGTGCTGTGGGGCCTTGCCTGCATCCATCTGGTGGCAACCCTGGTCTTTCGCGGGATACTGCCGGCCCTGGGCCTGAATGTTCCGCGTATCGCGCATGACCTGACCTTCACCGGTCTGGCACTGGCATGGGGCATCGTGTGGTTGCGACTGGCTGGGGTTGATCCCACCCAACTGTTCACCACGTCGGCGGTTATCACCGCCGTGCTGGCATTTTCCATGCAGGATACGCTGGGCAATGTGCTCGGTGGCGTCACACTGCAGTTGGACAATTCGCTAAGGGTCGGCGACTGGGTGCGCATGGAGGACGTCAGTGGCAGGGTCACCGATGTGCACTGGCGCTACACCGCCATCGAGACGCGCAACCGGGAACTGGTCATCATCCCCAATAGCTGGCTGATGAAAAACCGCTTCACTGTGATGCGCGCTCCCGTGGATACACCGTTTGCCTGGCGCCGTGGCGTGCAGTTCAATATTGATCCCAACGCGGACCCGGCCAAGGTGATTGATGCCCTGGAGCACGCCGTTCTGGACGCCGATATTCCCCATGTGCTGACCGACCCAGCGCCCAACGCCGTTCTCAGCGAGGTGGCGTCCGGCTACTGCCGCTACACCCTACGCTATTGGCTGGGCGACCCGCGTTTTGATGATCCGGGTGACTCCGCCGTGCGGGTGCATGCACTGGCGGCCCTGGCACGCGCGGGCATTCGCCCCGGTGTGCCGCAGGAAGAGCATTTGATGATTAAGGAAAACGACAGTTGGCGGGCTGCGTTGGGCCAGCAGGAGTCCGAGCGGCGCCTGGACGCCATTCGCCGCACCGAGCTGTTTGCACACCTGCCCGTGGAGGAGCAGCAGACACTGGCCGGCCATCTTGTGCATGCGCCGTTTGCTGCGGGTGACATCATCACCCGGCAGGGCGCGGTGGCGCACTGGTTGTACTTGATCATTCGTGGGGAGGCCAAGGTCATGGTCGACGCACCGGAGGGCCGCTTGCCCGTGGCGACGCTCCATGATGGAGCGATCTTTGGAGAAATGGGCATGCTCACCGGGGAGGCACGCAGCGCCACGGTGGTGGCGGTCACATCGGTGGACTGCTACCGGCTGGACAAGGAGGGCTTTGCCAAGGTGCTGCAACAGCGCCCCGAGATCGCCACTGAAATGACCGCCATTGTGGAGGCCCGCAATGTGGAACGCCACGCCCTGCTGGCACGCGCCGGCCAGTCGTCTGCCAACCATGGAGATTTGTTGGATCGCATACGCAGCTTCTTCTCACTGCGCACGTGAAAGGGGTGCCATTTTCTTGATGCGGATCATGAAAATGACAAATGCCCCCGGCTTTGAGGGATTTCCCGTACCTGTTTAAGGGCTCACAGCCGTAGACTGCACCACACCTGTGCGGCTGTTTCGTTGGCCAACACGGGTCAAGGAGGCAGATTTGCAACCCGTCAACACATCCCTTCCGGCGTACTTCCACAAAGTCGTCGATTGCCAGTGGGCCTGTCCGGCCCATACCCCCGTACCTGAATACATCCGGCTGATAGGCCAGGGCCGCTACGGCGATGCCTACCTGATCAACTGGGTCTCCAACGTGTTCCCCGGCGTGCTGGGTCGAACGTGTGACAGACCTTGCGAGCCAGCCTGCCGGCGCGGCCGGGTCGAGGAGAACAACGGTGACAAGCCGGAACCGGTCGCCATCTGCCGCCTCAAGCGGGTGGCCGCCGATCACAAGGAAGACGTCAAGTCGCGCATGCCGGCGATCGCCCCCAAGAACGGCAAGCGCATTGCCTGCGTGGGTGCCGGACCAGCCTCGCTGACGGTGGCCCGCGATCTGGCGCCATTGGGCTATGCGATCACTGTATTCGATGGTGAGGCCAAGGCCGGTGGTTTCATGCGCTCGCAGATTCCGCGGTTCCGTCTGCCTGAATCGGTCATCGACGAGGAAACCGGCTACATCCTGGACATGGGTGTGGACTTCAAAAGCGGCCAGCGGGTGGAATCGCTCAAGGACTTGATGACCCAGGGCTATGACGCGATCTTCGTCGGCAGCGGTGCACCGCGTGGCCGTGAGTTGGACGTGCCCGGCCGCCAGGAGGCGGCAGCGCATATCCATGTCGGCATCGACTGGCTGGCCTCCGTGTCTTTTGGCCACATTACCAGTGTCGCCCCGCGCGTGATTGTGCTGGGTGGTGGCAATACCGCGATGGACTGCTGCCGCTCGGCGCGGCGCTTGGGTGGCAAGGACGTGAAGGTCATCGTGCGCAGCGGTTTTGAGGAGATGAAGGCCTCGCCCTGGGAGCGCGAAGATGCGCAACACGAAGGCATTCCGATCATCAACTACCACGTGCCCAAGAGCGTGCAGCACGAAAACGGCAAGCTGCTGGGCATGACGTTTGAGATCGTGCGTGCCGAGTATGACGCCAAGGGCCGGCGCAGTCTGATCCCGACCGGCGAACCGGACGTGTTCTTTGAGTGCGACGAGGTGCTGGTGGCCGTGGGGCAGGAGAACGCCTTCCCCTGGATCGAGGGCGACGCTGGCATCGAATTCGACAAATGGGGCCTGCCGGTGCTGGGTGAGAACACCTTCCAGTCCACGGTGCCCCATGTGTTCTTTGGTGGCGACGCGTCTTTTGGTCCCAAGAACATCATCACCGCGGTGGCGCAGGGGCATGAGGCAGCAGTGTCCATCGACCGCTTCCTGCATGGCGAATCGGTGACCGCGCGTCCGGAGCCACTGACCAAGCTCATGTCGCAGAAGATGGGTATCCACGAGTGGAGCTACCGCAATGACCCGACCAACGACACCCGTTTCAAGGTGCCATGGGCGGCGGCCGAGACGGCGCTGGCCAATATCCGCGTGGAGGTGGAGCTGGGCTTTGATGCCGCCACCGCGTTCAAGGAGTCCAGCCGCTGCCTGAACTGCGATGTGCAGACGGTGTTCAACCGCGATACCTGCATCGAGTGCGATGCCTGTGTGGACATTTGTCCCATGGACTGCATCACCTTCACCCTGAACGGTGACGAGGCCGAACTGCGCACACGCCTCAAGGCGCCGGCCACCAATACCGCGCAGGATTTGTATGTGTCCGCAGAACTCAAGACCGGACGCATCATGGTCAAGGACGAGGATGTCTGCCTGCACTGCGGCCTATGTGCCGAACGCTGTCCGACCGGTGCATGGGACATGCAGAAGTTCTTGTTGAATACGATGCAAGCCGGTGCTGGTTGCCGTGACGGAGCACGCACGAAGGAATTGAGCGCCGCCGGGCCGTCCCTAGGCGCGAGGGCCCCCTTGGGGGGCAGCGTAGTACACGGAGTGACAAGCGTGGGGGTAAATTCACTATGAAACGCCTGGAAGCGATTAACGATTTCGTCATCAAGTTTGCCAACGTCAACGGCTCGGGGTCGGCATCGGCCAACGAGCTGTTTGCCAAGGCCGTGATGCGCATGGGTGTGCCGGTGAGTCCGCGCAACATCTTCCCCAGCAACATCCAGGGCATGCCAACCTGGTACGAGGCGCGTGTTTGCGAAAAGGGCTATCACGGCCGCCGCGGCGGCGTGGACATGATGGTGGCCATGAACCCGCAGACCTGGGACGCCGACATCGCCGAGATTGAGCCGGGCGGCTACCTGTTCTACGACAGCACGCGCCCGTTGCCGCCCAACAAGTTCCGCGAAGACGTGCACACCATTGCCGTGCCGCTGACGGAAATCGCCAACGCCACGTACACCGATCCGCGCCAGCGCCAGTTGTTCAAGAACATCATCTACGTGGGTGCACTGTCGGTGCTGCTGGACGTGGATGCCGATGTGTTCGAGACCCTGTTTGGCGAGCAGTACAAGGGCAAGGAGCGTCTGCTGGATTCCAACATCCGTGCCCTGCACTTGGGGCGCGACTACGTCAAGCAGCACATGGCCTATCCCTTGGGCTTGCGCGTTCGCCGCTCCGACAAAGTGGGTGATCAGATCTTTACCGATGGCAACAGTGCGGCAGCTCTGGGTTGCCTGTACGGTGGCGCTACGGTGGCCGCCTGGTACCCGATTACGCCCTCGTCATCCATTCCCGAGGCGTTCCAGAAGTATTGCGACAAATATCGCATTGACGAGGCTACCGGTCAGCACAACTACGCCATCGTCCAGGCGGAGGATGAACTGGCCTCCATCGGCATGGTGGTCGGCGCGGGCTGGAATGGTGCAAGGGCCTTCACAGCAACCTCCGGCCCCGGTGTGTCGCTGATGACCGAATTTATCGGCCTGGCCTACTTTGCGGAGATTCCGGTCACCATCATCAACGTGCAGCGCGGTGGCCCGTCCACCGGCATGCCTACGCGCACCCAGCAGGCCGATCTCTTGTCCTGCGCCTACGCATCGCACGGAGACACCAAGCATGTGTTGTTGCTACCGCAGGACCCGCATGAGTGCTTCACACACTCCGCCGCGGCGCTTGATCTGGCCGACCGCCTGCAGACCCCGATCTTTGTGATGACCGATCTGGACATCGGCATGAACCAGCGCCTGTGCAAGCCCTTTGTTTGGGACGACGCCCGGCCCTATGACACGGGCAAGGTGATGTCGGCCGCCGAACTGGAAGCCGGCAAGGACTTTGGCCGCTACAAGGATGTTGACGGCGATGGCATTCCGTGGCGCACGCTGCCTGGCACCCATCCGAGCAAGGGCAGTTTCTTTACTCGCGGGACGACGCGCAACCCGTATGCCATGTATTCCGAGCGCGGCCCGGACTACATCTACAACATGGAGCGTTTGAACCGCAAGTTTAAGACGGCCGCGGACTTGGTGCCGCAACCGATCCTGCGCAATGCCAAGGAGAAAACACCGTTTGGTGTGATCTACTTTGGCTCCACCAGCCCGGCCATGCGCGAGGCCCTGGATGTGCTGGAAGACGAGGGCATCCATCTGGACGCGCTGCGTCTGCAGGCCTTCCCATTCCCGGAGTCTGTGAACCGCTTTATTGCCGAGCACGACCGGATTTTCGTGGCCGAGCAGAATCGCGACGGGCAGATGCGCTACCTGCTGATCAATGAGCTGGATGTGGATCCGGCGCGTCTGATCCGCGTGCTGCATTACGACGGAACGCCGATCACCGCGCGCTTCATCGCCAATGCCATTCGCAAGAATGTGGAAGCCGTGACCAAGCCGGTGACCACAGTCGGTAGCAAGGAGCTTGTATGACCTATATCGCCAAACCACATCTGCACCACCCGACGCTGACCAAGAACAAGGTCGGCTACACCCGGCGTGACTATGAAGGGCGCATCTCCACCCTATGCGCGGGCTGTGGACATGACTCCATTTCCGCCGCCATCATCCAGGCCTGCTGGGAGCTTGACATCGAGCCGCACCGTGTGGCCAAGCTCTCGGGCATTGGCTGCAGTTCCAAGACACCGGACTATTTCCTGGGTGCTTCGCACGGCTTCAACACGGTGCATGGCCGCATGCCCTCGGTGTTGACTGGTGCGAACCTGGCCAACCGGGATTTGCTATACCTCGGTGTTTCGGGGGACGGTGATTCCGCCTCCATCGGCCTGGGCCAGTTCGCCAATGCCATGCGCCGAGGCGTGAACATGGCCTACATCGTGGAGAACAATGGCGTCTACGGCCTGACCAAGGGTCAGTTTTCCGCCACGGCAGACCGCGGTTCCAAGAGCAAGAAGGGGGTCGTTAACAGCGACAGTCCGGTGGATCTGGTGGGCTTGGCACTTCAATTGGGGGCAACCTATGTGGCGCGCAGCTTCTCGGGTGACAAGGCGCAACTGGTGCCGTTGATCAAGGGCGCCATGGCCCACGGGGGTGCAGCCTTTATCGACGTGATCAGCCCTTGTGTGACCTTCAACAACCATGGCGGCAGCACCAAGAGCTACGACTATGTGCGCCAGCACAACGAGGCGGTGAGCCGCATCGATTTCATGGACCAGCACAGCGAAATCACCACCGAGTATCAGCCCGGCGAGGTTGTGGAAGTTCAGCAGCACGACGGCTCACTCCTGCGTCTGCGCAAGTTGCACCCTGAGTACGATCCGACGGATCGCTACAAGTCCATGAGCTATATGCAGGAGCACCAGGCACGTGGCGAGGTGGTCACCGGCCTGCTGTATGTGGACCCGTTGGCCACGGATTTGCACATTGCACTGAATACGACGCACCGGCCGCTGAACACACTGGGCACTTCCCAGCTGTGTCCGGGGGCCAAGGCACTCGAAAAGATCAACGCTGCACTGCGTTAAGGCGTAGAGTTTGGTTGTCTGTTGAAAGGGGTGATGAACATGCCAGAACGCACTGTATTCCAATCCATGTCCCAGCGCCATGTTGTCAGCCTGGGCCCCCATGCCAGTGTGTGGGACGCGGCCTGTGTCATGACCCGGGCCAACTGTGGCAGCGTGCTGATTGTGGACACGCCGGGAACCCTGTTGGGCATTGTGACCGAGCGGGACCTGATGACCCGTGTGCTGGCCAAGGCGCTGGACCCGCAGACCACCAGTGTTTCCGACATCATGACGAAAAACCCGTATTGCGTGGCGCCTGAAATTTTGGTGTCAGACGCAGTGCTTATCATGATCGAGCGCGGTTTCCGGCATTTGCCCATTGTGGGGCCCGGTTCCAAGATTCTGGGTGTATTTTCGGTACGGGATGCGTTGCCACGGGAAATTGGCAATGCTGTCAGCCTGGCCGAATTCCACGAACAGGTGAACGATGCGCTAGGTTAGTCCGGTTGCGTGCGGAGATACGCTGGAGCGGATTGATGGGTTAGGGGACATACCAAAAGAATTTCTGAGCAGCTACCTCGGAGGGCTATATGCTCGTTGCCCAATTGTTGAAGCCGGGTTTGGTTTTCGTGCGACGTCTGTCGTTTGCGAGCAAACTGGCGCTGATTGCCGTACTTTCACTGTTACCGGCGCTGTCGCTCATTTGGCAATTGGTTCTGGGCAGTGGCTCCGGCGACGCAGCCACAGTGGTGACCGTGCTGGGTGTTCTCGACGTGGTCGTTTTGCTGTATGTTCTGGCGGCCTTTTACCGCAGCGTCAGTGAAGATCTGGGCCAGGTCCTGCGTGCCACTGACCAGATGGTGGCCGGAGACCTGCGTCTGAGCATCACCGGATGCGGCCAGGACGAACTGGGTCGCCTGCTGGTTTCCATGGGTAGCCTGGGCCGGACCGTCTCTGCCATGGTGGCCAATGTACGCAGCAATGCCGCGTTTGTATCCCATTCGGGCCAGAGTCTGGCCCGGGCCAGCCGTGATCTGTCGGACCGAACCGAGCAACAGGCCGCCAATCTGGAGCAAACCGCCGCCAGTGTCGAGGAATTGGCCTCCACCGTTCAGGAAAATGCGGGCACGGCCGGTCAGGCCAATGGTCAGGCCAGTGCAGTGCGCGATGTGGCTGACAGCGGAGCCAACATCATGGCGGAAGCCGTGCAGTCGGTCGAAGCCATCCAGGCCAGTGCCAAGCGCATGGACGAGATTGTGGGTGTCATTGACGGGTTGGCATTCCAGACCAATATCCTGGCGCTCAACGCAGCAGTCGAGGCAGCCCGCGCTGGCGAGTCGGGCCGGGGCTTTGCCGTGGTGGCCAGCGAGGTCCGTTCTCTGGCACAGCGCTCCGCTGAATCGGCCAAGGAGATTCGCCTGTTGATCGGCACGTCCTCCGGGCAGGTTGCCAGCAGTGTGCAGAAGATCCGCGCAGCCGGATCGACCATCACCCAGATCGTTCATGGCATCCGCGAGGTGGCGGCCAGCATGTCACAGATTTCGACCTCCAGTGCCGAGCAGAGCACCGGTTTGACGGAAATCACCTCGGCTGTGCGGCAATTGGACGAGATCACGCAGCGCAATGCCCATATGGTGGAGCATGCCGTGGCACAGGCTGTGGCAATGGAAGGGCGTGCCAGCACACTGGTCGAGTCCGTTTCCATGTTCCGCCTGCAACAGGGAACCGCGGAGGAAGCTGCTGAGCTGGTCGCCCACGCCGTGGCGCATAGGCGTCGCTCGTCCCGTGATGCATTCCTGCGCGATGTGACGAACCCATCCAACTCGTTTTTTGACCGTGACATGTATGTCTTTGCGCTGGATGACAAAGGCACCTATCTCGCATTTGGCGGAAATTCCGCCAAGGTGGGAACCCGGGTTCAGGACATTCCCGGTATTGATGGCCAGGGCTTGGTGCAATCCATCGTCGATCAGGCCAACTTTGAACCCGGCTGGGTGGAGTACGATATTACCAATCCCACAACCGGCAGGGTGCAAACCAAGATGTCCTTCGTGGAAAAGGTGGACGATCTGTATGTGGGCTGCGGGGTCTACAAGAACCTAATGGCCTGAGAGTCTTAACCCGCGCGTTTGGCCCGGGCGCGCGCCATGGCGGCTTCAATGATGGTGCGTTTATGGTCCAGCATCTGGGGATCGGTGATGCGGGAATGGGTCGTCAGGTCGGCCAGCTTCATCTGGGCCAAGCCCGCCAGTTTTGCGTCGTTTTCACGTTTATCGCGTTCCCGGCGCACCTGGTTTTGGGCATAGCGTTCACGCGCCAAGTCGGCCTGGGGCTGGGGCCAGGCGTCCCAGCCAGTTGCCGTGCCGCTGGCATTTTCCAGTTTGATGCAGTCCACCGGGCAGACCGGCAGGCACAGTTCGCAGCCAGTGCAATAGACTTCAATGACGGTGTGCATGCGCTTGTTGCTGCCGACGATGGCGTCGGTCGGGCAGGCGGCGATGCATAGCGTGCAACCTATGCACCAGTCTTCGTCGATGTACACCACGCTGCGTGGCCCCTCGCTGCCACACTCGGGGTCCAGGGGCTTCTCGGGTTTACCGGTGATCTGTGCCAGTCTGACAATGCCCTGTACCCCGCCCGGAGGGCATTGGTTCAGGTCCGCCGCACCGTTGGCCAGTGCCTGGGCGTAGCCGGCGCAGTCTGGATACCCGCAGCGGGTGCACTGCGTTTGGGGCAGCACATTCAGGATGCGGGAGGTCAGATCGGCAGGAGGCATTGACGCCCGGGCGTTCACTTTTGGGTGGATGCGCGTTTTGTTGCTACCTTTTTAGGAGCAGCTTGTTGAGTATCCACGAGGGCTAGAGCGGTATTTTCGTGATGTTCGCGGATGAAGGAGCGCACCTGCGGGTACACCATCTCCCGCCAGCGCTTGCCCGAGAAGATGCCATAGTGGCCGGCGCCCTTGGCTTCGTAGTGCGTCTTGCGGGAAGCAGGCACGCCGCTGCAAATCTCGTGTACGGCCTGGGTCTGGCCCGAGCCGGAGATGTCGTCGAGTTCACCTTCGACGGACATCAGTGCCGTGGTCTGGATGTCTTCTGGGCGCACCCGGCTGACTTCGCCATCCACGCCCTTGACATCCCAGTTACCGTTGACCAGGCTGAAGTCCTGAAACACCACCCGGATGGTTTCCAGGTAGTAATCGGCGTCCATGTCGAGCACGGCGTTGTATTCGTTGTAGAAATTGCGGTGTGCGTCGGTGCTGGCGCCGTCACCCTTGATCAGGTCCTTGAAGTAGTCGTAGTGGCTCTTGGCATGGTTGCTGGGGTTCATTGCCACAAAGCCGGTATGCTGCAGGAAGCCAGGGTAGACACGGCGTCCGGCGCCCGGGAAGCTGGCCGGCACGCGGTAGATCACGTTGTTCTCGAACCAGTTGTGGCTCTTGTTCATGGCAAGGTTGTTGACCGCCGTGGGCGACTTGCGCGCGTCAATGGGGCCGCCCATCATGGTCATGGTCAGCGGGGTGGTCTCGCCGCGGCTGGCCATCAGGGACACGGCTGCCAGCACTGGCACCGTGGGTTGGCACACGCTCATGACGTGGCAGTTGCCATATTTGCCCTGGACATGGCGGATGAATTCCTGGACGTAGTTGACGTAGTCATCCAGGTGGAATTCGCCCTCGGAGAGGGGGATCAGGCGTGCGTTCTTCCAGTCGGTGATGTACACCTTGTGGTCGCGCAGCATGGTCTTGACGGTGTCACGCAACAGCGTGGCGTAGTGGCCCGAGAGGGGTGCCACGATCAGCACGGCCGGCTGGCCCTTGATCTTGTCCAGGGTGGCGGTGTCGTCGCTGAAACGTTTGAAGCGGCGCAATTCGCAAAATGGCAGGTTGAGCTCAACCCGCTCATGGATGGCGACTTCGACGCCGTCGACGTCAATCGTGCGCAGGCCGAACTCGGGCTTTTCATAGTCCTTGCCCAGGCGGTGCATCAGGTCGTAGCTTGCGGATATGCGCTGGGCAAACGGGTTTTGACCGGCCAGGGTCATCGGGTTGCCAAACACTTTGGAGGCAGTTTGGGCCAGCTCAGAAAACGGCTCCATCAAAGAACGTTGGGTTTCATAGAACTGGTACAGCATGGGAGTCTCGCTTTCGAAAACGCTTCACAACAAGAATATGTTGCAGTGCAATATAACAGTTTTAGGAGATTCTGGCTTGGGTGTTTGTCTCTAAGGTGGCATGCGCCATAGCTGCCCGTCAGCCTAATGAAGGGTTGAGAGAATTGCTGCAAATTCAATAGCGCCCTCGTCAATACTGACGAGGGCAGAGGCCGAAAAATGGCCGCAAGGTTTAGACAACCTTGGCAATGGACGCGCAAACGTAGTCGATGTTCTTGCTGTTGAGCGCAGCCACGCACATGCGACCAGTGTCAGTACCGTAAACGCCGAACTCGTTGCGCAGGCGCACCATCTGGTCTTTGGTCAGGCCGGAATAGCTGAACATGCCGATCTGGGTGGTGATGAAGGACATGTCCTGCTTGACACCCGCTGCCTTGAGGCCGTCGACCAGCTTCTGGCGCATGGCCTTGATGCGCACGCGCATTTCTCCCAGTTCCTTCTCCCACAGAGCGCGCAGCTCGGGGTTGTTCAGTACGGCGGCCACGACGGCACCGCCGTGGGTGGGTGGGTTGGAGTAGTTGGTGCGGATCACGATCTTGAGCTGGCTCAGCACGCGACCGCATTCTTCCTTGTCCTTGCACAACACCGACAGGCCGCCCACGCGCTCACCGTACAGGCTGAAGCTCTTGGAGAAGGAGGTGGACACAAAGAAGTTGAGGCCTGCGGCGACAAACTTCTGGATCACAGCACCATCTTCGGCAATGCCGTAGCCAAAGCCCTGGTAGGCCATGTCCAGGAAGGGGGTCAGTTCCTTGGCTTTCACCACGGCAATCACCTGGTCCCACTGGGCAGGGGTGATATCGTAGCCGGTCGGGTTGTGGCAGCAGGCGTGCAGCACGATGATGGTGCCGGCAGCTGCAGCGTTCAGGCTGGCCAACATGCCGTCAAAGTTCACGCCGCGTGTTGCCGCGTCATAGTAGGCATAGGTGTCCACGTCGAAGCCGGCGCTGGAGAACAGGGCGCGGTGGTTTTCCCAGCTGGGGTCGGAAATCAGCACTTTCGCGTTGGGGCTGACCTTTTTCAGGAAGTCGGCGCCAATCTTCAGGCCGCCGGTGCCGCCAATGGCTTGCACGGTGGCCACGCGACCAGACGTGACGGGTTCGCTGTCAGCACCAAACACCAGGCCCTTGACGGCGTTGTCGTAGGCCACGATGCCGTCGATGGGCAGGTAGCCACGGGCAGTGGGCTTGTCCATCATGGTTTTCTCGGCGGCTTGCACGCACTGCAGCAGGGGCAGTTTGCCGTTGTCGTCAAAGTACACGCCCACGCCCAGGTTCACTTTGGCGGGGTTGGTGTCGGCGTTGAATTGTTCGTTCAGACCCAGAATCGGGTCGCGGGGGGCCATTTCGACAGCGGAAAAGAGAGACATAGCAGGGTCCTGTGGGAATGATTCGGGGGTGGGCGAAGCGGCAGCGCGGCGCTGGCGTCGGCCTTCATTCTACCGGGGTGGGTTTACCCCGAGCCGGGCATGTGATGCGGATACTGCATGGATTCCGCAGACCGACACATCGCGGGCTTCAGCCCTTAAGCGCCTGCTGCAGTTCGGGCGGGATACGTGCGGGCTTGGACGTCTGGCCATGGATCCAACCAATGCGCACGGAGCCTGTGCACAGCACTACAGGCGCCGCATCCTTGGAGATCAAATGCGCCTCCTGCTGGATGGTGAAGGAGGAACGACCCAATTCGCTCAGATGTGCCGTCACTAGCAATTGGTCGTCCAGCCGGGCCGAACGCAGGTACTTGAGTTCCACATCGCTGACGACAAAGAGGCAGCCCAGGTCTTGTTGCAGTTGGCGTTGTTCCACGCCCCGTGCGCGCAGCCATTCGGTGCGGGCGCGTTCGAAAAATTTCAGGTAGTTGGCGTAAAAAACGATGCCACCCGCGTCGGTGTCCTCCCAATACACGCGGACCGGCCAGGTGAAGACGCTTTCGGTAGAGGGTGGGGTGGTCGGGTGCATGTGCGATATTGTTGCAGACGGGGCAGGGCTGGTTGGTGGCTGCGCATGAGGCATCGCTCCGTCCCACCCTGGGGCGATGGTCGCTGGCGCGACTCCCCTGCGCTGCTCGCGCCGGGCGGGGTCTGGCTAAACTCGGTTGCGCCTCAAACAACGCCAGCCCTGATCCGCCCGCCACTGCGCTGCTCGGCACCGCCCAAGGGAGGCACAGAGCGATGCCTCATGCTTTTGGGTGAGCGTTTGGCCCACGTTTCGCCACTTCCCCAAGGTAAGTGTTTTAGATGTTGAACTGGGGTGCCAAAGATTGGCTCTGTCCGGGCGGTGAATATGGGTGGCGTACGTGATATGAACGCCGACGCGACCGACAAAGTAGAACCACTGTGCACCCACCAACCTGCCACCTACGAATAAGGCTTGAACGGGTGTGACGATTGCCCAGTTCTGAAGTCGTTTGCTGGTAACTGCAAGGAAACCCAAGTAGATGTTTGGATGTGGAGCATTCGCCTGAATCGCATTGGCAAGGGAGTCCGTTTGAAGTGGAACGTCTCCGTCACGCAGGAGGCAACCTGTGAGCTTGCAGAAATAAAGATGAACTCCAAGTAGACCCGTTCGGAGCCCACTACTGAACGCCGTTGCTGGTCGAATGACTTCACCTGGCCGAATTGGCGTGGGTCGGCTCCTTAACAGCTTGGCGAGTGCCTCCCAACTCTTGTCATGCTGTTGAGTGCGTGCATTGTTGCATTGCGCACATAGTCTGGTTCGGAACTTCAATTTTTGCGAGTTTGCTCCTTGCACGATCTCGGGGCGGTCTCTATCGATCTTCCGATAAAGAGGAGTTTGCGTCGTTGTGTGGCCGAACAAATCACGTAGGTCCGAAACCTTAATCATGTGCTCGCCGGTGTCGGCTTCGTCACCGCAGATCCAACATTGCATAGTGCCCCTTTGTGAAACCGAATGAGATGCAGACGGCAGAACCTTGCTGGATACTCTGGAGCAGATTCCAATGAAATCGCTGTCTATCCCTCGCCGAATCTAAATAGTCTGCTCCCATAAAAATAGCAAAAACCCCCGCGCCAAAGAAATCGGGATCTTGATTTTCAGCCACTGTAACCAATTCCCCAAGCCGAGCTAGCGGTGCGGGCGGGGTGATCACTTGTGCGTGGCTGAGGAGCGCAGGGCCGGGCGGATCAGGGCTGGCGTTGTTTGAGCCCGCAGGGCGAGTTTGGCCAGACCCCGCCTGGAACGAGCACCGCAAGGCAGCCCGCAGGGCCCACGCAGCAGGGGCGCGCGGCCCGCACCGCTGGCCCGGCGTGCGCGCACCACAACCATTCCAACCACAATGCTCCCAGCAACGGAAGTTCCCCGCATGGACTACAGTTCCATCTTTCCCCAATTGCCGAACCATCACATGTCTGCCCCGACCCCTATCGTTGACCCAGACCGCATATCCACAAGCGCTGATGCTGCGCCAGCGCCCACCGGTGTTTTCTTGAAATTTCCGGATTCTCCATTCGAGCTGTACCAGCCCTACTCACCAGCTGGTGACCAGCCAACCGCGATTGATGAGCTGGTCGAAGGCGTCAACGATGGCGAGGTGTTCCAGACCCTGCTGGGCGTGACCGGCTCCGGCAAGACCTTCACTATGGCCAACGTGATTGCCCGCCTGGGGCGCCCGGCTATTGTGTTCGCACCCAACAAGACGCTGGCGGCGCAGTTGTACAGCGAGTTCCGCGAGTTCTTTCCCAAGAACGCGGTGGAGTATTTCGTCAGCTACTACGACTACTACCAGCCCGAGGCCTATGTGCCGCAGCGCGATCTGTTCATCGAAAAGGACTCGGCTATCAATGAGCACATCGAGCAGATGCGCCTCTCTTGCACCAAGAGCATCCTGGAGCGGCGCGATGTGGTGATCGTGGCCACCGTGTCTGCCATCTACGGTATTGGCCAGCCCGAGGCGTACCACAAGATGATCATGACGCTGCGCACCGGTGACAAGCCGGGCCAGCGCGACCTGATCGCCCAACTGGTGCGCATGCAGTACCAGCGCAACGACATGGACTTTTCCCGCGGCACCTTCCGCGTGCGGGGCGACACCATTGACATCTTTCCGGCAGAGCACAGTGAAATGGCCATCCGTATCGAGTTGTTCGACGACGAGATTGAGTCACTGCAACTCTTTGACCCCTTGACCGGGCGCATCCGCCAGAAGATTCCGCGCTTCACGGTCTACCCCAGCAGCCACTATGTGACGCCACGCGAACAGGTGCTGGCCGCCGTGGAAACCATCAAGGTCGAACTAGCCGAGCGCCTGAAGTTTTTTGTGTCCGAAGGCAAGCTGGTCGAAGCCCAGCGGCTGGAGCAGCGCACGCGCTTTGATCTTGAAATGCTCAGCGAAGTGGGGCATTGCAAGGGCATCGAAAACTACTCCCGCCACCTCAGCGGCTCAGCGCCGGGCGAGCCGCCGGCCACGCTGACCGACTACCTGCCCAAGGATTCGGTGATGTTTCTGGACGAGTCCCATGTGCTGATCGGCCAGTTTGGCGGCATGTACAACGGCGACCGCTCGCGCAAGACCACGCTGGTGGAGTACGGTTTTCGCCTGCCCAGCGCGCTGGACAACCGGCCGCTCAAGTTCGAGGAATTCGAGACCAAGATGCGCCAGGCCATCTTTGTGTCGGCGACGCCCGCGCAGTGGGAGAAAGACCATGCGGGCAAGGTGGTGGAGCAACTGGTGCGCCCCACGGGCCTTGTGGACCCCGAGGTCGAGGTGCGTCCCGCCACCCACCAGGTGGACGATGTGTTGCAGGAAATCCGTATCCGGGTGGAGAAGAACGAACGGGTGCTGATCACCACGCTGACCAAGCGCATGGCCGAGCAGTTGACCGACTATCTGAGCGACAACGGCGTCAAGGTGCGCTACCTGCACAGTGATGTGGACACGGTGGAGCGGGTAGAAATCCTGCGCGACCTGCGTCTGGGCGCCTTTGATGTGCTGGTGGGCATCAACCTGCTGCGGGAAGGCCTGGATATTCCCGAGGTGTCGCTGGTTGCGATCCTGGACGCCGATAAAGAAGGCTTCTTGCGCTCGGAGCGCTCATTGATACAGACCATTGGCCGCGCCGCCCGCAACCTCCACGGGCGCGCCATCCTGTATGCCGACAAGGTCACCGATTCCATGGAGAGGGCTATTGGCGAAACCGAGCGGCGTCGCAAGAAGCAGATCGCACACAACCTGGCGCACGGCATCACGCCGCGATCCATCGTCAAGCAGGTGCGGGATCTGATTGACGGGGTGTACAGCGAAAAGGCCGGCAAGGAGGCGGACCGCCTGGAGCGCGACGCCATGCAGCGTGCCCAGGTGGAGGACATGAGCGAGAAAGACATTTCCCGCGAAATCAAGCGTTTGGAGAAGCTGATGATGGAACACGCCCGGAATCTGGAATTCGAAAAGGCGGCGCTGGTTCGAGACCAACTGGGTATTTTGAAGGAGCAGGCCTTTGGCGCGCCGGGTTCCGACAATCTGGTTGTGCTGGTGCCAGGAGGGCAGTGAATTGGCTGGTTGGCCGATCACCGTTTTGGCAAATAACCTGAATAACCTGAGTACCCGAGCAAAACGCTGGGTTTCTTGCTATACTTGAGCCGGTTAGTCAACCAAGCACGACTCAAGGAGCTTTCGATGCGTCTCACAACCAAAGGCCGTTTTGCAGTCACCGCGATGATCGACCTGGGTCTGCGCCAGAGCGGTGGGCCTGTCACGCTGGCGGCCATTAGCCAGCGCCAGCAGATTTCCCTCTCCTATCTGGAGCAGCTCTTCGGCAAGTTGCGCCGCCATGAGCTGGTGGAATCTACCCGCGGCCCCGGCGGCGGTTACACCCTGGCGCGCAAGGCTGCCGATATTACCGTAGCGGACATTATTGTGTCGGTGGACGAGCCGATTGATGCCACCCACTGTGGCGGCAAGGAAAACTGCCTGGGCGAGGGTGCCCGCTGCATGACGCACGATCTTTGGGCCTCACTCAATGTGCGCATGGTCGAGTTTCTCGACTCCGTCACCCTGCAAAAGTTGGTGGACGACCAATTGGCCAAGGGCCTGCAGGTCGAGGACAAGCCCAGCGTCAAACGCGCCATTTCAGCCATGCCGCTGAGCAAGCCAATCCGTATCAACGCGCCGAATTCGGTTTTTGCCCTGGGCAACGCCTTTTCCAAAAGCTGATCGTGCACAAACGACAATTACTGACTGAATAGCCGGAACGAGCCCCATGGATACCACCCCCCATTTCCCGATCTACATGGACTACAGTGCCACCAATCCCTGCGACGAGCGTGTGGTGGATGCGATGGTGCCGTGGTTGCGCGCCCATTTTGGCAACCCCGCATCGCGTAGCCACGCCTGGGGCTGGGAAGCCGAAGCTGCCGTGGAAAAGGCCCGCGCCCAGGTTGCCGACCTGATTGGAGCCGACCCGCGCGAGATCGTCTGGACTTCCGGTGCCACCGAATCCAACAACTTGGCTCTCAAGGGCGCTGCACACTTTTACCAGTCCAAGGGCAAGCACATCATCACGGTCAAGACCGAGCACAAGGCGGTGCTGGACACCTGCCGCGAGCTGGAGCGCCAGGGTTTTGACGTCACCTATCTGGACGTGCAGGATGACGGGCTCGTCAATCTGGACGCCTTCAAAGCCGCCATCCGCCCCGACACCATCCTGGCCAGCGTGATGTTTGTGAACAATGAGATTGGTGTCATCCAGGACATCGCTGCCATTGGCGCGGTGTGCCGAGAAAAGGGCATCATCTTCCACGTTGATGCCGCTCAGGCGACTGGCCGGGTTGAGTTCGATCTGGCCAAGCTGCCGGTCGACCTGATGAGCCTGACCGCACACAAGACCTATGGTCCCAAGGGCATTGGTGCCTTGTTTGTGCGCCGCAAGCCCCGCGTGCGCCTGGAAGCCCAGATGCACGGTGGCGGCCACGAGCGCGGCATGCGCAGCGGCACCTTGCCCACGCACCAGATCGTCGGCATGGGCGAGGCCTACGCAATAGCCAAAGAAGAAATGGCGGCCGAGAACGTGCGTATCCAGGCACTGCATGACCGCATGCTGGCCGGCCTCAAGGGGGTAGAACAGGTCTTCATCAATGGCCACGAAACACAACGTGTTCCGCACAACCTGAACATGAGCTTCAACTATGTGGAAGGCGAATCGCTGATCATGGGCATCAAGGGCCTGGCGGTCAGCAGCGGCTCGGCCTGTACCTCGGCCAGTCTGGAGCCCAGTTACGTGCTGCGTGCCTTGGGCCGAAGCGACGAACTGGCGCACAGCAGCCTGCGCATGACCATTGGCCGCTGGACCACCGAGGCGGAAATCGATTACGCCGTGGACACCATCAAGAAGAACGTCGCCAAGCTGCGCGATCTCAGCCCGCTGTGGGAGATGTACCAGGACGGCGTTGACATCAGTTCCATTCAGTGGGCAGCACATTAAAAGGTAATCAAAATGGCATATTCAGAAAAAGTCGTTGATCATTACGAAAACCCCCGCAACGTTGGCAGCTTTGAAAAGGGCGACGACAGCGTGGGCACCGGCATGGTGGGCGCGCCCGCCTGCGGTGACGTCATGAAGCTGCAGATCAAGGTCAATCCGCAAACTGGCGTGATTGAGGACGCACGCTTCAAGACCTACGGCTGCGGTTCGGCCATCGCATCCAGCTCGCTCGTGACTGAATGGGTCAAGGGCAAGACGCTGGACGAAGCGGCTGCGCTGAAGAACAGCCAGATCGCCGAAGAACTGGCCCTGCCGCCCGTCAAAATCCATTGCTCCATCCTGGCCGAAGACGCCATCAAGGCGGCCGTGGACGACTACAAAAAGAAGCACCTGAACTGATATGGCGGTAACGCTGACTGAAGCCGCTGCGCGCCATGTGACGCGCTATCTGACCAAGCGGGGCAAGGGAATTGGCGTTCGTCTGGGGGTCAAGACCACCGGGTGTTCGGGCCTTGCCTACCAACTGGAATATGTGGACGATCTGGCACCGGAAGACCTGGTGTTCGAGGGCCATGGCGTCAAGGTGCTGGTGGACCCCAAGAGTTTGGCCTACATCGACGGCACGGAGTTGGATTTTGTCCGCGAGGGCCTGAATGAAGGCTTTCGCTTCAACAACCCGCGCGAGCGCGACAAATGCGGCTGTGGCGAGTCGTTCCGCGTGTGAATCTCCAGTCCAACGATTTCGAGCTGTTTGGTGTGCCGCAGCAGTTTGCCCAGGACCGCGCTGCGCTGGACGCACGCTGGAAAGACCTGCAGCGCGAGGCCCATCCCGACAAATTTGCCGCCCAGGGCGCAGCCGCCCAGCGGGTGGCGATGCAGTGGTCGGTGCGCATCAACGAGGCCTATCAGCGTCTGAAAGACCCGCTCAAGCGGGCTGCGTATCTGTGCGAGCTGGGTGGTGCCCCCATCAATGCCCACAGCAATACAGCCATGCCAGGAGCCTTCCTGATGCAGCAGATGCAGTGGCGCGAGTGGCTGGACGAGGAGCAGGACACCCAGGCGCTGGACGCCTTGCGCGACAATGTGGATGCTGCCCAGCGCGACGTGCTCGCGGCCTGCGCCCGACAGCTTGACGAACTGCACGATTACAGCGCCGCCGTGCAGTCGGTGCGCTCGCTGATGTTCATAGAGAAATTCGCGCACGATCTCGATCTGGCCTTCGACAAACTGGAAACTTGAACCCCCGCCGGGCAGCTTCTGGCCTGCACGGCCGCTGCCCCGAACGATTACCTATGGCGCTTTTACAAATCTCCGAACCCGGCCAGGCGCCCAATCCGCACCAGCGCCGCATTGCCGTGGGCATTGACCTGGGCACCACGCACTCCCTGGTAGCCTCCGTGCGCCACGGCGTGGCCGAATGCCTCCCAGACAACGAAGGGCGCGTGATTCTGCCTTCCGTGGTGCGCTACCTGGACGGTGGCGGCCGCCAGATCGGCTATGCGGCACAGGACGCCATTACCACCGACCCGCAGAACACGCTGGCCTCGGTCAAGCGCTTCATGGGCCGCAGCCTTGCCGACGTGGTCGGGGTGGAGAAGCTGCCGTACCGCTTTGCCGATCATGCGGGCATGCTGGGCCTAGTGACCATTGCCGGAGAGAAGTCGCCGGTCGAGGTCAGTGCCGAAATCCTGGCCACGCTGCGCTACCGCGCCGAAGACACCTTCAACGACGACCTGTATGGTGCCGTCATCACCGTGCCAGCCTACTTTGACGATGCCCAGCGCCAGGCCACCAAGGATGCAGCCAAGTTGGCGGGCATCAACGTGCTGCGCCTGATCAACGAGCCAACCGCAGCGGCCATTGCCTACGGGTTGGACAATGCCAGCGAAGGCATTTATGCCATTTACGACCTGGGCGGAGGCACCTTTGACATCTCCATTCTGCGGCTCACGCAAGGCGTGTTCGAGGTGGTGGCTACCGGTGGCGACTCTGCCCTTGGCGGTGACGACTACGACCATGCGCTGGCCGACTGGGTGCTGGCGCAAACCGGCACGGAGGCCGTTAATGCCGGCGACAAAGCCGTCCTCAAACGTGCGGCACGGGCCTGCAAGGAAGCGCTTTCTGCTACGGATTCAGTAGCATTCCACGCAGTTTTGACGAGGGCTAGCATCGAATTTTACGTAAACCGGAGCCAGTTTGAGGTGGCCACGGCCCAGCTGACCGCCCGCACCATCGCCGCCGTGCGCAAGGCGCTGCGAGATGCCCGTCTGGCGCCACAGGACGTGCAGGGCGTGGTCATGGTCGGCGGCTCAACCCGCATGCCGCAGGTGCAGACGGCGGTGGCCGAGTTCTTCGACCGCGCGCCGCTGAACAACCTCAACCCGGATGAGGTGGTGGCGCTGGGCGCCTCCATCCAGGCCAACCAGTTGGCGGGCAACAACACGGCTGGTGATCTGTTGCTGCTGGATGTGATTCCACTGTCCCTGGGCGTGGAGACCATGGGTGGCCTGGTGGAGCGCATCGTGCCGCGCAACCAGACCATTCCCACCGCGATGGCGCAGGACTTCACAACCTACAAGGACGGTCAGACCGCGCTGGCGCTGCACGTGGTGCAGGGCGAGCGTGATCTGGTCAAGGACTGCCGCAGCCTGGCGCGCTTTGAGCTGCGTGGCATCCCGCCGATGGCGGCCGGTGCGGCGCGCATCCGCGTCACCTTCACCGTGGATGCCGATGGCCTGCTGAACGTGTCCGCGCACGAACAGGTCAGCGGCGTGCAGGCCGACATCAACGTCAAACCGTCCTACGGCCTGGCCGACGACCAAATTGCCAAGATGCTGCAAGATAGCTTTGCCACCGCCGAGCAGGACATCCGCACCCGTGCCGTGGTGGAGGCTCAGGTCGATGCCGACCGGCTGCTGCTGGCCATCCACAGCGCACTGGAAGCCGATGCCGACTTATTGGAATCTCAGGAACGCACAGACATCGACGCCGCCATGGTGGCCCTGTCCCAAGGCAAGTCCGGTACCGATGCCGCCGAGATCGAGCGCTTAAGCAAGGCGGTGGCCCAGGCCACCGAATCCTTTGCCGCCAAGCGCATGAACCGGGGCATTGCCCACGCGCTGGCCGGTAAGAACATTGAATCCATATGACAACCATCAAAATCCTGCCGCACCCGGAATACTGCCCCCAGGGCGCCGAGATCACGGCCACGCCCGGAACCTCCATCTGCGAGGCCCTGCTCGAAAACCACATCGCCATTGAGCATGCCTGCGACATGAGCTGCGCCTGCACCACCTGCCACGTCGTTGTGCGCGAGGGCTTTGCGTCGCTCAACGAACTCGATGAAAATGAGGAAGACCTGCTGGACCGCGCCTGGGGCTTGGAACCCAACTCGCGCCTGAGCTGTCAGGCCTTTGTGGCACAAAAGGACCTGGTGGTGGAGATACCCAAATATTCGATCAACCACGCCAAAGAAAACCACTGATGCGTCAGATCTTTCTGGACACCGAAACCACCGGTTTCAATGCCAACTTGGCGGAAAACCCGGACCGCATGGTCGAAATCGGCTGTGTGGAACTGGTCAACCGCAAGCTCACCGGCAACAACCTGCACTTCTACCTGAACCCCGAGCGGGACAGCGACGAAGGCGCCTTGCGCGTGCACGGCCTGACCACCGAGTTCTTGAGCGACAAGCCCAAGTTCACAGCCATTGCCCAGCAGCTTCTGGACTTTGTGACTGACGCCGAAATCATCATCCACAACGCACCGTTTGACATCTCCTTTCTGGATGCGGAGCTGGCGCGTGCCGGCCATCAACCGTTCAGGAAGTATGTGGACTCCGTGACCGACACCCTGGTCATGGCCAAGGAGATGTTCCCCGGCAAACGCAACAGCCTGGATGCCCTGTGCGACCGCCTGGAGGTCGATAACTCCGGACGTACCCTGCACGGCGCCTTGCTGGATGCCGAGTTGCTAGCCGACGTGTATATCAACATGACCCGCGGTCAGGACGCGCTGTTGATGGACGTCGGCTCCAGCCAGGAGGGCGGGGTGGCCGTCGTTCAGGTGGATTTGCGCGGATTTATGCTGCCGGTCGTGGCCGCCAACGCCCAGGAACTGACATCCCACGAGGAAGTGCTGGTGCAAATGGACAAATCCAGCGGTGGAAAAACGGTTTGGCGCAAAGTAGCCTGAAGATTGTTGTATAATTTGAGGCTATTCTGATGAATAATCAGGGCGGTTAGCTCAGGGGTAGAGCACTGCATTCACACTGCAGGGGTCACAAGTTCGAAACTTGTACTGCCCACCAAATTTTGGTTATGAAAAAGGACTTTGCAGTAATGCAAAGTCCTTTTTTCTTGCCCGCTGCGATTCGCAGCCGACGCTCAGGCCGCATTCTGCGGCGACTGTGTCACAAAGTTCAGCACCAGCTTGTCATGCTGGGTCAGGTTGCGAAACGCCAGGCCCACGTAGTAGGTGGTGTCGGCCACGGAACGGTTGTTGTGGCAGATGCTGGCGGCCACGTTCAGCGTGACCGGGGTATCGTCAAAGGTCACGGTCATGCCCAGCGTAACCATATCGCCCACGGTGGACAGTGAGGACGGTGCCTTGATCATGGCGCCGTGCATGCTGATGTCCACCAGCGTGGCATCCAGGGGAGCTGGGCCCGCCTGGCCATCCTTGGCCGCGGTCTGCACCGTGGTCGGCCAGGATGTCTTAGTGCGCATGGACTGGCGCACCATGCGCGCATCCACCTGGGCCGGGTAGGCCAGCAGGGCGTAGGCAAAGGGTTTCTGGAAAGTCTGCAGCACCTTGCTCAGGAACGAGAACTCGTACTGGCCGGTAAAGCCGCGCACCACACAGACCTCGCCTTCGTCGAGTTCGGTATTGACACCCTCCGGGCCCATCGGGCCGACCATGACGCCCTTGCCCTCAATGGCGCCAAAATATTGGGATTCCTTCTTGCTGGCGCCTTCTACCAGACGGCGGGTTTGCAGGGCCATGCCAGTGCGCAAGCCCAGTGCCTTCAGGGGCATGCGGTTGACGTCAACGCTGAGGGATTCTTCAGTGCTCATGGAGGCATTTTCGGGTGGAGCCGCCGTGTGGAACAGCGACCGGAAAGTGGGTCTTGATCGGGCTTTTGCGCCATGGAATTCTGGCTAAGATGGTACACCGGTGTTGCGCCGACTGGGCTTGATCCCGCTCAAGGAGTTTTGCATGAATCGACCACTAACTGCGTGTTTCTCACTGGCCCTGGCCACCCTCTTGGCCGTGCTGGCCGGCTGTGCCGATCTGAACGATACCGGCTTGGCGGCCCTGGCGACCCGGGTGCCTGCCTTCGCCATCGTCAACGAACAGCTGGTGCAGGGAGAGATGACGCTGTTTCCGGACCATACCGGTACGGTCACCTTGCGCGGCCAGACAGCGCCCAGTGTGGGTGCGGACGGGGTTGCCGTCGCCGGGCCTGCATCTGCCGGCAAGGTCGTCCTGAGTAGTTGTGTGGGGCGCTTGCGCTACACCGCAACCACCATGGGCAGCATCGATTTGCGCTGCAACGACGGCTCCGTTACTGATTTGCGCATGGCCTTGATTGGCGAGACCCGCGGCTACGGTTATGGCCAGACAGCCGCCGGGCTGGTCAGCCTGACCTTTGGCCTGAGTCCCGTGGAAGCCAGGGCCCACCTCACCGTGCCGCCCAACCGGCAGTTGGTGGAGGGCACCGACTCGTCGACTCTGGAACTCAAATAGCCGGCCCCTGAGACATTCCGGTGATTGATCAGGTCGATTGTGTGGTGGTGGGGGCTGGCGTGGTCGGCCTGGCGGTGGCGCGCGCTCTGGCCTTGGCCGGGCGCGAGGTGCTGGTGCTCGAAGCCTGTTCCGCCATCGGTACCCAAACCAGCTCACGCAACAGCGAGGTCATCCACGCCGGCATGTACTACCCCACGGGCTCGCTGAAGGCCCAGCTCTGCGTGCGCGGCAACCGCCTGCTGTATGACTACTGCGCCCAACGCGGTGTGGCGCACCGGCGCTGCGGCAAGTTCATTGTGGCGACCGACGCCGATCAAGTGATCCAACTGGAAGCCATCCAGGCACGGGCTTTGGCCAACGGTGTCACGGACCTGGTTCTGCTGAATCGTGACCAGGCCATCGCAGCCGAACCCGCATTGCAGTGCGCCGGCGCCTTGCATTCCCCGTCCACCGGCATTGTGGACAGCCACGGCCTGATGCTGGCCCTGCTGGCCGATATCGAACATTCCGGCGGTGTTCTTGCGCTGAATTCGCCTCTATCCCTCGCCAGATATGAACAGGATGCTATTGAATTAGTAGCGATTGACGGTACGCACCTGGCTGCTAGGTCGGTCATCAACGCGGCTGGCCTGCAGGCGCCGGCGTTGGCGGCCCGGTTTGAGGGGCTGGAGCCGCGCCATGTGCCTACCGCCTATTTCGCCAAGGGCAACTACTTCACGTTGGCCGGGCGTTCGCCGTTCTCTCACCTGATCTACCCGGTGCCCGAAGCCGCCGGCCTGGGCGTGCACCTGACGCTGGACCTGGGCGGCCAGGCCCGCTTTGGCCCCGACGTGCAGTGGGTGGATTCGCCCGACGACACGTGGGTAAAGCCCGAGCGCGGCGATGCGTTCTATGCCGAGGTGCGCAAATACTGGCCCGCGCTGCCCGACGGAGCGCTGCAGCCGGCCTATGCGGGCATCCGCCCCAAGATCAGCGGCCCTGGCGAGCCGACGCGGGACTTTTGCATCCAGGGGCCCAAGGACCATGGTGTGGCTGGGCTGGTGAACCTGTTCGGCATCGAGTCACCCGGCCTGACCAGTTGCCTGGCGATTGCCGAGTTGGTCGCTGAATTACTTGTGTGAGCGAAGAGGGAAACCGATAAGCCCGAGTGGGGTGTGCCGGGGGCCGATTTCTGGGCCTTTGACAGCATGAGGCCCCCGGCATGCCCCGCTTGGGCGCACCACCACTATTTCCGCAATGCCTTGATCGCCAGAGCCGAATCCTTGACCAGCTTCGGCCCCTTGTAGATCAGCCCGGTGTACATCTGCACCACATCGGCCCCGGCGCGGATTTTCTCCACGGCGTCTTCGGCACTCAGAATGCCTCCCACGCCGATGATGGGGAACTTCGGTCCCAGGGCAGCACGCAACTGGCGGATCACCCGATTGCTGGCCTCGCGCACCGGTGCGCCCGACAGGCCGCCAGCTTCCTCGGCATGCTCCAGCCCTTTGACCGCGTCACGGCTCAGGGTGGTGTTGGTGGCCACCACGCCGTCCATGCCGTGTCGCTGCAGCGTGGCGGCAATCACGGCGACCTGGGCCTCGTCCAGATCGGGTGCAATCTTCACAAAGATCGGAATGCGCTTGCCATGCTGCTTCTGCAATGCTTCGCGCCGCGTGGCAATGGCGCCGAGCAGGGCGTCCAGTGCCTCGTCACTTTGCAGGGCACGCAGGTTCTTGGTGTTGGGGCTGGAGATATTGACCGTGACGTAGTCCGCATGCGGGTAGACGCCGTCCAGGCAGATCAGATAGTCGTCGGTGGCGTTCTCGATCGGCGTGGCCGCGTTCTTGCCAATGTTCAGGCCCAGCAGCATGCCGGGCTTCTTCTTGCGCCGTAGCGCCGAGCGCTGCACGTTCTCCACAAAGGCGTCGAGCCCGTCGTTGTTGAAGCCCAGGCGGTTGATCAGGGCATTGGCCTCGGGCAGGCGGAACATGCGCGGCTTGGGGTTGCCTGGCTGTGCCTTGGGCGTGACCGTGCCCACCTCCACAAAGCCAAAGCCCATGGCGGCCAGGCCGTCAATGCACTTGGCGTTCTTGTCCAGGCCGGCAGCCAGGCCCACACGGTTGGGAAAGGTCAGCCCGGCCAGTTCGATGGGGTCATCCACGGTGGAGACACAATAGGCCCAGGTCAGTGGTGTGCCCTGCGCGCGGGCCAGGCTGGCCATGGTCAGCTCATGGGCGACCTCCGGGTCCATGCTAAAGAAAACACGCCGCGCCAGACCGTAGGGAACAAGAGACATTGGATAATTCCTGCAATTTATCAACACTACCCGGATTTTCGCCGATGACCAACTCCACCACCCCCAACGCCGCCCCCCTGACACAAGACCAGCTCAAGACCCTGGTGGGGCAGGCCGCCCTGCAATACGTAGTGCCGGGCGAGATCGTCGGCGTGGGCACCGGCTCCACGGTCAATAAATTCATTGACGCGCTGGCCACGATGAAGGACCAGATCAAGGGTGCGGTGTCCAGTTCGGTGGCCAGTACCGAGCGGCTGCTGGCCCTGGGTATTCCGGTGTTCGACTCCAACGATGTGCCGCGTCTCTCGGTCTATATCGATGGTGCCGACGAGATCGATGGCCACGGCAACATGGTCAAGGGCGGCGGCGCGGCACTGACGCGCGAAAAGATCGTGGCGGCGCAGTCCGACCGCTTTGTGTGCATCGCTGACGAGTCCAAGCTGGTCCAGACGCTGGGCGCCTTTCCGCTGCCGGTGGAAGTGATCCCCATGGCCACGCAGCGCGTGATCGCCCAGTTTGCCGCAAAGGGTGGCAGCGCCAAGGTGCGCCAGAAGGACGGCCAACCGCTGGTCACCGACAACGGCCAAACCATCGTCGACGTGACCGGCCTGCGGATCACCGATCCGTTGGCCTTTGAGGCCGAGGTCAGCCAGTGGCCCGGTGTCGTGACGGTGGGTGTGTTCGCCTTCCAGCGGGCCCAGGTTTGTCTGCTGGGCACCGCCAGCGGCGTGAAGACGCTGACGTTTTAAGCAGGGGCCCCTTCTGCCCTAGAAACTGATGCCAGCCGGGTTGGATGGGCTGGCGGGCGGTGGCGGCTGGTAGGCGGGTTCGGATGCGGCGGCCTGCGGCTTTGCGTCGGACTTGCCATTGGCTGCCGGTGCGGCTTGGACCGTGACCAGTGGCGTTGGTTCTGGTCGCTTATAGCCCGGGGGCAGCATGGAGGTCTTGGGATAGCCGGCTGCATCCAGGTATTGCGTCCACTCCAGGTCCGACAGCCCCTTGATCCGTTGGGCCCCAATGGTCAGGTAGGGCAAGGACGTGTCGCCGGTCAGGCGTTGCAGATAGCCACGGTCTTCCGGGGTGGTGACGGTCCGCTCGGTAAAGGGTACGCCACGTCCGCTCAGGAACGAGCGACCGGAATCGCACGGCGCGCACTGGGCTGACGTGTAGAGCACGACCGGGTATTTGGCGACGACCTGGCGCAACTCGAACGGCAGTCCGGTGTTGGGGTTGGCCGCCGCAGCGCCGACGCCGGTGGTGGCAACTTTGCCCTGTTCAGCATTCACTGGGGGTTTGTCGGAAAACGTGACCTTTCCATCCGCGCCCACGATGCGGTAAATGGTTTGTGCCTGCACGCCCATGGCTGAACCGAGCAGCGCCGCGCCGCCCAGCAGGATTGCAATGGTGTGGTGTTTCATGTGGGTCTTCCTCTTCATTGAGCCGGGTGATTGCGTTGTCAGGGCCAAGGGCATCATGGTGCCATACCTTGGTGGCGCAGCAAAGCGTCTAGCGTGGGTTCGCGGCCGCGAAATGCCTTGAAGGATTCCATGGCCGGGCGGCTGCCACCGACTTCCAGAATGGCCTGGCGGTATTTTCGGCCGGTTTCCAGGTTGGGCAAACCGTCGGCTCCGGCAGTTTCCTCAAAGGCGGCATAGGCGTCGGCGCTCAGCACCTCGGCCCATTTGTAGCTGTAGTAACCGGCTGCGTAACCACCCGCAAAGATGTGGCTGAAAGTGTGGGCCGTGCGGCTCCATGCCGGGGGTGTCATGACCGCCACTTCGGCACGCACCTGGTTCAGCAGGGGCATGAAGTCCTGTTGTGGGTCATGGGCCGTGTGCAGCAGCATGTCGAACAGCGAAAACTCGATCTGGCGCAGGGTCTGCAGGCCACTCTGGAAATTGCGTGCGGCCAGCATCTTGTCGAACAAGGTACGGGGCAACGGCTCGCCGGTCTGAACATGGGAAGTCATGTGGCGCAGCACACTCCACTCCCAGCAGAAGTTCTCCATGAACTGACTGGGCAGTTCCACCGCGTCCCACTCAACGCCGCTGATGCCCGACACGTCGTGCTCGTTCACCTGGGTCAGCATGTGGTGCAGGCCGTGGCCAAACTCGTGGAACAGCGTGGTGACGTCGTCGTGCGACAGCAGGGCGGGTTGGCGTACGCCGTCCATTTCCACGCCATCGGCAAAATTGCAGACCAGGTGCGCCACCGGGGTTTGCAGCTGGCCGGTGTCGGGGCGCAACCAGCGGGCGCAGACGTCGTCCATCCAGGCGCCACCACGTTTGCCGGCGCGCGCCGTGGGGTCCAGGTAGAACTGGCCGACCAGATGGGTACCATTGGCGTCGCTGCGCTCAATGCGGTAGAACTCGACGTTGGCATTCCACACCGGTGCGTCGTCGCGCAAGATGGCAATGTCGAATAGCGTCTCTGCAATCTTGAACAGGCCGGCTAGAACCTTGGGGAAGGTGAAGTACTGCTTGACCTCCTGCTCGCTGAATGCGTAGCGCGCCTCCTTGAGCTTTTCTCCGACGTAGGCCCAGTCCCACGGTTGCGGGTCTTTCAGTTGGAACTGCTCTTTGGCAAAGTCCCGCAGGTCGGCTAGGTCCTTTTCGGCAAAGGGACGTGCCTTGTGCGCCAGATCGCGCAGGAAGGTGATCACCGCATCGGGTGAAGAAGCCATCTTGGGCACCAGGGACAGCGTGCCGAAGTTGGGGTAGCCCAACAGCGTTGCTTCTTCCTGGCGCAGCGCCAGAATGGCGTGAATATTTTGCGTGTTGTCGAACGCACGTGCCGCCTCATCGGCTTGGTCGGAGGCCCGGGTGACGTAGGCGCGGTACAGCACGGCGCGTAGTGCGCTGCTGTGGGCGAATTGCATTACCGGCAGGTAGCACGGCATCTTCAGGGTCAGCTTGTAGCCATCCTTGCCCTCGGCCTGTGCGGCGGCGCGGGCTGCCTGTTGCACATCGTCGGGCACACCGGCCATTTCGGCCTCGCTGGCGTAGTAGTGGAAGGCGTCGGTGGCGTCCAGCGTGTTTTCACTGAACTTTTGGCTCAGTGCCGCCTGCTGCTCCTGAATTACCGCAAAGCGCTCCCGTGCGTTGCCGGTCAGCTCCGCACCGCCCAGCACGAAGTTGCGCATGGCGTTCTTGTGGGCCTGGCGCTGCTCGGCGTTCAGCGTCTGCACATCAATGGCCTTGTACTTGGCGTACAGGCGCTCATCGGCGCCCAGGCGGGTCCAGAACTCGGTCACGCTGGGCAGGGCGGCGTTGTAGGCGGCGCGCAGTTCCGGTGTGTCGGCCACACTATTGAGGTGGCTGACAGCGCCCCAGGCGCGCCCCAGCTTCTCGGTGGCCACGTCCAGTTCCTTTGCAATCGACTCCCACTGCGCGGGGAAGTCCGCAGCCGTGACCGTTTCCAACGCCCGGCTGGAGTCGGCCAACAGCACGTCGATGGCGGGCATCACATGTTCGGGGCGGATCTGGTCAAACAGGGGCAGGGGCGAGGAACTCAGCAGAGGATTCATGGAGGAAGTCGGTTGGGAAGCGGCAGGGTTGGGGCTTAGTTGGATGCGCCAGCGTGTTTTTCAAGCGCGGCGGCCTCGCGTTCTGCGGCCTCAATGGTGTTGACCAGCAGCATGGTGATGGTCATGGGGCCAACGCCACCGGGCACCGGCGTGATGTAACCCGCCACCTGCTTGACGCCTTCAAAGTCCACGTCGCCGCAGAGTTTGCCTTCGTCGTTGCGGTTCATGCCGACGTCGATCACCACGGCACCGGGTTTGACCATGTCGGCGGTCAAGACGTTGCGTTTGCCAACCGCCGCTACCACGATGTCAGCCTGGCGCGTCATGGCACCCAGATCGGCGGTGCCGCTGTGGGTGATGGTGACGGTGGCATTGGCCTGGAGCAACATCATGGCCATGGGCTTGCCGACGATGTTGGAGCGACCGATGACCACCGCATGCTTGCCGCGCAGGTTCTTCATGCCGATGGATTCGAGCATCTTCATGCAGCCATATGGCGTACAGGCTTTGAAGCCCGTTTCGCCCACCATCAGCGCGCCGGCGCTGGCCACATGGAAGCCGTCCACGTCCTTGGCCGGTGAGATGGCTTCAATCATCTTGTGGTCGTCAATGTGTGCGGGCAGGGGCAGTTGCACCAGAATGCCGTGGATGGACGGATCGTTGTTCAGGGCATCCACGCGCGCCAGCAACTCGACCTCGGTCATGGTTGCATCGTATTTTTCCAGCACGGAATGCAGGCCGGCGTCCTGGCAGGCCTTGACCTTGTTGCGCACATAGACTTGACTGGCCGGGTTCTCGCCCACCAATACAACGGCCAAGCCAGGGGTGATTCCCCGGGCCTTGAGGGCGGTGGTGCGTGTGGCAACGTCCTCACGCAGTTGTTTGGACAGGGCAACGCCGTCGATGATCTTTGCTGTGGTGGTCGTCATAGTGGGCTTTCAAATTAAAAACGCCCGCAGTCCTTGCGGGGCGGGCGTGAGATGCTATGAATGTCGGATCGTCAGGATTTGGGGGCGTTTTGTCCCAGTGCAATCTTGAGCAGGTCGGCAACCGTATTGGCACTGAGCTTTTCCATGATGTTGGCGCGGTGGGCCTCCACCGTCTTGATGCTGATACCGAGGTCATCGGCGATCTGCTTGTTCAGGCGGCCGGCAACGATGCGCTCCAGCACCTGGGATTCGCGCAGGGTCAGCTTGGACAGCAGGGCGTCGCGGCTGGCAGCGGTCTGGTAGTCGGCGAACGACTCCTTGGCATGGTCCAGCATGCGCTCCACCAGACCGACCAGCTGGTCTTCGTTGAAAGGCTTCTGGATGAAATCCATGGCGCCTTTCTTCATGGTGTCCACCGCCATGGGCACGTCGCCGTGGCCGGTGATGAAGACGATGGGCAATGGCGAGCGCGCTTCGATCAGGCGGCTCTGCAGTTCCAGCCCGGTCATTCCACCCATGCGGATGTCCACGATCAGACAGGCGACCTCGCGTGCGTCGTAGCGGCTCAGGAAGGATTCTGCAGAATCAAAGCACCGCACGCGAAAGCCCTTGCCTTCCAGCAGCCACTGCAGCGAGTCGCGCACGGCTTCGTCATCATCGACTACGTAAACAGTACCTTTTTTCGGAAGCAGGCTCATTCAGATTTCCAGGGTTCTAGTTGCTTTTTCGCGGATGTTGCGTCAAACCGGCGCTAACTTCTGTTAGCGGTATCCAGAATGAAAATCGGCACCCCGACACTTCGCCGCCATTGTAGAGGTTCTCTGCAGACATTCTTCCCAAGTGGGATTCCACGATGGAGCGGCACAAAGACAGGCCAATGCCCATGCCGTCGGCCTTGGTGGAATAGAAGGCTTCATACAGGCGGGCCTGCACTTCCGGGGCCAGCCCCTTACCGGTGTCCTGCACTGAAAACTCCACCACGCGCTTGTCGTCCATGGTCTTGGGCACCACGCGCAGTTCCACGATCCGCTGGGAGGTCTGGCGCAGCGCCATGTCGATGGATTCGGCGGCATTGCGCAACAGGTTGATCAGCACCTGCTCGATCAGGATGGGGTCCACCATCAGCGGGGGCAGGCGCGCGGCCACATAGTGGTTCAGGCGCACATTGAAGCGGCGCAGTTCGATTTCGGCCAGCTCCACCGCCTCGCTCACCATGGAGCTAACCTCCGATGGCGTGCGGTTGGGTTCGCTGCGCTTCACGAACGAACGGATGCGCTGGATGATCTGGCCGGCGCGCTGCGCCTGTCGTGCAGTTTTTTCCAGGGCGCCCAACAGCTCCTCTTCGGTGATCTGCTGGGCCCGGATGCGCGAGACCATGCCGTTGCAATAGTTGTTGATGGCGGTCAGCGGCTGGTTCAGCTCGTGCGCGACGCTGGAGGCCATTTCACCCATGGTGATCAGTCGGCTGGCCGACTGGGCGCGCTCGGTCTGGCTGGCGGCCTGTTCCTCGGCAATACGGCGGGAGGTGATGTCGGTGGCAATCACCATCTGGGCCAGGCGGCCATCCACCCAGCTCAGGTAGCGGCTGCGCACCTCCAGCCACTTGTCCAGTTCCGCGATATAGATCTCGGCACTTTCAGTTTCCGTATCCGGCAAGGCCGTGGTGGGCAGGCCTGCAAAGGAGTCCACGCTGTCGGTGGACTCGTCGGAGGTGGGGCTGGGGGGCACACCGGCCTCGGCGATCAGTTGCAGGTGCCCCTGGGTCTGCGTGCCAAACCATTGGCGGTACAGCTTGTTGGCAAACAGCAGCTCGTCACTGCCCAGCGGTGCCACCGAAATCGAGGCATCCAATGCCTCCAGCACCGTCGTGAAGCGCTGGTGTGACGCCGACAACTGCTCTCGCACCCGGTTGGGTTCAGTGATGTCGGTCATCGAAGTCATCCAGCCGGTCTGCTTGCCCACAGCATCGATGAGCGGGGACACATACAGTCGCGCGTCAAACAGGCTCTGGTCGCGGCGCTTGACCCTTACCTGAATGCCGCCGGGCGTGGTCTTGCCCGACAGTTCTTCGCCGAGCAGCGAGTTGAGTTGTTCCCGGTCCCCTTCGGGCCAATAGGGAAAGGGGGCAGTGCGGCCCACCAGCTCTGACTCGGACCAACCCGTCATCTGGCAGAACGCCGCATTCACATAGGTGATGCGCCCCTGCAGGTCCATGGCGCGCATGCCGGTGAGCATGGAGTTTTCCATGGCGCGGCGGAATGTGGTCTCCGACATCAAGGCTTGCTGGGCTTGCATGCGCCGGCGAGTATGGCGCCAGTTGGCAATCAGCATCCAGGCGGTCATCACGCTCAGGGCCGTGACCAGCCAGAACAGGCCGCTGCCAATCACCCCGAGCGAGGCCCGGTAAGCCTTGCCACGCACTACCAGGGCTTCGCCCACGGGGGATACCGGCATGGAGTACTCATTGGCCGGATTGGCCCAGGGCAGAAGGGTCTTGATTTTCTTCTGTGCCGGAATGGTGGTGCCGGCCAGCAGGTCGCCCTTGGCGTCATGCAGGGAAATGGCGTAGCGGGAGGTCACTTCTGTGGGCACGCCATAGCGGTACAGCCCGTCCACGGAGTATTCGGCCAGCAACACGCCGGAGAACCTGCCCCGATCGGCAAGCGGCAGGTGCATTTGCAGCAGGGGTGTTTCGGAGGTCGAGGCCAGGGGTTGCACATACACCGGTTGCTGGAAATCCCGGCTCATCAGGAAGCCCGCTAGCGTGTCATTACTCTGGTTCTCGCCGCTGCCAGGATTGAGCTGGCCGGCCGCAAGCGCCGTGGTGCCCAATGCGGATCGCACCTTTTTGCGCTCGTCCACCCAGGCCAGGCCTTGCAGTTCGGGGTATTGGTTGAGCATGGAGCGTGCGCGGGCGCGGAAGTCTTCGGTGTCCAGTTCGCGGTTGGAAATCTCGCGGGCAATGCGCGCCAGCTGCTCCTGACGCTCCAGCAGGCGCAGGCGCAAACGCTGCTGGGTGTATTCCACATCGCGTTGCACGGCTTGCTGCTCGCGGTCCATTTCTTCGAGGCGCAAATAGCCCAGCGCAGCCACGATGGCGGCAAAAAACAGCAGCACGGCTGCCAGCGGAGCCAGCACGGCGACCCGATCCTGTCGGTGCGGAGCGAGCCGGTGCCACCAACGTCGGGCACGGTCCACGGTGGATAAACCCAACTGGTTGGGCAGGGTGACGATCTTCGGTAGAGGCATAGGCTGAAGTGTAGGGCGTGCGCCCAAAGACTGACCTTTTGTAAATTCACATTATGAAATAGAAAAGCACATATTGAAATTTCAAAATACTTGTGTGAAAATTGACGCAACGTACTAAATTGCGTGAAAACAAACAGGAGACACACGATGTCAGTAGTTCCCCCGGGCGCAACCGGCGCCTCTTCCCTCGACCTGGACAGCCAGGAAACCCGTGAATGGATGGACGCACTGTCCGCCGTGATTGAGAGTGAAGGCCCCGAACGGGCGCACTTTCTGCTGGAGCAACTGCTGGAGCATGCGCGCCAGAAGAGCATCGACATGCCGTTCTCGGCGACCACCGGCTACGTCAATACCATTGAGCCGGATCAGGAAGAGCGCTCGCCTGGCAACCTGGAAATTGAAGAGCGCCTGCGCGCCTACATGCGCTGGAACGCCATGGCCATGGTGGTCAAGGCCAACCGCCACCACCCCATCGACGGCGGCGACCTGGGCGGCCACATTGGCTCTTTTGCATCCCTGGCCAGCCTGTTTGGCGCCGGCTTCAACCACTTCTGGCATGCCGAGAGTGCTGAGCCCGGCAAAGAGCACGGTGGCGACTGCCTCTACATCCAGGGCCACGTGTCGCCCGGCGTGTATGCCCGTGCCTATATGGAAGGGCGCTTGACCGAAGAGCAGTTGCTCAACTTCCGCCAGGAAGTCGATGGCAAAGGCCTGTCGAGCTACCCGCACCCCAAGCTGATGCCCGAGTTCTGGCAGTTCCCCACGGTGTCCATGGGGCTTGGCCCGTTGATGGCCATTTACCAGGCCCGCTTCCTGAAGTACCTGCATGCCCGCGGCATTGCCAACACCGAGAACCGCAAGGTCTGGGTGTTTTGCGGCGACGGCGAGATGGACGAGGTCGAATCGTTGGGCGCCATCGGCCTGGCCGCGCGCGAGAAGCTGGACAACCTGGTGTTTGTCATCAATTGCAATCTGCAGCGCCTGGACGGCCCGGTGCGCGGCAACGGCAAGATCATCCAGGAGCTCGAAGGCGAATTCCGTGGCTCCGACTGGAACGTGATCAAGCTGATCTGGGGCTCCGGCTGGGACCCGCTGCTGGCGCGCGACAAGGACGGTGCGCTGCGCAAGGTCATGATGGACACGCTGGACGGCGACTACCAGGCCATGAAGGCCAACGACGGCGCCTACGTGCGCAAGCACTTCTTCGGCCGTGACCCGCGCACGTTGGAGATGGTTGCCAAGATGAGCGACGAAGAGGTGTTTGACCTGCGCCGCGGCGGTCACGACTCCAAGAAGGTCTATGCCGCCTTCCACAAGGCCGTCCACCACAAGGGCCAGCCCACCGTGCTGCTGATCAAGACCGTCAAGGGCTTTGGCATGGGCAAGGCCGGCGAGGGCAAGAACAATGTGCACCAGACCAAGAAGCTGACCGACGAAGACATCAAGGCCTTCCGCGACCGCTTCAACATCCCAATCCCGGACAGCGATCTGCCGAATCTGCCGTTCTACAAGCCGGCTGACGACACACCCGAAATGCGCTACCTGCACGAGCGCCGCAAGGCACTGGGTGGCTACCTGCCGCACCGCCGCACCAAGGCGGACGAGCAGTTCACTGTCCCCTCGCTGGAAACCTTCAAGAGTGTGATCGAACCCACCGCAGAAGGCCGTGAAATTTCCACGACACAAGCCTATGTGCGCTTCCTGACCACCTTGCTGCGAGACCAGGCCATGGGCCCGCGCGTGGTGCCAATTTTGGTGGATGAGGCGCGCACCTTCGGTATGGAAGGCCTGTTCCGTCAAATTGGCATTTACAACCCCGCAGGTCAGCAGTACACCCCGGTCGACAAGGACCAGGTCATGTATTACCGCGAGGACAAGGCCGGCCAGATCCTGCAAGAGGGAATCAACGAAGCCGGCGGCATGAGCAGCTGGATTGCCGCGGCCACCAGCTACTCCACCAGCAACCGCATCATGGTGCCGTTCTATGTGTATTACTCCATGTTCGGCTTCCAGCGCATTGGCGACCTGGCCTGGGCGGCGGGCGACATGCAGGCACGCGGCTTCCTGCTGGGCGGCACCTCCGGGCGCACCACGCTCAACGGCGAAGGCCTGCAGCACGAAGACGGCCACAGCCACATCATGGCTGGCACCATTCCCAACTGCATTTCATACGATCCGACCTTCGCGCACGAAGTCGGCGTGATCCTGCACCACGGTTTGAAACGCATGGTGGAGAAGCAGGACAACGTCTTCTACTACATCACGCTGCTGAACGAAAACTACGCCATGCCCGGCCTGACCGCCGGCACCGAAGAGCAAATCATCAAGGGTATGTACCTGTGCAAGGAAGGCGCCAAGCTGACGCCCCGCGTGCAGTTGCTGGGCTCGGGCACCATCCTGCGCGAATCGATCGCCGCTCAGGAGCTGCTGGAGAAAGACTGGGGCGTGGCAGCCAACGTTTGGAGCTGCCCCAGCTTCAACGAACTGACCCGCGAAGGCCAGGACTGTGAGCGCTTCAACCTGCTGCACCCGGCCGATGCGCAGCGCGTGTCCTTCGTCGGCCAGCAGCTGGAAAAGCACACCGGGCCGGTGGTGGCTTCCACCGACTACATGAAGGCCTATGCCGAGCAGATTCGCCCCTTCATTCCCAAGGGCCGCACCTACAAGGTGCTGGGCACCGACGGCTTTGGCCGCAGCGACTTCCGCAGCAAGTTGCGCGAACACTTCGAAGTGAACCGCCATTTCATCGTGGTTGCCGCCCTCAAGGCGCTGAGCGAAGAAGGCACGGTGCCTGTGAGCAAGGTCGTTGAAGCGATTGCCAAGTACGGAATCAAGACCGACAAGATCAACCCGCTGTATGCCTGAAACCTTGCGGGTCAGACCACTTTGCGAAGCAAATGTGCTCTGACCCCAACTAACACTGAAACCTTGCGGGTCAGACCACTTTGCGAAGCAAATGTGCTCTGACCCCAACTGATTAGGAAATAACATGGCAACTATCGATATTCAAGTCCCCGACATCGGCGACTTTGATGAAGTCACCGTCATTGAACTGATGGTCAAGGTGGGCGACACGGTCAGGGCCGAGCAGTCGCTGATCACCGTGGAGTCCGACAAGGCCTCCATGGAAATCCCGTCCAGCCACGCCGGCGTGGTCAAGGAACTCAAGGTCCAGCTGGGCGACAAGGTCAAGCAGGGTTCGCTCGTCGTGATTCTGGAAGGCGAGGGCGGCGCTTCTGTCGCCGCGCCTGCTGCACCTGCCGCCGCGGCCCCTGCGCCCAGTGCTTCTGTGCCAAATCCGGCTCCAGCCCTCGTGGAATATGCACAGGCCGCTCCTGTTTCTGTAGCGCCTGCAGTGGCTGCACCCGTGGCGGCTGCCGCCGCCATGCCGGCCCACAACCCCACCACCCTTCCGGTGGGTCTGCCCCACGCGTCGCCGTCGGTGCGCAAGTTCGCCCGTGAACTGGGTGTGCCGCTGACGGAAGTCAAAGGCAGTGGCCTCAAGGGCCGCATCACGGAGGCCGACGTGCAGGCCTTCACCCGTGCGGTCATGAGCGGCGCCGCGCAAACGCAAGCCGGTGCAGCCCAGAGCAAAGCGTCCGGTGGTGGCGATGGTGCAGGCCTCGGGCTCATCCCCTGGCCCAAGGTGGACTTCGCCAAGTTCGGCCCCATCGAGCGCAAGGAGCTGTCGCGCATCAAGAAGATCAGCGGCGCCAACCTGCTGCGCAACGCCATCATGATTCCGGCCGTCACCAACCATGACGATGCCGACATCACCGACCTGGAAGCCTTCCGCGTCTCGACCAACCTGGAAACCGAGAAGGCGGCCAAGGCGGGAGGCACCAGTGTGAAGGTGACGATGCTGGCCTTCCTGATCAAGGCCTGCGTGGCAGCGCTCAAGAAGTTCCCCGAGTTCAACAGTTCGCTGGACGGCGATGCGTTGATCTATAAACAGTTCTATCACATCGGTTTCGCCGCCGACACACCCAACGGCCTGATGGTCCCGGTGATCAAGGACGCCGACAAGAAAGGCATCTTCCAGATCAGCCAGGAAATGGGCGAACTGGCCAAGAAGGCGCGTGACGGCAAGCTGAGTCCGGCCGAAATGTCGGGCGCCAGCTTCACCATCTCCAGCCTGGGTGGCATTGGCGGGCGTTACTTCACGCCCATCATCAATGCGCCCGAGGTTGCCATTCTGGGCGTCTGCAAGAGCCAGATGGAACCGGTGTGGGACGGCAAGGCCTTCCAGCCGCGCCTGATGCTGCCGTTGTCTCTGACCTGGGACCACCGCGTCATCGACGGCGCCGCCGCCGCACGCTTCAACGTGTATTTGGGCCAGATCCTCGGCGACTTCCGCCGGGTCCTACTGTGACATTGGGGACAAACAAAATGGCAATCATTGAAATCAAAGTCCCCGACATTGGCGACTTCGCCGAGGTCACCGTCATCGAGCTGATGGTCAAGGTGGGTGACACCATCAAGGCCGAGCAAAGCCTGATCACCGTGGAGAGCGACAAGGCCTCCATGGAGATTCCCTCCAGCCAGGCCGGTGTGGTCAAGGAACTCAAAGTTGCGCTGGGCGACAAGGTCAAGGAAGGCTCTGTCGTGCTGATGCTGGAAGCAGCCGGTGCCGCTGACGCTGCTGCAAGCCCTGCTGCGCCAAGTACTTCAGTGCCAAATGCGGCGCCAGCCCTCGCAGAACCTGCGCAAGCCGCTCCTAAAGCAGTAGCGCCTGTGGCTGCCGCTGTGGTGCCTGCCGGCGCCAGCTACGCCGGCACGGTCGACATGGACTGCGACGTGTTGGTGTTGGGTGGCGGCCCCGGCGGCTACTCCGCCGCCTTCCGCGCGGCGGACCTGGGTCTGAAGGTCGTGGTGGTGGAGCGCTACGCCACGCTGGGCGGCGTCTGCCTGAACGTGGGCTGCATCCCGTCCAAGGCGCTGCTGCACGTGGCCGCCGTCATGGACGAAGTCAGTCACATGGCCGATCTGGGTGTGGACTTTGGCGCCCCCGTCGTCAACATCGACAAGCTGCGCGGCCACAAGGAAAAGGTCATTGGCAAGCTGACCGGTGGCCTGGCCGCCATGGCCAAGATGCGCAAGGTCACGACCTTGCGCGGTTACGGCCACTTTGTCGGCGCCAACCATCTGGAAGTGGAAGAAACCACGGGCACCAGCCAGGAAAAGACCGGCGGCAAATTGGTCGTCGCGTTCAAGAAAGCCATCATCGCCGCCGGCTCGCAAGCTGTGCGCCTGCCCTTCATGCCCGAAGACCCGCGTGTCGTGGATAGCACGGGCGCCCTGGCGCTGAAGGAAGTGCCCAAGCGCATGCTGATCCTGGGCGGCGGCATCATCGGCCTGGAAATGGGCACCGTCTACAGCACGCTGGGCGCGCGCCTGGACGTGGTCGAAATGCTCGATGGCCTGATGCAGGGCGCCGACCGCGACCTGGTCAAGATCTGGCAGAAGATGAACGCCAAGCGCTTCGACAACATCATGCTCAAGACCAAGACCGTCTCCGCACGCGCCTTGCCCGAAGGCATCGAAGTGACGTTTGCGTCGGCGGAAGAGGGCGGCACCGCCCCCGCACCGCAGGTCTACGACCTGGTGCTGCAGGCCGTGGGCCGCACGCCCAACGGCAAGAAGATTGCCGCCGACAAGGCCGGTGTGGCCGTCACGGACCGCGGCTTCATCAACGTTGACATCCAGATGCGCACCAACGTGCCGCACATCTTCGCCATCGGCGACATCGTGGGCCAACCCATGCTGGCGCACAAGGCAGTGCACGAGGCGCACGTGGCAGCGGAAGTCATTGCCGGTGAATTGCAAGGCAACAAGGAACTGGCAGCCGCTGCGTTCAATGCCCGCGTGATACCGAGCGTGGCCTACACCGACCCCGAAGTGGCCTGGGTTGGCCTCACCGAAGACCAGGCCAAGGCCCAGGGCATCAAGGTCAAGAAGGGTCTGTTCCCCTGGACCGCGTCCGGCCGCGCCATCGCCAATGGCCGCGACGAAGGCGTCACCAAGCTGCTGTTTGATGATTCACCCCAGGCCCACGGCCACGGCAAGATCCTGGGCGGCGGCATGGTCGGCACGCACGCCGGCGACATGATCGGCGAGATCGCGCTGGCCATCGAGATGGGTGCCGACGCCGTGGACATTGGCAAGACCATTCACCCGCACCCCACGCTGGGCGAGAGCATAGGCATGGCGGCGGAGATTGCCCACGGCAGTTGCACCGACGTGCCACCGGCCCGCAAGTAAGCCAGCATCAACCGTACGGAAAGCGCATGAGCAGGAAATTCCCGATCAACCCCGCCCACCCCGAGCGGGTGTGTTGGGGTTGTGACCTGTTCTGCGCGGCCAAGGACATGCGTTGCGGCAATGGCTCGGACCGCACCATGCACCCGGTGGAGCTGTTTGGCGAAGATTGGCAGGACTGGGGTGTTCCGGTGAAAGCGTCATCCGATGCACAGCAGGGAAAGTGAATCTGGATCATTTCGGGTTACCCTCATGGCAAAACCTTGATGCAAACCATGAGAATCAACTACCACACAATCGGCACCATGGCGGCAACTCTCGTCCTCTACGGAGGCCTGCAGATTGCGAAGGCGGACGCGTTGCCACCCGAATTTTCCGAAGCCGGTGCGCAACCCGCCAAGGTGCAGGTCGTAGGCGACACTGTCTACTACCGGGGCAACATATCCGCAGCTAGCACGGAGGCCTTCAAAGCAGCCGTCGGCACCGTCAAGCGCGGAGAAGTAACCCGGATGGTGATCAGTTCGGTGGGGGGGGAGACCCGCAACGGACGTGAAATAGGGCAGTGGGTTCACGATATGGCGCTGATTGTCGAGGTGGACCGGGTCTGCTTTTCGAGCTGTGCCAACTACATTTTCCCGGCGGGTCGGGCAAGGGCTATCCGCGCCAACGCGCTCGTAGGCTGGCACGGCAACGAGCGGGGCATGGAAATCGAATTGCGAAAACGCGGTGTTTCCCTTGAGTCGGTAGTGAGAAACCTGCTGCCTGCAGAAATTCTCAATGGCCCCCCGGAGAAAGTTCAGGAACACATCGACGAGGCGCTGGCATCGCAGCGGAAATCCCTGCAGGAAGAGACCGCTTATTTCGCACGGATTGGACTACAGGATGCTTTTGCGACCTGTGCCGTGGGTGATGACGCTTCATTCAAATACCCGGGTTTGCAAGACAGGAAAGGATGGGGTTTTTCGATCAAGGATATGGAGCGCCTCGGTCTGATGAACACTGTCTATCTGGGTGATGGCTTATACGAAAAAGATTCCACATTCTTTCGCAAGTACCTGGGGTTGCTGGGCGCTGATGAATGCTTGCTGCTGCTCTCGGAGAACCGTCCGTAGCGTTGGCAGTGCCTGATCCGCAGTGAAAATCAGCACAAGGCGTCCATAAAGTGCTGACAGAAATTGTGGGTTTCATTGACCTATCCGGGGTTTTGCCATGTGGCCACCCTTGCCCTGAGGGAGATAATTCTTCCAATACTCCAGGGGGAAACATCATGCATCGGTGCTTGTTGACAAGGTCAAGATTTTGGGCGGCTGTAGCACTGGCCTCGGCTTTTTTGCTGAACATGGCTTGCGCTGCCCAAGCGGCGACGACCGCTGCCAGCTCCGCCGACGCGCCATCCGCTGTGCGAGCCAGAAGTCTTGGCATACCTTTTGACGGTACTCCTGGCAAGTTCAATGCCATCACCGATGTAGCAGGGGTTGAAGTTGGCCATGCCACGATCATTCGCGGCGACGGTGCCTTGGTCCGTGGCCAGGGACCGGTACGCACCGGTGTCACTGCCATTCTGCCAAGAGGCAAGCGCTATGACCCGGTTTTTGCGGGCTACTATGCCTTGAATGGCAACGGCGAAATGACCGGTGCTGCCTGGGTGGAAGAATCCGGCTACCTCGAGACCCCGATTGCCATTACCAACACGCACAGCGTCGGCACCGTGCGCGACGCCGTGATAGCCTGGCAAGTCGAGCGCAAATTGTTCGAAGAAGAAGATGCAAGCCTGCCAGTCATCGCCGAAACCTACGACGGTTACCTGAACGATTTAAGCGGCTTTCACGTCAAGAAAGAACATGTCTATACGGCGCTCGACGGCGCCCGATCTGGCCTGGTGGCGGAAGGTAACGTCGGCGGCGGCACTGGCATGGTGTGTCACCAGTTCAAAGGTGGCATCGGCACCGCGTCACGCGTTCTGAGCGGACAGGACGGCGGCTATACCGTGGGTGTACTGGTTCAGGCAAACCACGGGCGGCGTGAAACGCTGACCATTGCCGGCGTGCCCGTGGGAAGGGAGTTGACCGACAACATGCCCTTGATCAACTCCGTTCTTCCAGGCAAGGACAGCTCCATCATTGTCATTGTGGCAACCGACGCGCCCTTGATGCCGCACCAGTTGAAGCGGCTGGCGCGCCGCGTACCACTGGGTCTTGCGCGGGTGGGCACCATGGCATTGAACGGATCGGGTGAAATCTTCCTGGCATTTTCTACCGCCAATGCACAGACCTATGGCAAGAAGGACGCCCGTATCGTGACCATGAGCAACGACAGCCTCAACCCGGTTTTCGAGGCCGTGGTCCAGGCAACGGAAGAGGCCGTCGTCAATTCCATGGTGGCCGGCAGAACCATGACGGGCATCAATGGCAACACGGTTTACGAACTGCCGCATCAGCGTTTGCAGGACGTTCTCAGGAAATACAAGCGGCTGGTCGTTCAATGATGCACGGTATGAAGAGTTTCATGGCCTGCTTGACAGTCATCTGTTGGATGGCTTTGTCCGGTTGCGGCGGTCAGGACTCCAGTGAGACTTCAGAACTGCTGATTCCCCAGGGGACCCAACCCTGCAAGCAGCCGGAGCTCTGGCCCCACGCGCTGGCATCTTCACGGTTTCCTTTCCTCGTTCACTATCACGCGCAGGACGAACGTGCCGCTGCCGATCAGGTCTTGACGGACCTGGAGGCAGCCTGGCAGCGCCAGATCAACGAACAGGGCTACGAACCACCCCCCAGTGATGGCGGCGCCTGCGGTCCGGATGACCGGTTTGATGTGTTCATCTGGCGCGGAATCAACACGTGTCAAGTCAACATCGTGGGTGAGAAATTTGTCACGCCATGGGGTGGCCGTGCCAGCTTCATGTTTGTAGACCCGTGGGGTGACTACGGGGGCAAGTACCTCGCGCAAACCGTTGCGCACGAATTCAACCACGCCACCCATGCCGCCAACGACTGGTATGAATTGCCGATCGCCTTTGAGATGTCTGCGACCTATGTCGAGCAGTTCTACGGCGACCAGATTGACACCCAATACATCAGCGCTTTTCAGGAGCGCCCGGATTGGGCGCTGCTCAGAAACGACAACTATGAAACCTGGTACATGTACGGCTCGCTCCTGTACATCAATTTCTTGCGGGACTACTATTTCAAGGGCGATGACAGTTTCTTGCCCAAACTGTGGGTTGCCATGCGCAACAACCCCGACTTGTTCGTGAACCACCCCAGTTTTGTTGATGCGGTGAACGTATTTCTTGCTCCCGCTGGCAACACCTTCATGGACTCGGTGCAGCACTTCGCCCGCTGGCGCTACTACGCGGGTGAGCATGACGATGGTCAGCATTTCCGTAAATTCTCTGCCCCCATGAGCAGTGTCGTCTTTCGGCCGGAAGCCACGGTGGCCATGCGCAAGCTGACCCTTCAGCCGGGCGCTCAGACGGTTACTCCTGAACCCATGTTGACTGGCAGTACGTATCTTGAAGTCGCACGTGCGAATCCCGCACAGAGCTCGTTTGAATTGGCGTTGAATCTTCCGTTTGCTCCCACTGCAAGATGGGTGGTTCAGGCGGTACCGGGTCTGGTCGCCGGCAGCGATGGGGACATCGTTGACTTGAGTTCGGGCTCCGCACGGGTGACTTTTGCGGCCAACGGCAAGAGAACGCTGATTTTGACGATCCTGCCCACGAGTGGCTTTGATCCCTATCACCAGACCGATGCCAGATACCCGGTTGCCGTGCGTCTGGCACCTTGAAGGTCACCCAGAGCACAGGAATAATGATGAATCGACTTCGAATGTCAGTGTCAGTTGCATGGGCCTTGCTGATTTCGGTCGGTTGCGCCCCCATTCAGGGGCCCCCAGTTGCCGTACAAAATCCCAAGCCGCCGGCAATTCATGGTGCAAGCATTGCGCAGCCAGGGAATTTGCCAGCCAATATCGATGATTTAAGAAAAATACCGCAGGATGTCGGCAGATTTGCCCAGGCGATCAAGTCGCCGCTGACGGGAGAAGAGCAGGCGCAAGCCCTGCAGCAGTTTCGCGAACGCTATTTCGCGCCCTGGACGGCAAGCCAACTCAGCCTGAGCAAGTCGATCCAGGGCATGAAAGACATGGCCCAAAGAACCTGGTACGGTGAAAACCATGTCCGAGTCGATCCGCAAAGCATCATCGCGATGTTGGCTGATGCGGCGCTCGACCAGATCCCCTCTAAAAACCAGCGCGGGATTGTGATTGCGCCGACCTTCATGCGGGCACTTCCCTACACCAAGCCCTGGTACGACGCAGCCGACGACTTCCCGTTTGACCAATTGCAGTACACCGAGCTAAAGCCCAACGAGCCCGTGCGCATCCTCCATGAATCACTCAATGGTGCCTGGCTCCTTGTCGAAAGCGCGCATGTTCAAGGGTGGGTCGCAGCCGATGCGGTCATGCCGATTGATGCGTCGGTTCAGGATAGTCTGAGTCGCTCGGACTGGGTGGTGGTGGTGCGGGATTTCGCGGTGCTTCGCGACGCGCGGGGCAAAGCGGTGCCACAGCCCAAGATCGGCACCTTCTATCCAATCATCAGTGAGCAACAAGATGCCTGGCTGGTCGGCATGGCGGCGTCAGGCCCTGGTGAGCATGCGGTGCTGAAATCGGTCCGGATCACCAAGAGCGATGCCCGACGGTTTCCGCTCCCATTCACAACTGAAACCGCGACCCTGTTGGGCAACGAACTGCTCAAGGGGTCTTATGGTTGGGGAGAAGTCTTCCGCGACCGCGATTGCTCTGCCATGACACGGGATTTTTTTCTTCCCTTCGGCATCTGGTTGCCCCGCAACTCACTCAAACAGATCAATGTCGGAAGCAATGTCTCCCTGTCTGGCTTGTCGGCTGCGGACAAGAAAAAGCGTCTCAGCGAGCAGGGTGTGCCTTTTCGGACCCTGGTCCACAGCCCGGGTCACATCATGCTTTACGTCGGACTCTTTGAAGACCAGCCCGTCATTTTGCACAACACCTGGGCCATTCGCTTCAACAACCTGAACGGGCAGGAAGAGAAGTTCTACATTGGCGAAGCGGTATTGACAACGCTGGAGCCAGGTGCTGAGCTGGCGCTCTCCAGAGGAACACTGCTCAGCCACATCGATGCCATGCTCCAGTTGCCGGTGATGATGCACCCGCTGACGGGCAAACCTTGACCACCAAGATGGGCGCCGATGCGGTGGACATCGGCAAGACCATCCACCCGCACCCCACGCTGGGCGAGAGCATTGGCATGGCGGCAGAAGTGGCACACGGTAGTTGCACCGACGTGCCACCGGCTTGAAAGTAGCGCAATTGCAAACGGAGATCAGCGGAACACTGAGTGGGAGCGTTGAGGCACATATAACGCCCTGACTCGCCTCACCGTTCGTCGGCGAAATCGTGGGCGATCCTGGCGAATTCGTCTTGCAACTCCAGAAAGGTGTCCACCAGGAATGGGTCGAAGTGCTTGCCACTTGCAGCAGTGATGTCGGTCACCGCCTGTGCGACTGGCAACGCTTTCTTGTACACCCGAGCGCTGGTCAGCGCATCAAAAACGTCCGCCAACGCCATGATGCGGGCTGCCAGGGGAATGGCTTCGCCTTGCGCATGGTCCGGATACCCCGATCCGTCCCATCGCTCATGGTGTGAACGCGCAATTTGTCTGGCGACTTCCAGAAAGGCCAGTGGCGTGCCCAGGCTGCGATAGGCGGAACGATCTGCGTCCTTGACGCGCTGCATGGCGAGCGCGATGGCATCCCCGCCAATCTGGCTGTGCGTCTTCATGATTTCAAACTCGTCGGCGGTCAGCTTCCCAGGTTTGCGCAGAATCTGGTCAGGGATGCCAACTTTTCCGATGTCGTGCAGGGGTGCGGCCCTGACGATCATCTTCAGTTGCTCTTCCGAGAGCTGCCCCTGATAGCGTGTGTGTCGCCGCAGTGCCCCGCCCAACAACTCTACATAGGACTGGGTGCGAAAGATATGGCCGCCGGTATCGGCATCGCGTGTCTCGGCCAGTGTGGCCAGCGCGTGCAGGCTGGCATTCTGGATCAGTTCGTTGTCGTGCATGCGGCGCAAGACTTCTGACTCCAGGAACACATTCTGGTCCTTTAGCCAGTCCTTCGCACTCTTGTTCTCTAACTGGGTGCGAACCCGGGCCAGCACCACGACCGGCTTGATCGGTTTGGTGATGTAGTCCGCCGCCCCCAGTTCCAGCCCCCGTTCCTCGTCCTCGGCCCTATCCTTGGCGGTCACAAAAATGACGGGGATGTCGCGGGTAGCGGGGCTCTCCTGCAGGCGCGCCAGCAACTGGTAGCCATCCATGTCGGGCATCATCACATCCAACAGGATCAGATCGGGGCGGGGCTCGGACAGCGCAGCGTGCAGCGCGCGTTGCCCGGAATTGGCAACCTTGACCCGGTAGTGGGTCTCCAACAGTTCCCCCAGGATGGCCAGGTTTTCGGGTTGGTCATCGACTACCAGCACGGTGTGCTTCGTGTTCATGTCTGCCGCCTCAAGAGAGCAAGTGCTTCATCGTAGGCGAACTTGCCCATGTGCTGTTCCATTGCTTCCACCGAGGCCGCGCCGATGGCTTGTACCAAGGTCTGTCGGTGCAGCTCAAAGTAGCGCCGCGCGGCCATGTCACCCGTATCCAGCATTGCAGCGAGATCTTGAATGACCCGGTGAGGTGACTGCTGCGACGGCATTGCCAAAGCGTCCGGCCCGACGATTCCGGGCTCTGTCAATTGGGACTGTATCCCTTGCAGCAGCAGCGGCAGGTCGATGGACAACTGGCGCAGATGCTCATCGATCTGCTGGGTCGCATGCTGCCGGATCGATTGCTCCAACGCCGCCGCCAGTTCTTGGATGCCGTTGGCCCCAATGTTGCCGGCGCTCCCCTTGAGCGTATGCGCCAGGCGTTCGGCATCCCCAAATTCGTGGCGTTGCAAATGGTCGCGCAGGGCCACATGGTCAGTCGCGTGACCCGCGATAAACATGCGCAACACGCGCTGGTAGGCCGCCAGTCGTCCGCGAACGACTTTCAGGCCCGCCTTCACGCCAAGGCCCGGTACGGTGGCGAGTCGCGCCGCCAGCAGTCGATCCGATTCTCGCGTCTGGTCAGATGTTCCTGGCGATTGCCCGTTGTGCAAAGCACGCCCTTCTTTGGGCAACCAGTGCAGTAACACCTTGATCAATACGTCGGGATCAACCGGCTTCGCGACATGGTCATTCATGCCAGCCAGTTTGCAGGCCAGGCGGTCCTCCGCGAAGGCGTTGGCCGTCATGGCCAGAATGGGGGTGACCGCGTGCTGGGGCAGGGCGCGGATGGCGCGGGTGGCTTCCAGGCCATCCATGCGTGGCATCTGCACGTCCATCAGGATCAGGTCATAGGGCGTGGTACCTGCCTTTTCCAGGGCTTCGCGGCCATCGACGGCGACGTCCACGGCCAGTCCCATACCGTGCAACAGTTCCAGCGCGACTTCCCGGTTGGTGGCATTGTCTTCGGCCAGCAGGATCCGGGCCCCGGCGTGGTAATTGCGCAGTTCGGCCTCGCCATCCGGTCCCAATTCGTCTGTTGTGGCAATGGGCATGATGCCCCGGCCACGGCCCAGTCGGGCCGTGAACCAGAAGGTACTGCCCTTGCCGGGTTCACTATTGACCCCGACTTCGCCCCCCATCAACTCGGCCAGATGGCGGGTAATGGCCAGACCCAGCCCGGTACCACCGTACTTGCGGGTGGTGGATGCATCGGCCTGCTCGAAGGTTCGGAAAAGACTGGCCATTTGTGATTCGCTGATGCCGATGCCGGTGTCCTGCACTTCGAAGCGCACCACGATCTCTTCAGCCCCGTCTTGCAGCAGGATGGCACGCAAGGCAATGCTTCCGTGTTCGGTGAACTTGATGGCGTTGCTGGTGTAATTGAAAAGGGCCTGGCGCAGCCGGGTCGGGTCTCCACGCAGCCACAGCGGCACGCCGTCCGGGTCCACCACGATGTCGAGTCCCTTGGCACGGGCCTGGTCCGAGATCAACGAGTGAACATGATCCAGCACGGACCCCAGCGCAAAGTTGGTCTGTTCCAGTTCCAGCTTGCCGGCTTCGATCTTGGAGATGTCCAGGATGTCATTGATGATCGAGAGCAGGTGGTTGGCCGCCGTGTCAATCTTGCCCAGTCGCTCGGTTTGTTCGGGGGTCGGCTTGCCCCGTCGCAGCAAATGCGTCAGCCCGATGATGGCGTTCATCGGGGTACGGATTTCATGGCTCATGTTGGCCAGGAACTCACTCTTGGCCCGACTGGCGGCCTCAGCTGTTTCCTTGGCACTGGCCAACTGTTCGGTGCGTTGGGTGACCAGTTTCTCGAGCTCATTGGCGCGGTGGCTCTCTGCTTGGCTGAAGTTCAGCAGCCGCTCCCGCATGGTGTTGATGGCTGCGGTCAGCACCGACAGCTCATCGTCTTTGACCGGTTGGATGCGCTTGAGGGTCAGGGCCGGGGTGTCTTGTGCGTGGGACTGGTGCGTTGCGTAATGGGCAATTTGCTCAATATGGCGACCAATCAGCCGGTAGAAAATGAACAGCATGAAGATGGTCACCAGCGTGATCATGAGACCATTGGTGAGCAGCAGCAGAAACAGGCGGTCAAGGGTGCGTTCGTTGGCGCTCTCATACGAAGCCGAAACCACCAGCTCGCCAATCGTCTGCAATTGATCCCTGTGCATGCGCTGCAGCGCGAAGGAGCGGGTGATGCCAGCACCGGCCAGCGCTTGGCCATGGCTGAGCAGGCGCTCGCCATCCACCCGGATCTCGGCCATGACAAAGTCGGGCAGGCGTGTGATGCCGGTCAGTTGGGTCTCCAGTCGCTCCCGGTCCATGACCCAAAGATTCTCGACTGCGCTATCCACATAGGCCGCTTCTACCTGTTGCATGCGTTCGTCGATCTGGCGCACATCCCGCAAGTGGGTTGTCAGCAGCTCGGTCGCGGTGAGCAGCAGGGCGACCAACGAGCTGAACAAGATCACGTTGCCAGCCAGGCGCAGGGCCAACCGACCCGGCCGTATCTCAGGGAAAAACAGCATGGCTCTCAGTCGGCAAGGGGTTTCAGGGTCGCGTCAAAGATGCGTTGGTAGCGGCCATCGCGCTTCATTTTGGCCAACGCCTCTGCCACGCGCGGCACCAATGCCGCGTGTTTCTTGTGCAGGTACATGTACATCTTGGTGCGCACCAGCGGCGGCTCCAGCACCTGTACCTTGATTCCCATTTCACGGGTCTTGACCAGGCCTTGCCAACGTTCATACAACGCAACATCGGCACGTCGGGACTTCAGGAGGCCGAACAGTTGATCCACATCGCGCACCAGCGTGAGTTCCTTTCCCTTGGGCACATTCTGTTCGAACACTTTCCAGCCGATGATGTAGGTGACAACGTAGGGCGACAGGGACTCCCAATTGTCGGTGACAAAGGGCTTTCCAAGGGTGTAGGCCACGAAATCATTGTCGGCAACTTCCTCGGGTACGCGCATCAGATTGGGGTATTGCTTTTCCAGCCCGGCCACACGCATTGCCAGGCCATCGTCCACCCCTTCGTTGGCGTTGAGCATGCCGCGCTCAGTGGCCGTGGGGTAGACGATGATCTCGGCCTCCAGTCCGACGTCACGAAACACCGCCACGACCAACTGATCCAGAAAGCCGCTGCGCTCCGGGTTCGTATAGGGGGGGAGCACCCCGGTCGAGAGCACGATCTTGTTGCTGGCCTGTGCCGCCGAAAGCCCCAGGCCCAGTGCGGCACACACGGTGAACGAGAGAATGCGATTCACAATCGTGGCAGCAATTGAACGATGGCCTGGATCTGCGAGGCTTGCCCGTGCCGTGATCATGGTGATTCCCTATTTCTGGTTGCAAGGGACCCAGTTTATTCCCGGGCTGGATGGGCGTCCATCTACGGGCTAGTTCGCACAACCACCTCATGCGCTGGATCAAGGTATGCGACTTGTGGATTCCAGCTTTGCGCAAATCCATGCTGATCCTGGGCCTATGCTCGGATAAGGACTCGGCATGGCAGCTACACGGATGCACTGCTGGCGTGGACGCAAGAAATAGATGCTGTCAGAGTTCGGCAGCGCACCACCATATCTGTCGTTTTACCCCATGATTCGGGGCACATCATGTTCTTCCCACCCAACTTCCAGCCTGGTTTGACCCATCTGCCTGCACCGGCGCGCATGGCGTGGGCGTGGGCGTCGGCGTTGATGGTCCTGTGCGTGGGCGCCGCCGCCCAGCAACCAGGCCCAAAAGTTGAGATGCCGGCGGTCACCATCTCTGGCAAGGCCAACCCCAACCCGGTTGAAAAGTCCTACCGCAGGATGCTCAAAGGGCTGGATCTTTTTGCCCGCCAGCGCGGCCAGTCGCCCGATGCCGAGTTGCGCTTCAAGCTGCTGCCCCGCAAACGGGGGACCGACATGCAAGCCATCACGCTGGCGGTCGTAGGTGACACGGTGGATTTCCTGGTGCCTATCGCAGGGGACCACACATTCACATTGCCACGCGACGCGTTGGCGCTGCAGGAAGATGCCCAAGTGGTACCCAACCGCAGAGCGCTCAGCATGACCTGGCGCACCGACATCCGCACGCCGGGCCTGCCACCCGATACGCGACGCCTGGGGGACCTGCGGCTGGAGTGCAAGGTGGGCATGGAAGCGGGTCTGATCTCCAACAGCAGCAGCTTTATTGGTCGGCTCGCCAGCGCGGCCCTTGACACACCCGCATACTGTGACAAGCCGGCCCCGCTGTACCTGTTCTTTGCTGACCGTCCGCTGTTCAGCGTGACCCTGGTCTCGGGGAAGCGCCGGGAAGTCCTGGCCATCGACAAGCTCTATGCCAACGCAAGCGACGACCCCGGCCTGCGGGACAACCTGCCGTATTGCGATTGCGAAGTGCTGGTGGACCGCACCTATGTCTTGCCACTGGGCGATCTGAGCTGGCCCGACGACACGCGGGTCGAGTTTGATTACATGGACGGAGAATGATGGTGCATTTCACTGGTAACAACCTGGTCCGAGCAGCCTTGACTCTTGTTACCTGTCTGGGGCTGAGCGCCTGCGGCAGCCTGAATGCAGGCGGCACAGCGCCGCCATTTCGTGACGTCACCTTGTCCATGCAAGGTGCTTACGACACCATCGTGGCAGGAAAGACCACTCGGGCCGAAGCCTTGGCCGCTTTAGGCCCTGCAACCGAGATCCAGTTTGACAGCGGATACGCCGTCTGGGTCTACCGGGCCAGGGCTGCGCAGGCGGATGCCGACCGGGCCGAGCTCGTGATTGTGTTTGCTCCGTCGGGCGTCGTCAAAAAGATGCGGCTGCGTCAGGGCAATGTGAAATCAAACGTATAGAAGTGCGCTCCATCCGAGATCTGAATCCCCATTGTCCCCGTCAGCCCTGCCAGTTCGTCGGTGCCTGAATCGGGCACGACCTGCACCAGCAGTTGCGAAGCTCCGCGGCTCATGGTGCCGGTGTGCATCAGGACGAAGCTGCCCTTTTTTCCCACCAGCGTGCCGGTCACGCGCTCGATGGCGACGTATCCGGCCGAGCCCTTCACGTCTGTCATTGCGGCCAGCATTTCGCCCAGGCTGTGCGCGCTCAGGTCGCCGTGGAAGGTCTTGTCCAGCGTTTGGCGGCCCAGCCTGGCAGACGCGATGGCGAGGGTGGCGGTTTGGGGCGTGAGTGTGATGTCGAAACTTCCGGTGATGTGATGTTCTGGTGGCAGCATGTGCGGATCCTTGAAAGTGGTGGATGTGGATTACACACGACCGTGTCGAGGCATGATAGGAAAAACGCGACAACGATCCCTGTCCACCACACCATGAGCCAGCCTGCATCCACGCCAGTCGGCGCCCCTTTGACGAAGCCGCGCGGCGTCTTGCGCACCAGCTTCAGTCAGGGCCAGTTTGAGCACCATCGGCAATTGCCATCCGCCCCGCTGGCGGCTTGGGTGGAGCACTACTGGCATGTGCGCTGGGACCTGCGTGGTCTGCCCGCCCAGCAGCAGGCCACGTTGCCGCACCCCAATGTGCATCTGGTCGTGGAGCAGGGTCAGGCGCGCATTCATGGCGTGCACCACGGGCGCTTTGTGCGGCAGTTGCAGGGGATGGATCAGGTGTTTGGCGTCAAGTTCAAGGCAGGAGGTTTTTTCCCTTTCTACGGCCACCCCGTGTCGGAATTGCTCAACCAGTCCGTGGATGTGACCGACTGCTTTAGCCCCACGGGCACGGACCTGGCCAGGCAGGTGCTGGCCGCGGCCGACTTTGCGGCCATGTGCGCGGCAGCAGAAGCATTCTTGCTCCACCGCCTTCCCGCAGCGGACGCGCAGGTGGCGCGGGTCAGCGGTCTGCTGGAGCGCATCGCGCAAGACACCTCCATCGTGTCCGTGGATGATGTGATAGCCATCAGCGGGCTAAACAAACGCGGCCTGCAGCGGCTGTTTCAAAGGTATGTGGGTGTCGGCCCCAAGTGGGTGATACAGCGCTACCGCCTGCACGAGGCCATTGCCCAGGTGCAGGCTGGCAAGACGCTGAGCTGGACCGCGCTGGCGCTGGAGCTGGGCTACTTTGACCAGGCCCACTTTGTGCGTGACTTTCGCCAACTTGTGGGCATGGCGCCGGGTGAATACCAGAGAAGCCTGTTGGAGTCTGGCGCCCTTTGAAGTGAAAGACTTCGGCCACTTGCTTGCCAGGCCTGTGCGGTACAGTGAACCACGGCACTCTAACGCGCACCCCAGCACACCCTATGGATATTTTCAGCATTCTTTTCGCGTACGCATCCATGGCTTTCGTGGCTGCCGGTGGCCTGTGGTACATCAAGATGGGTGTGTTGGCCGTGGTGCTGGTGGCCGGGCTGTGGCTGGTGTGGCGGTTGCGTGCACAGCCGGGGCGTGCTGTGCCAGCGGGGCTGGTGTTGGCCCTCATGGTGGTGGTGATCGGCAGTGTGAAGGCGCCCACCCGGCGAGACATGTATGGCGATCCGCGCCTGGAGGTCAGTATGGCCCAGCGTGACAAGGTGCTAGCCCGATGCGAAGCCGAGCTGAGTCAGTTGGCCCGCAGCTACTACGCGGTTGACGCCATTGCCGATACTGTCACCGGGCTGGATACGCGCTCATTGCTGCGATTGTTGCTGAACCGGCGCCTGGCCTTTGTCGAAGTCAAGGTGCAGCAGTTGCCCGGCAAGCCGCCCTTTATCGTGCGTTCGCGCAGCCCGATGGACCCGGCCTGGACCGTGAATCAGGATACTGCAACTTACGCCCACATAGACTTGGCTCCCCGCAGCGCCGGAACCTGCGTGCCAGATGCGGAACTGCCCATCTCGGTGCGTGATGAATTGACTGCAACGCCGCTACCTGCGGGTCAATGCCTGCGCATACGCCCGGTGGCGCAAGTGACTGCGCGCCATGTGCTGAACTATCAGAACGATCCCGCCTCCCTCCATGGCCTGTTGGGCTTCTACCAATTGATAGACACCCATAGCAATCAGGTATTGGCGCAATTGCCTACGTACGACAAGCCGCAGCAGGTGACCTCCGAATTTGGGGTGGGCACACTCAGTCCGCATCACCAGCGGGCTGGTTGCCGTGAACCCATGATGGCGCTGATGGATCGTTTGGTTCGGATGGGCACTACCGGCCCATAGCTATGACCGGCGCCGCAGCTGGCGCCGCGCCTTGGTCTTTAGCCACACGCCGTCCTACTTCACCGCGGTTTTCGCGTCGCGCACCAGTTGCCCGCAGTCGCTGTCCTTGCCGGGGCCTGTGTCTATCAGCGGGATCAAAGCCAAAAACGGATTGAGTGCGCCGAGCAATGCCGCGCCGGCCGCGCGCAACGCCACACGCCCCTTGTCCACGCCAACCTGGGGTTTGGCAAAACTGCCGCGCACGTGAATCGGGCTGCGCAGCGCCAGCGGGCTGGTGGTCTTGGTGTGCGGGTCGAGCACCAGGTCCAGCTGTTCATGCGCCAGATTGATGCTGCCGCTGCCAAACAGGGTGGTTACTTCGGTGTCAAACACCAGTGCGTTGGTCTGCATGATTCCCCGCTTCACATCGAAGTCAGCCACTACGCAACGCAGCTTCACTTGCTTGTCGCCTGTCAGTGTCAGCGTCACGATCTCCCAGATATGCAATCCGGCCTTTTCCATCAGCAAACGGCTGACCTGACCACCCGATACGACGATTCCCAGCTTGCCGTTGGACGTGGCCAGCATGCTGCCCACCGAGTTGCCGCTGCCCGCCAGGTCAAACTCGCCGTTGAGTTCGCCCAGGCTGGTCCTGGTCAGTTCCACGGTCGGGAACAGTCGGGACAGCAACAGCTTGCGGGCACGCAGCTTGGCGCGTGCCTGGATCGGGCTGCCACGCCCATCCAGGGTGATGTTGGCGTCAAGTTGCCCTCCGGCAAAGCCAAACGCCAGCGGCTCCAGCTTGAGTATCTTGTCCTCCAATTTCAGATGAACTTGCAAGTCCTCCAACGGCAAGGCCTTGTTGCGCGCGATGGTCTTGGCCTGAAGTCGCACGTCGGCATCCACCGAACCCCAACGCTCGGTATGGAAAGGCAAATCGGGCATCACGCGCGTTTTCAAGGCTGCTCTTGGCTGGGCAACCGCTTGTGCCACGCTGCCGGGGCGCGCGCCAATCACCGGTCCCAGATCGTCCAGCGCCAGCGACCGTGAGCGCAAGTCTGCGGTCAACAAGGGGCGCTTTCCACCACTCACAATTTGTGCAAACCCCGCAATGTCGCTGGCGCCCACGCGCCCGGAAAACTGCTCATACCGCCAGGTGTTTCCGCTGTGCAGCAGGTGGCCTTCGGTCGAATAGGCGCGGGTTGCCGGGAATGCAATGCCGAGCAGCGGATACAAGTGCTCCAGGTTTTCGCCTTTGAGCACCATGTGCATGTCCACCGCGGTGAGCGCCAGCAGGCCGGTCACCGAGCCGTTCACCTTGACCTGGGTGCGCCCCAGTGTGGCGTCCACCTTCAACGGGTAGGGTCGCGTGGTGTCGCGCAACGCCAGCACCGGCCCTCCATTACCCTGCGCCTTGACTGAAACTCCCTTGAGGTGGCCCTGGGCGGTAAATGCCAATTCGGTGGCGCCTCCAATTGTTTTGGGGTTGTTGGTGGACAGTTCGCCGCGCAGGCGGGTCTTTTGCGCGGTGTCGTCGTAGCCCAGCGTGGCGTGGTTCAGCAGGATGCGCCCAAGCCCGATGCGTGCGTCTTCATCCTGCTGCTGCAGGTCCAGCAGCCAGCTTCGGCGCCCGTCCGGTGCTTGTTCCAGAAATACCGTGGCATGGTCCAGCAGCACTTCGGGAAACGCCAGTTTGCGCAGCAGCACTTGCGGCAGGTCCACCGACACTTCCACGCCCTGCGCGGCCAGCATCTTCTTTTCCTGCGCCCAGGCCGGGTTGGCATATTCCACCCCGTCGGCGCGCAGGCGTGCCACAGGCCAACCCAGCTTCACCGTCAGATTTCCTTCGATTTGCAATGCGCGCCCGGTCTTTTCCAGCGTATAGCGCTCCAACGGCGCGCGCATCCAGTTCCAGCCGAACAGCACAATGAACGAAACGGCAAGGAATAGCGTCATCAATGCGGCAGAAATGACCCATCCGAGGACGCGAAGCAGGGGAGGGCGTTTCATGTGGTCATCGGGGTTGTGCCGCCACAAACTGGGCCAGCTCGTTCAACACGGTCTGCACGACCGTGTTGGCGGCGTCCACGCCGCCTTGCGGTGCATCGCTTGCCGAGGCGGCCTCGCCACGGAATTCACGCCAGGCCAATACGCGGCGCGTCTTGTCGTCCAGCAGAAAGGCGCGCAGCGTGAACTGCACGCGACTGGGGCTGCCCTGAAAGCTGTGCTGCAGTCGCACGATTTCGGTCTCCAGCCGCAGGTCGCCCGCGGCACCGGCCGGGGTCACTACCACCGCGCCAAAGACGCCGGTGCCCTCCATCGCGGAAGCCAGCAACGGCCCGAGCATGCGCGCTGGCGTGTCCACCCACTCGCTGTGGGCAAAGTACTCCAACTGGTGCGCGTTGCGCACATAAATGATCCGTTGACTGTCAAACCCGGAGGCCGCATGGGGTGGGGTGATGATGAGTGTGGGCAACGTGCGCGTGGCGCTATCCGGTGCGCGCAAGCGCGCCGTGTTGGATGCCGTGTTCAGCGAATAAAAGGCGGGCGGCTCCGTCGCGCTGGGCTGGAGCACACTGCAGGCTCCGAGGGCCAACATGTACAACACGGAAACGCTACGTGCAGCCCAAGCGCCTGCGCTGTGGTGGTCGAATGGCTTCATGGTTTGCTCCCTGTTTCGCCCGGACCTTCTGGCACGGGCGTGCGTCCGAAAATCAGGCCACGCGGGTCGCGACGGGTCTGGTCGGTCAACTGCCGCAGCGAAGCACTCAGTGTGCTCAGCTCGCCCAGCAGTCGCTCCAGTTCGGGCAGAGTTTCCATGCTGAAATGCTTCACGTCGGCACCAATCACATCCACGGTCTTGCCCGCGCTCACACTGGTCTTGGAGACCTCGGTGCCCATGGTGTCCACCGAGTCCGCTGCGCGCCCCACGCGGTCTGTCAGCTCGCCCAGCTTGGCGCTGGCCTTGGCCGTGTTCTTCAGGGTGGTGGCACCGTCCGTCAGGCCGCTGTCGATACTGTCCTTGCGCGCGGCCACGGTGCGCGTGACCACCGCGATGTCGGCCAATGCGCTGCGAAACGCGGCCTGGTTTTCGGGGCTGAGAATGGCGTTGATGCTGCCGGATGTGCTGTCCAGCTTCGCCAGCACGCTGGTGAGTATGTTTTCCAGCCGCGCCGCCAACGAGGGCTTGGTCTGGATCTGCGGGTACTTCGCGCCGTCCTTCGCCACCAGGGTGGGCGAGGCCACGCTGCCGCCGCTCAGCTCCACATAGGCAATGCCGGTCAGACCCTGCGTCTTGAGCACGGCAATGGTGTCTTCCTTGACCGGCGTGCCATGCTCGATGGAAAACAGCAGGTTCACGCGCTGCGGGTTGGTCTTGTCCAGCGCAATCGTCTGCACCTGGCCCACATCCACGCCGTTGTATTTCACCGGCGCATCCAGGTTCAGCCCGGCCACCGATTCGTCTTCCACCGCCAAGTACACGTCGTACTTTTTTTGCCATGCGCCACCCGAGGCCAGCCACAGCAGGACGGCGACCAGGACCGCACCGAGCCCGATCACAAAGCCCCCGATCAGCGCATAGTTCACTTTGGTTTCGATGATGGCTCCTTGGCGGGTTCTGTGTTCTGCTTGCCGGTTTGTGTTTCGGCCTGCGCCTGGGCGGTTCTGCCGCGCGGCCCGTCAAAAAAAGCGCGCACTGCGGGATTGGCGCTTTGTGCCAGCTCAGCCATGGCGCCGACGTCTTGTGCCTTGCCATCGGCCAGTACCGCCACCCGGTCGGCCACCTGCCACAACAGGTCCAGGTCGTGCGTGATCATCACCACCGTCAGGTCCAGCGTGTCGCGCAGCGTGCGCACCAGTGTGTCAATGCCGGCGGCACTTTGCGGGTCCAGCCCGGCCGTGGGCTCGTCCAGGAACAACAGCTCCGGGTCCAGCACCAGGGCCCGCGCCAGTGCGGCACGCTTGAGCATGCCGCCGCTCAGTTCCGAAGGCAGCTGCGCGCCAACGGACGCCCCCAGCCCAACCGCATCCAGCTTGGCCCGGGCAATCTTGTCGACTTCTGCATCATCCATCTGGCGATGCTCGCGCAGCGGCAGGCCAATGTTTTCCAATACGTTGAGCGCTCCAAACAGGCCGCCATGCTGAAACAGTACGCCAAAGCGCTGGCGCAGCGCGAGTGCCGCTCCGTCACCAATGCCGGTCAAATCCGTGCCCAGCACGCGCACGCTGCCTTCGCTGGGTTTTTGTAACAGAATCATTTCGCGCAGCAGCGTCGATTTGCCCGAGCCGCTGCCGCCAATGACGGCAAACACCTCTGCTTTGCGCACGGCCAGGTCAATCCCGTTGTGCACCACATGGCTGGCAAACCGCGTGACCACGCCCTGCATTTCAATTGCCATGTCGGAGGTTGTGCTCTGGGTCTGCATGTCAGAGGTCCAGCACGCTGAATGCGATGGAAAACAGCGCGTCCGCCAGAATCACCAGAAAGATGGACTGCACCACCGCGCGGGTGGTTTGCCGGCCCACGCTGTCGGCACCGCCCCGGGTGCGAAAGCCCTGAAAACAGCCCACCACTGCAATGATGACGGCGAACACCGGCGCCTTGCCAATGCCCACCAGATACGACGTGGTGCTGACCGCGTGCGGAAACCGGTCCAGGAATTCATGGAAGCTCACACCCAGTTGCGCGCGCGCCATCAGCATGCCCCCGGCCACGCCCAGCACGTCGGCAAACACGGTCAGCAGCGGCAGCGCAATCACCAGCGCGATCAGCTTGGGTAGCACCAGCATCTCCAGCGGTGCAATGCCCAGCGTGCGCATCGCATCGATCTCCTGCGTGACGGCCATCGTGCCGATCTGCGCCGCATAGGCCGAGCCGGATCGCCCGGCAATGATGATCGCGCTCATCAGCGGTGCAAACTCGCGCAGCATCGACAGGCCGACCAGGTCGGTCACGTAGATGTTGGCTCCGTATTGGCGCAACTGGTCGGCGCCCTGGTAGGCCACCACAATGCCCAGCAGAAACGACAGCAAGCCCACGATGGGCAGCGCATCCACTCCGGCGGTGCGCAGATTGAAGAGAATCGACCGCCAGCGTATGCGCTGCGGGTGCGTCAGCCACCCCATGAACGCCAGAGCGCTTTCGCCGACAAAGCTTAATAAGGCGAATCCCTGTTCCCACACGCTCGCTGCAATACGGCCAACGCGCTCAAGCATTAGCAACCGGGGGGAGGCGGTATTCGGTTTCATGGGGTCTGGAGGAAAAGACGCCATGGTGCGCTGGCGAACTTTGGTTTTCTGTGCGCTGCTGCACCCACAGCCTTGAGCAACGTAGAAAAATGCGCACCCATCCGTAGCTATGATGGAGCTTGGTTCCGGCGGCGCACCGAGCTTCTGGCGTATCGAAGACAACGATAAAGAGGCTTCCGATGACAAACATCCTCAAGGTGGTGCTGGCGCCGCTGACCATCTCCTGGTTGCTCTGCGGTGTCGCGCACGCCAACCCGCGGGCTGACGCGTTGATGAAAACCTACGACGCGAATGAGGATGGCAGGATTTCTGCCGAGGAGTGGCTGGGCAACAAGCGCCGATTCCAGAAGATCGACGCCAATGGGGACGGTTTCGTCACCGCGCAGGAACTGACGGATGCTTTTGACAAGCTCGGTGATGGCGCTGGGCCGAACCCGGGGGGCGACCAGGGTGGAGCGGCGGCTAGCGCCACCGAGCCGCACAAGGTGGACGTGTCCCAGCTGAAGAACACCAGCCGCATGGCCTTTCTCAACCCGAAGACCCCGAAAGACCAGTTGAATGCAGCCGGCATGCAGGAAAGTAGCTTGAGCCCGACTTTCCCCCGGGGTGTCCATTGCTACGCCATTGACCATGTTTTTGGCGAACAATGGAAAGGTCCGACTGACACGCTGCATTCGGGCGCCGATATACCCGCCCCCTACGATGAACCGATCCACGCGATGGCAGATGGCGTGGTTGTCGCCAAAACCGCTGGCACGGATGGTCTTCGGAAATCGCGCGGTACGCTGATCGTCCTTCAGCACTCCCCTCAGGATTCCGGTCTGCCGGTCTGGTCGTATACCTTGTACGCGCATTTCAGCAAGGTTCCTGAATGGGAAGTGGGTCAGCGCGTGCGCATGGGCGAGTTCCTGGGGCCCAACGGCAGGAGCGGTGTTCCTGGAGCGAAGCGCGAGCCCCACTTGCACCTGACCGCGTACATCAGTGAGTCGCCCCGCTATGCGGTAGTCAACGATACGGTGGTCCCGGAAGGGGGGCGTTTTGTCGATCCCGTCGCCCTGTTTCGCGGTCAGATGCCGATGGATACAGCGCTGATGCGGGAGTTGCCGGCAGAGCAAAAGGTCACACCCATTTCCCATAGGTACAAGGGCGGCGAAATAGTCCCCCCAGGCGCCAGACTGATCTGGCCGTTCCTCTGCAAGAAGTAGATGACGGCTGCATGTGCTGTGGAATCGGGCGCAAGGTCCAGTCGGAGCGCGCCATGCGGTCAGGATCGCTATCTATTCAATAGCTATCAAGGCTTATTTCACGAGGGCTAATCCCCTATTTCGCTTGTAACTGTTTTGCCGCCGCCATTGCCCAGGGGCAGAAAGCTCAGAGCCAGCACCGCCGCGCAGGCCAGCATGACCCAGCATCCGGTGGTCTGGGTGAAATTGCGCTTGAAGCGGAGGTAAAGCTGGCGCTGCAGGGCGAGTGCTGTCAGGCGTCCAGCGCAGGCAGGCCATGCCTGCGGCGGGCCTGGGCGCAGGCATCGCTGCCTTCCTCAAACTCGCGGCAGGGCGAGGGGCGCCATTCGTAGATGCCGCAGCCGACCTTTTGGCCCAGCGTGCCGGTGAGCGCCGCGCAGCGGGCAGGCGTGTGGTCGGTGCCGCGCATGCGGGCGGTGCTGTCGGTCACCTCCACCGTCAGGCCGCAGGGCACGTTGCCGTGTTGGGTGTCGAGTTCATAGGTGGAAAAGTCCACCCGAAAACTGGCGCAGCAGGCGCCACAGGATGTACAGGCTGTCATGGGCGCATTGTGGCAGCGATTGCGCTGCGCATGGAGCGCCCCGGGCGCTTAGCGCACGACGCTGATGTAGGCGGCAGCGGCTTCGCGCAGTTCCTGCGCTTCGTGCGGGTTGGTGCCTGCGCAGGCTTCGGCGCTTTCCATCAATTGGTGGGCGACGCCGTCATCCTCACGCTCGGCGGGAGTGGCTGGCAGGAGACGGGCAATTTGTTCAAGGAGGGTGTTCATGATGCGTTGGTGCCACCGTTGCGGATGGCGAGTTGTCATGCATCAAGAATAAGGGTTTACCCTAGAAAAGCAAACCCAAAAAAGCTGGTTTCCCATGCCTATTCGGCATGATACATGGCGAATTGCCGCATAGCCCTCGTCGATACTGCGTAGAGCGCTACTGAATATATAGCATCTGTTGATCGATGTGAAAAATCAATCGTGAACACAAGTTTGCAATTTATACTTTTGTTTGTGACTGACCGTGAACAACAAATCCTGGCCATCCTGCGTGATGAGCCGCTGATTGCCCAGCAGGCGCTGGCGGACCGGCTGGGCATCAGCCGTCCGGCGGTGGCCGGCCACATCATGAATCTGATGCAGAAGGGCCACATCCTGGGCAAGGGCTATGTGCTGGCCGACCAACGTTTTGTGCTGGTGCTGGGCGGCGCCAACATGGACATCTCGGCCACCACCGAGCGCACGCTGACCGCCGCCGACTCCAACCCGGGGCGCATCCGCAGCGCACCGGGCGGCGTGGCCCGCAACGTGGCGGAAAACCTGGCGCGCCTGGGTCACGACACGCGCCTGCTCAGCGCCGTGGGCGACGATCCGCAGGGCCGCAGCCTGCTGGAGGCCACCCAGAAGGCCGGCGTGGACGTACGCGGTTGCTGGGTGTTCACCGGCGAGGCCACATCCACCTATGTGTCGCTGCACGGGCCTGCGGGCGATCTGGAGGTGGCCGTCAATGACATGCGCATCCTGGAGCGCATCACCCCCGAGCAACTGGCCACCCATGCCGAGCGCGTGCGCCACGCCGCCGCCCTGGTGGTGGACTGCAATGTGACAGATGCAGCGCTGGCCTGGCTGTTTGCCAACCGGGGCGCAACACCAGTGTTTGTGGATGCGGTGTCTGCCTTCAAGTGCCCGCGCATCCGCCCGTGGCTGGCGCAGGTGCACACGCTCAAGGTCAACCGGCAGGAGGCCCAGGCCCTGTGCGGCTTCACGCTGCAAACCGATGCAGATATTGAACGCGCCGTGCATTGGTTGCACACTCAGGGCGTGCAACAGGTGGTGCTGAGTCTGGGCGCGCGGGGACTCTACTGGAGCGACAAGGACGCTGGCCACGGCTGGCACGGCGTGGTGCCGGGTGATGTGGTCAATGTGAGCGGCGCGGGTGATGCGTTGATGGCCGGCCTGGTGCACGGCTTTGTCCACCACCAGACCCTGGCACAGGCGATTCCGTTCGCGCTGGCCTGCGCGGCGCTGACGGTGACGTCCGAGCAGGCCAACCATCCGAGCCTTTCCGTCGTTTCGGTGGCGCAGTTACTGCGCACCCCTGCTGAGTGAGTTCCAACATGACCCATCCTTATCTCGATATTCATCCTGACGTGGCGCAGGCCTTGGCCCAACGCCGCCCGGTGGTGGCGCTGGAGTCCACCATCATTTCGCACGGCATGCCGTATCCACAGAATGTGGCCACCGCGCTGCAGGTGGAGGCCGAGGTGCGCGCGCACGGCGCCGTGCCTGCCACCATCGCCATCCTTGGCGGGCGGCTGAAGGCGGGTCTGACCGCGGCGGAGATCGAATTACTGGGCCAGACCGGGCGCAGCGTGGTCAAGGTCAGCCGCCGCGACATTCCGTTCATCGTCGCCAGTGGTGCCACCGGCGCCACCACCGTGGCCGCGACCATGGTGATTGCGGCACAAGCCGGCATCCGCGTGTTTGCCACCGGTGGCATTGGCGGCGTACACCGTGGGGCACAGCAGAGCTTTGACGTGTCCGCGGATTTGCAGGAGCTGGCGCAGACGCCCGTGGCCGTGGTGTGCGCGGGTGCCAAGTCCATCCTGGATCTGGGGCTGACGCTGGAATACCTGGAGACGCACGGCGTACCGGTGGTCGGCTACCAGACCGCGTGGTTGCCGGCCTTCTTCACCCGCGACAGCGCGTACAAGGTGGACTACCAGCTCGACAGCGCCCAGGCCATCGCCCGGGTCATGCACGCCAAGTGGGCCATGGACCTACGCGGTGGCGTGGTGGTGGCCAACCCGATTCCCGAAGCGTTTGCCATGCCGCGCGCGACGATTGACGACGCCGTGGAGCAGGCGTTGGGGGAGGCGCTAGCGCAGGGCATCGCCGGCAAGGAGTCCACGCCGTTCCTTCTGGCCCGTGTCTGCGAGCTGACCGGGGGTGACAGCCTGGCCGCCAACATCCAACTGGTGCTGAACAACGCCCGCTTGGCGACGGCCATTGCCCGCGAATACGGGGATCTGGCTAGCGCCGGCTGACCAGCAGCACGCCTGCCAGCACCAGGCCGGCGCCCAGCATTTGCCACAGCGACAGCGGCTCGTCCAGCAGCCAACTGCTGAAGAAGATGGTCAGCATGGGGCCGATGGTGCCGATCAGAACGGTCTGGGCCGAGCCAATGCGCCGGATCGCCGACGAGGTCATGAACACCGGCAGCACGGTGGAGAACAGCGCCATGCCTGCCGCATAGAAATAAATCGGCAGGGGTTGAACCAGCGCTTGCACCGGCTGCGTCACCGCGAAGTGCAGCAGCGTGGCCAGCGTGGACACCAGCATCGCCATGGCCGTGAAGCGTGCCGCTCCCAGCTGCCGGATCACGGGCTCGCTGCCGGCCTGGTAGAAGGCATACGACAACGACGATGCAAATACAAACGCCGCACCCACGAGCACGACACCCATGTCCCCCGCCAGTTGCAGATCGTGCGCAAAGGCCAGGCCGATGCCGGCGTAGGACAGCACCAAAGCGCCGATCTCGCGCTTTGATGCCGTCTTGCCCATGAACAGCACGCCGATCAGGATGGTCAGCGTGGGGTAGGTGAACAGGATCAGCCGCTCCAGACCGGCGGTGATGTAGCGCAGGCCCAGAAAGTCGAGGATACTGGCCCCGTAGTAGCCCAGCAGTCCCAGCGTGACGAGCATCAGCCAGTCGCGCCGGCTTAAGGGTGCCACCGACCGGCTGGAGTGAAACCCCACCCAGACAAATGCCGGCAGTGCAAAGATCATGCGCAGCGACAGCAGGGTGACCGGGTCCACCGGCACCGCCTGCGCAACCGCGTAGGCCAGCTTGACGAAGATGGCCTTGAACGAGAAGCCCAGTGCGGCCAGGATGGCGAGCGCAACGCCCAGGCGATGGGAGGACCAGTGTTTCCAGGGCATGTCGTGAAGTGGAGTGAAATGTGCGTGTGGTACGAATGCTGCAGTGCTTTACCATGTCAGCCATTCAGGATGAGGCCGATCATCACAGGCTAAGGCGATTCCCACAATTGCCATTGTTGAAAACATGCGTTCGTATAAAACGAACGCTATAAGGAGACGCCATGCGTTACGACCTGGTGGATTTGCGCCTGTTCATCGCCATTGCCGAAGAGCACAACCTGACGCGCGGCGCGGCGCGTGTCCACCTGGCGCCGTCATCGGCCAGCCACCGGTTGCGCCAACTGGAGGAGGCGCTGGGCGCGCCGTTGTTTGGTCGCCAGGCCCGTGGCCTGGAACTGACGCGTGCCGGCGAGGCGCTGCTGCGCAGTGCCCGGCAGGTCTTTGCCCGCATTGAGCAAATGCACGCCGATCTGCTGCCATATGCCGCCGGCATTCAGGGCCAGGTGAGCCTGTGGGCCAATACGCACGCCACCCACACCTTTTTGCCGGATGATCTGGCCGGTTTCCTGAAGCAGCACCCCCAGGTTAGCGTCAGTCTGGAAGAACGCACCAGCACCGAAATTGCGCTGGCCGTGGCCAGTGGCGAGGTGGAGGTCGGCGTGCTGGCCGAGGCTGGCACGGGCGCGGGCGTGGACATGACGCCGTACCGGCAGGACCGGCTGGTGCTGATTGTTCCCCTGGGCCATGCACTGGCGTTGCGCGAACGCGTGCGCTTTGCCGATGTGCTGGACTACGCCTTTGTCATGCTGCACGTCGGCTCGGCGATACACACCTTCACCATGAACGCCGCTGCCGAACTCGGGCGCCACCTGGATGTGCGCATCCAGGTTCGCAGCTTCGAGGCGGTCTGCCGCATGGTGGGGGCTGGTGTGGGCATTGGCATGGTGCCGCGCAGTGCGGTGCCCGGGGCGGGGCTGCGGGAGCCGCCCGTGGTGGTGGAAATGGATGAGCCCTGGGCACAACGGGATCTGCAGATCTGTGTTCGCAAGGGGGCTGTGCTGTCGGGCTTTGCGGCGACGCTGGTTGACTGTTTGCACCGCAGCGGGTTGGCTGCGACCCCCTAAAACGGGCACTGTCATATATCAATTGCCCTCTGCGATAAAGCTCCTACACTTCATTTCGCATGGCACTCAACTGTTGGGGTTCATGCACCAGTGCGTGGAAAGGCGGATAGCTGATCATGGACTTGACGGGCATTACCCTGACCGAAACCGAGGGGCAGGTGTTTCTGCGCCACCAACCGGTTGCCGGGCGTCCGCCGGTGGATGCGGCCATGTTGCACGCCCTGCTGGAACAGGCCGGATTCGGTCAGTGCCTGCTCAATGAGGAGGCCATCGGATCGGCTGCGGCCGATTGCAACACCGTGGAAACGCCGTTTGTGGTGCAGGTGGCTGAGCGGCGCAATGCCAGTGTGCAGGTCGAGATTGCGCCCGATGAGATGGCCGTGCAAGTCAGCCTGGTGCCACCGCAGGGAGGCCAGCCGATCACCCTCGGGGACATTCAACAGGCCCTGAATGACGCCGGCATTGTTTTCGGAATTGATGAGGCGGCGCTGGTGCGCGCATGCAGTTTGGGGCAAGGGGAACACCTGCCAGTTGCCAGCGGAACCCCCCCCGAAAACGGCCACGATACGGAATTTGATGCGCTGCTCACACTCACGTCAGACCGCGCACCCAAGGTGGATGACAACGGCCTGATTGACTACCGCGAACACGGAGGCATTCTGGTGGTGCATCCGGGTGAGCCTTTGATGCGGCGCATTCCTCCAACCCCTGGTGTACCTGGCCACACGGTGAAAGGCCGTGAGTTGCCGCCACGCCCGGGTCTGGATACGCCATTTTCCGCCCAACTCAGTGGCGCCCAGCCCGCCAGTGGAGATCCCAATTTGCTTGAAGCGGCCTCGGTGGGGCAGCCGGTGCTTGTCAGTCACGGGGTTCAGGTAGAACCCATCCTGCGGGTGGGAGAAGTGAACATGGCCACTGGCAACATCCATTTTGAGGGGACGGTGCAGGTAGACGGCGAGGTGAGCCACGGCATGAAGGTGCAGGCCAGTGGCGATATTGTGGTCAAGGGCACTGTGGACGGCGGCCTGCTGGAGTCTGGTGGAGATATCCACGTGAGCGGTGGCATCATCGCCCAGGCCCGGGTGCAGGCCAATGGGGCGGTGTCGGCGCGGTTTGCCGAGAACAGCAGCATCCACGCCGGGACCGTCATTGCGCTGGACGATATGGCGTTGGGTTGTGAGCTGGAGTCACTCAACCAGATCATCATCGGCGAAAAAGTGCCGCAGCGCGGCCGTCTGGTGGGCGGAACGGCCACTGCGATGATGCTGCTGCGTGTGCCACTGCTGGGCTCCGACAAGAGCGGCACCACCGTAGTCAAGGTCGGTGCGAATGCCGAGTTGGAGCACCAGATGCAGGAGCTGACTGTGCGTCTGGAAAAGGAAAAGTCCAACGAGGAGAACCTGCAAAAGCTGGTCAAGCACCTGAGTGCCGCGGGTGACCCCAAGGGCATGCTGGAACGCGTCAAGGCGGCCTGGCGGCAGGCTGTGCAGGTCTGGTCCAAGTCGCTGGCAGAGCGCCGCGAACTGGAGGAGCAGATGGCGCTCACGCTGCAGGCCCGGGTCGAGGTCAAGCTGGCGGTGGATGGAGCCGTGGATCTGGCGTTTGGCAGCAAGACAGCGCGTCTGCGCGCTGAGCTTTCGGATGGAGTCTTCTCGTTCGATCCGGAGGCCGGAATACTGTTCAGTGATCCAGCCGGGAGGGTGACTGTCGTCGCCGCGCCCTAGGCACACCATCTGGCCCGAAGGGGAGCACGGTCAGGCCTTTGCCTACAAGACGGTGAACTCGGACTCACTGGGCTGGATGATCCGCCGGGTCACTGGCAAATCCATCAGCGAAAACCTGCACGAGCGCATCTGGAGCAAGCTGGGGACCGAGCAGGATGCGTATTTCTCGGTGGACTCGGTGGGCAACAAGGAGTTTCTTGCCAAGGCCGGTTTCAAGACCATACCGGGCTGGAGCTACCGCGACATGTGGTGGGTTTCCCACAACGAGCACGGAGCCTTCGCAGCGCGCGGGGTCCATGGGCAAGCCGTCTATGTGGACACCAAGGCTGAAATGGTGATCGCGCGGTTTGCGTCTTACCCGCTGGCCGCCAACTCCAACCTGGATCCGACCACATTGCCGGCCTTTCATGCGTTGGCGAAGCTCCTGATGGAGTAGCGCCTCTGCGCAAACCCTTCCAGTGAGGGTGGACAAGGTTGATGTAGGTCAACGTTGTTCCTCTTAGTGGATTCCATTTGCATTTTCGATTCCAGCACCGTGTGCTGCTGGAGAGAAGTCACCCAAAATCAAGATTCGCACGGTGTGGCCGTGTACTGCGCCGCGCTGCAAGGCCCGAATAGTGCCAAACCGTTGCGCGTGCTGGATGTCCGTTTCAGCCAGGGCTGATACTCCCCGTTTTTCGCCAAAGGGTCACACCGAGGCACCCGGGACCCGTTGACCCAAGCCACTTCACTGATGGGGATAGAGCGATGCTGAGTCGAATGCGAATCGTGACGAGGTTATTCCTCGGTTTTGCCATCATTTTGTTGGGTGCAGGGGTACTGGGTGTGTTGGGTGGCGGCAGCGTGATGCGTCTGTCCAATTTGACGGTCGATATTTTCGAGCACCCCTACGCGATTACTACCGCCATCCTGGAAGTCCGCTCGGATGTGCTGCTGGCCCGCAGCCACATGACCCGCCTGGTACACAACCCATCTGCCGCGCAGGCGCAAACTACACGGGACATGCTGCGACTCCAGGCGGCAGGGGTTGATGCGAACATCGCCCTGGTGCGTCAACTCTACCTGGGTGATTCTACGGATGTGCGCCGTCTTGAACAGGGCTGGATGGAGCTGCGTGCGGCACGTGAGCAAACGATTGACCTGGTACGCAACGGACGTCATGCGGAAGCCGCTCTGCAAAACGACGAGCGGGACACCCGATTAAGTGACATCGTGCTGGAGCGTGTACTGGTGCTCGCCGGCTATGCCGCAGCCAAGGCCAGCAGCATCCGGGTCGAGGCCGAGCAGGAGGGGCGCGCGACGGTGAAGGTCATCGGCTTCATGCTGTTGTTGATCCTGACCGGGGGTATCGCACTGGCAGTCTTCATTACGCGCAGCGTGCGTGTGTCGTTGCGCCAGGCGATTGACGCAGTGCAGAGCCTGATCGAGGGCAGTGCCGAGAAGATTCGGGTTTCGCAGGCCATTGGCAGTGGCGACCTGAGCCTTCAGGTTGCACCGAGCAAGCCCTTGCAGATCGATTTCAGGGATTTGCCGCTGGATGAGTCGGGCACTTTGTTGAAGGCCGCCGTGAGCCTGAGCGAAGTGCAATGCACCCTCAATGAGTCCTTTGGCAAGATGACCGACTCGCTGCGTCACAGCCGCGAGACCGCGAACGCATCCGACTGGCTCAAGAGTGGGCTGAACGAGCTGAACGCACACATGCGCGGCGAACTGCGGGCGATCGAGTTGGCCGACAAGGTATTGACCTATCTCGCTGAGTACCTGCGCGCCGGGGTGGGTGCGCTGTATCTGTATGACGAGCGGGCTGAAGAACTGCATTTGGCGGCGTCCTACGCCCACACCCGCTCGGCGCCGGGGCGGGAACGGCTGCGTCTGGGGGAGACCCTGACGGGCCAGGCTGCCGCCGAGCGGCGCACTATTTGTGTGTCGGACCTACCCGCGGGGTATCTGCCGATCGCCTCTGCGCTGGGCCAGGCCGCGCCGGCCCAGGTGCTGGCGTTTCCACTTTTACACGACGACCGGCTGGTAGGCGCCATTGAGCTGGGAACCTTCCATCCCTTTACCGCGCTGGAACTGGAGTTCATGCGCCTGGCAGGGGATGGTATTGCCGTTGGTTTGGGTGTCAGCGTGTCTCGCCAGCGTCTGGCAGAGCTGCTGGAAGAGACCCAGCAGCAGACGGAAGAGCTGCGGGTGCAGCAGGAAGAGCTGCAACAGAGCAATGAAGAGCTGGAAGAACGGGCGCAGCTGCTGGAAGAACAGCGCGAGAGCATCGGGGCAAAGAACCGCGAAATTGAGGCTGCCAGTGACACCTTGCGGCAAAAAGCCGAAGAGCTGGGGCGGGTCAGTGCGTACAAGTCGGAATTTTTGGCCAACATGTCGCACGAGTTGCGCACACCGCTGAACAGTCTGATGATTCTGTCCAGCCTGCTGTCGCAGAACAAGGACGGCAATCTGTCCGACAAGCAGGTTGAGTATGCCTCCACGATCCAGTCGGCTGGCAAGGACCTGCTGAACCTGATCAACGACATTCTGGATCTGTCCAAGGTGGAAGCCGGACAGATGCAGTTTCACAGTGTTGAGGTTTCGCTCCCTAGCCTGTGTGACAACCTGCGAGGCTTGTTCCAGCCTCTGGTGGCGCAGAAGGGACTCACTCTACTGATCGACGTTGCACCGGATGTTCCGGGTAGCTTTCAGGGGGACGACCAGCGTGTCCAGCAGGTGTTGAAGAACCTGTTGTCCAATGCCGTGAAGTTCACCGATAGCGGGGATATCGACCTGCGCATCAGCTTGGCAGTCCCACAAGAGAGTCCATTGGGCGTGCCCGCCCTGGCTTTTGCGGTGCGTGACACAGGCATCGGCATTGCCGCGAACAAACAGGAGACGGTTTTCCAGGCGTTTCACCAGGCCGACGGTTCCATCAGCCGCAAGTACGGTGGTACCGGTTTGGGGCTGTCGATCTCGTTGCAACTGGCACGCGGGATGCAAGGCGATATCCGTCTGGTCAGCGAAGAAGGTCGTGGCAGCGTATTCACCCTGTATTTGCCGTTGCAGATGGTGCCAGGCGTGCCAGTGGAACCCCAGCCGCCGCGTCAAAACACCATTACCCTGCGGGCCACCGTGCAGGAGCGGCCTGCAGAGGTCGAAGTGGCCGCCACCGTCGGGGAGAAGTGCATTCTGGTGATTGAAGACGATCCGCATTTCTCGCGCATCCTGCAGGACATGATCCGGGAGCGCGGCTTTGACGTGCTGGCCGCGGGAGACGGCCAGCAGGGACTGACTCTGGCCGAGCGTCACCTGCCCAGTGCCATTCTTCTGGATGTGATGTTGCCCGGGGTGGACGGTTGGGGCGTGATGCGCCATCTCAAGGACAACCCGAAGACTCGCCATATTCCGGTGCACTTTGTCACCTGTCTGGAGGATCGTCAGAGGGCCATGACCATGGGGGCCATCGGCTTTGTGACGAAACCGGTTGGTGCTGATCGCTTGCAGGAGGTGCTCCAATCCATAGAAAGCTCACTGACCCGCTCCATGAAGCGCCTGCTGATTGTTGAGGACAACGCGGACGAGGCCAAGAGTATGGTTGCCTTGCTGGAAGAGCAGGGCGTGGAGATCACGGTGGCCGGCAGCGGCACGCAGGCGCTGGCCCAACTCCAGGCGAATGCCTTTGACTGCATGGTGCTGGATCTGGGGCTGGCCGACATGTCGGGTTTTGAGCTGCTGGAGCACATCCAGTCCATGGACCACGCCCGGCGCACGCCCGTCATCATCCATTCCGGGAGGGATCTGAGCCATGATGATGAGCGCAAGCTGCGGCGCTTTGCGGAAAGCATCATCATCAAGGGCGTCAAGAGTCCGGAACGCCTGCTCAATGAAGTGACGTTGTTCCTGCATCTGGTGGAGAGCAACCTGCACCCCAATAAGCAGCGCATGATCCGTACCGCGCTGGACAAGGAGGCCATGCTTGATGGCCGCAAGGTCCTGCTGGTGGATGACGACATGCGGAACGTCTTTTCATTGAGCAGTGTGCTGGCCGAGAAGAATCTGAGCGTGATCGAAGCGGAAAACGGAATCGAGGCCCTGGCCCGGCTGGAAGAGCATCCAGACATTGGCATCGTGTTGATGGACGTCATGATGCCGGAGATGGATGGCTACACTGCCATGCGGGAGATTCGCAAGAACCCGCGACACGCGGGGCTGCCGGTCATTGCCATGACCGCCAAGGCGCTGAAGGGGGATCATGAGAAGTGCCTGGCTGCCGGTGCCAGCGACTACATCTCCAAACCGATTGATGTGGACAAGCTGATGTCGCTGATCCGCGTCTGGCTGTTCCAGCGCAACTAGGCACCACCATGGTCGATGACGTCACAAGCGTGGAAATTCGCCTCTTGCTGGAGGGCTTGCACGATGTCTATGGCTACGATTTTCGTGACTATGCGGAGTCATCCATCCGCAGGCGCCTGACCCATTGGTTGAATGAGTCACCGTTTGACACGTTTTCCCAGGCGCAGTCCCGGTTGTTGCGGGAGCGCGAGTTGTTTGAATCGCTGCTGCGCGGCATCACCGTCAATGTCACGGAAATGTTCCGTGATCCGCTGTTCTTCAAGTCGGTGCGCGAACAGGTGGTGCCGTTTTTGCGAACCTATCCCTTCGTCAAGATCTGGCTGGCCGGGTGCTCAACCGGTGAGGAGGCCTACTCCATGGCCATCCTGCTCAACGAGGAAGGGCTTGCCGGGCGGTTTCGCATGTATGCCACCGACATCAACGAGACGGTATTGCAACAGGCCGCCGAGGGTGTGCTCTCGATTTCGGAGATGCAGCGCTTTACTCGCAACTACCAGGCCAGTGGCGGCAAGGCGTCTTTTTCCGACTACTACACGGCCCGCTACGAACGCGCTATTCTGTTTGGGGAATTGCGCAAGGACATCGTCTTTGCGCCACACAACCTGGCCGTCGATGCCGAGTTTGGGGAAATGAACATGGTGCTGTGCCGTAACGTCATGATTTATTTCAAGACGGCGCTGAAGGAGCGCTGCCTGCGTCTCTTCGACAGCAGTCTGCTGCCCGGCGGGTTCCTGTGTCTGGGGCTGAAGGAGAGCCTGGAACGGCGTGTGCAGGGTGAGCGCTACGAAGAGTTGCAACCCGCCATGCGCATTTACCGGAAGCGCTATGGCTGACTACCCGGCTTTCCGTGCAGTGGTGGTGGGCGTCTCCAGTGGTGGTGTGCAGGCGCTGGGCAGCCTGCTGGGCGCCTTGCCGGCCGACTTCTCCCTGCCCATCATGATTGTCCAGCACATTGGTGCCGAAGCCGGGAATGGCCTGGCCAAGCTGCTGGATGCCCATAGTCCCCTGCACGTGAAGGAAGCTGACGAACAGGATCTGGTGATGCCCGGGCATGTCTACCTGGCGCCCGCCAACTACCACCTGCTCGTTGAGCCGGATGGGCATTTGTCACTGTCAGCCGATGCGCCGGTCAGCTATGCCCGCCCATCGGTGGATGTGCTGTTCGAGTCGGCCGCCGATGTCTACACCAACACGCTGATTGGTGTCGTCCTGACCGGGGCGAATTTCGATGGCAGCCGGGGCCTGGCGCGGATCAAGCAGCGCGGCGGCCTGACCGTCGTGCAAGATCCGGAGGATGCGGAAGCACCCCAGATGCCGGCGTCGGCACTGGCGGCAACCACGGTGGACCACGTTCTGCCGCTAAAAGGCATTGCAGGCCTATTGTCTGTGCTGGCCGGCGGCGGTGTATTGCCAACACGAAACAAGGTGCCTTGCCATGGCTGACAACATCGCCTTGCTGCTGGTCGATGACCGACCGGAAAATCTCACAGCGCTGAAGGCCGTTCTGGGGCCACTGGACGTGGACCTAGTGACGGCCACCTCCGGCAATGATGCCCTGCGCCATACCCTCAAACGCGACTTTGCACTGGTCCTGCTGGATGTGCAGATGCCGGGCATGGATGGTTTTGAGACCGCCGAATTGATGCGCTCAAACCCGAAGACGCGCCACTTGCCTATTATTTTTGTTACGGCGGGTATCAATGACATCCAGCTTCAGTTCAAGGGCTACGACCTGGGTGCGGTGGATTACCTGATCAAGCCGTTTGACCCCCACATCCTGCAGAGCAAGGTCAAGGTCTTCTGCGAGTTGTACAGCCACCGGCGGGAGCTGGAGGTCCATCGCACGCAACTGGAGGCGAAGATCCGCGAACGCGTGCTGCAATTGCAGGAGAGTGAGGAGCGCTTCCGCCAGTTGGCCACCCATGCTCCGGTTGGCATTTACCAGATCAACAACGATGGCCATTGCCAATTTGTGAATCCGAGTTGGTGTGCCGGTGCTGGCCTGTCCCACGAGGAAGCCGTGGGCGCCGGCTGGACCAGCACGGTGCACCCCGATGACCGCGATGAGGTGCTGCGGTCCTGGCAGGAAGCCGTTGCCGAGGGAAAACACTGGGGTCGGGATTTTCGTTACCTCAAACCCGATGGTCAGGTAGCCTGGGTCAGTGGCAGTGCCGTGCCGCTGCGCAATGCCCAGAACGCTGTTACGGGCTATCTGGGCAACAACCTCGACATTACCCAGCGCAAGCGGGACGAGGCGTGGGACCGCACCCGTGCGGCCCTGATGGATGATCTGGCACGCGGCACACCGCTGCCCGAGATGATGCACGCCATTGCCGAAGAGGCTGAGCGGCAGATACCGGGCATGGCGTGCACCATCTTGTTGGTGGACGAACTGGGGCAAAAGTTGATTCGCTCTGCGGCGCCCAGGGTTTCGCCCCCCGGTCCAGAGGCCATCCGCAGCTTTGGTGATGGAGGCAGGGGCTGCGCGCACTCGGCGCGCCACGGCAGGCCGTCGGCCATTGATGACATCAGCACCCATGCGGACTGCGCAGGTTGTTGGCCCGGAACGGAGCGGCCGGTTGGTATTGCCTGCCGCTCGGAGCCTCTGAGCGCCATGAATGGTGAAGTGTTGGGGGTTCTGGCGTGCCTGCGCCGGGAGACCAACGCCCCCGCTCTGGATGACACGGTGCGCATGGACAAGGCGGTCCGGCTGGCTTCGGTCGTGATTGAGCGCAAGCGCACCGAGAACGAGTTGCAGATTGCCGCCTCGGTCCACCAGGCCATTGGCGAGGCGATCACGGTGACGGATGCCAACAACCGCATCATTGCCATCAACCCGGCTTTTACGCAATTGACCGGTTACACCTCGCACGAAGCGATAGGTCAGACCCCGAGTATTTTGAACAGTGGCCGCCAGGACGCCAAGTTCTACCAAGGCATGTGGCACGCGCTGGAAGCCACGGGGCGCTGGCAGGGCGAGATTTGCAACCGGCGCAAGAATGGTGATGAGTATCCCGAGTGGTTGTCCATCAACACCATTTATGACAATGAGGGCAAAGTGCTGCGCCGCATTGCCATGTTCTCGGACATCACCGACAAGAAGCGCGCCGAAGAAACCATCTGGCGCCAGGCGAACTACGACCCGTTGACCGAGCTGCCCAACCGGCGCCTGTTCCGCGACCGGCTCCAGCAGGAGGTCATGCGGGCCCGGCGTTCGGGCACCCTGCTGGCGTTGCTGTTTGTGGACCTGGACCATTTCAAGGAAGTCAATGACACGCTCGGACACCACGCTGGCGACAACCTGCTGGTTGAAGCGGCCAAGCGCATTTGCCAATGCGTGCGCTCCAGCGACACGGTGGCGCGCCTGGGGGGCGATGAGTTCACCATCATCATGACCGACCTGACCGACACCCACCGGGTCGGCGAGGTGGCGCAGGCCATGCTGCAGGCGCTCACGGCGCCGTTTACGCTGGACGGCGAAATTGGCTATGTATCGGCCAGTGTCGGCATCACGCTGTTCCCCAATGATGCGACCGATGTCGATTCGCTGCTGAAGAACGCGGACCAGGCGATGTACGCGTCCAAGGCCGGTGGGCGCAACCGCTTCAGCTATTTCACCGGTTCCATGCAAACCATGGCGAAAACCCGCCAGCAACTCAGCAATGACTTGCGGGTCGCTCTGGCAGCGGGTCAGTTCGAGATCTATTTGCAGCCCATCATAGAGTTGCGCACCGAGCGTGTGCTCAAGGCCGAAGCGCTGTTGCGCTGGCACCATCCCCAGTTGGGCATGGTCAGCCCGGTGGACTTCATTCCCATTGCCGAGGAAACCGGCCTGATCAACGAGATTGGCGACTGGGTTTTCCGGGAGTCCGCGGGCATCGTCAAAGCCTGGCAGTCCCGCACGGCGGACCCGGTGTCAGCGCCGGTGCAGATCAGTGTCAACAAGTCACCACGCCAGTTCTTCGTTGACAACACCCATGAAACCTGGATCGAGTACCTGAAAGCCATCGATCTGCCCGGCAGCTGCATGGTGATTGAAATCACGGAGGGCCTGCTGCTGGAAGACCGGCCGGAAATTGCAGAAAGGCTGATGCAGTTTCGCAATGCCGGAATTCAGATTTCACTGGACGACTTCGGCACTGGTTACTCGGCAATGGCGTACCTGAAGAAGTTTCCGATTGACTTCCTGAAGATCGATCAGTCATTTGTGCGCGACATGGCAACGGACCCCGGCGACCTGGCCATTGTCGAGGCCATCATCGTCATGGCCCACAAACTGGGGCTCAAGGTCATCGCCGAAGGCGTGGAAACTGTCGAGCAGCGCGATATGCTGCTGGCTGCTGGTTGTGACTATGGTCAGGGGTATCTGTTCGCGAGGCCGCTGCCTGTGGCTGATCTTATGCAGAAGTTGCTATAGATAGTATAGCAATATATCCAAATTTCACGAGGGCTTAGGCCAGATTTTGTTTATGTCGTGCCAGCGGGCATGGCTGGCACGAACGGGCAGTTGGGGGCTTATGCGCCAGCCAGGCTGGCGTGACCGATGCCAATGGGCTGATGGACCTGGAGTTTGGCATTGGCGCCGGTATGCGCTCGCTCACCGCCTTGTGGGTGGGCGGCCCCTGGTGTCAGCTTGAAAATGGCCACGGTGTCCACCAGATCGTGCGCCTGGGATTTCAGGCTACTGGCCGCAGCGGCCATTTCTTCGACCAGGGCCGCATTTTGCTGGGTGACCTGGTCCATTTGCGAGACCGCTTCCCCAACCTGAGAGACGCCCTGGGCTTGCTCGTGGCTGGCATTGCTGATTTCGCCCATCAGATCGGTCACACGTTTGATACCGTTAACGACTTCGCCCATGGTGACGCCGGCCTGATCGACCAGGAGCGATCCCTGTTCTACCCGCAGCACACTGGCGCTGATGAGGTTCTTGATCTCCTTGGATGCCTCTGCGGAGCGGCCGGCCAGACTGCGAACTTCCCCGGCCACCACGGCAAAGCCGCGCCCTTGCTCGCCCGCCCGTGCAGCCTCGACCGCCGCGTTGAGGGCGAGGATATTGGTCTGAAAGGCGATGCCGTCGATCACGCTGATGATGTCGGAAATCTTCTTCGAGCTCTCATTGATGCCGCGCATGGTGTCCACTACCTGGGCAACCACCTCGCCGCCCTTGACAGCGGTGGTGCTGGCGCTCAAAGCCTCCCGGTTGGCCTGGGCCGCCGCATCGGCGTTTTTCTGAACGGTGGCATTCAACTCTTCCATGGCAGCGGCCGTTTCCTCCAGTGCGCTGGCCTGTTGCTCTGTCCGAGCGGACAGATCGTGGTTGCCGGATGCAATCTGTGCGCTGGCGGTGGCAACACCTTCCGAACCCGTGCGCACGCTGGACACAACCTTGGACAGGTTGCCCTGCATGGCAGCCAGGGCTTTCAGCAATTGGGAAACTTCATCCTTGCCCTGAACGTGAATGGTCTGGTTCAGGTCCCCCCCTGCGACGGCATTGGAAATATCCACGGCGTGGTTCAGTGATCGGGCGATGCCGCGAATCAGGGCGGCGCCAAACAGCACGGCAAACACGACGCCCAGAGCGATGGAAGTGATCGAAACCACGCGAATGGTGTTGTAGCGTTCAATCGCGGCGAGATAGTCATGCCTTGCGTCGTTCAGTTGGTACTGCATCAGCGCTTCGATTCCCTCGTTGACGGGAACATAAAGAGGGCGAATCGCGTCGACCACGACCTTGCTGGCGGCTGGAATGTCATTGGCCCGCAGCGCAGCAATGGCGGGCTTGAGGCCCTGTTGAACAAACTTGCTGCGATTCTCTGCAAATGTCCTGGCGATGGCCTCTTCATCCGGCTGCAGGCTGGTCGCCTTGTAGGCTTCCCATATTTTGGTTATCTGGGCAATATTGGCCTCCACTTCCGCAGTGGCGGGGCCAATGACTTCCGGCGTGGGAGTCACCAGCGAGGTCGCAATTGCCAACCGGTTGCGTAACAGTAGTTTTTGGATTTCCGATACCTGCCCGGTGGGTATCAGGCGCTCTTCGTATACCGAGCGCACCGATGCATTGGATTGGCCAACGCCGTAAATGCCTACACTTCCAATGGCGATTAGCAATGCCGACAGAATTCCGATGAGGATCATCAAGCGAGTGGAAATTTTCAGATGGTTCACGTGCTGTCTCCGTTGGGTTGTTATTAGGTAATGACGACTGGTAGGGCCAGTTCTTCGAATTCGTTCAGCGGCATGGGTTTGCCAAAGAGGTAGCCCTGGTAGGTAGGGCAGCCAAAGCGTTCCAGGCAGGCACGCTGTGCTTCGGTTTCGACGCCTTCGGCGATAACCGCCACTCCCAGGTTGTGGGCCATGCCAATGATGGTTTGCACAATGACTGCGTCATTGAAGTTGGTGGCGATGTGGCGCACAAAACTTCGGTCAATCTTCAACTGCTGAATGGGCAGTTCGGTCAGATGGGCCAGGGAGGAGTAGCCGGTTCCAAAATCGTCCATGGAGAAGTGAACCCCCTGTCGGTTCAGGGTCTTCATCTTCTCGATGGTGTCGGCAACGTTGTGCAGCACCAGGCTCTCTGTCAGTTCAAGCTTGATCTTGCGGGGGTTGACGCCGGATTGCGTCAGGGCGCGTGTCACCACGCTCACGAAGTCGGGTTGGCGGAACTGGCGCGCACTGACGTTGACCGACAGTATGAAATGCTCAGAGGCCGGGTTGCTGGACCAAGCCGCCAGTTGGGCACAGGCCGTCTGCAGAACCCACTCGCCAATCGGCAGTATCAGGCCGGACTCTTCGGCGATGGGAATGAACTGATCGGGTGATACCAGGCCGTGTCGCGGATGCTCCCAGCGCAGCAGTACTTCGGCACCGAGCACGCCATGCCGGTTATCAACCTGAATCTGGTAGTAGAGCTTGAGCTGGTTGAGTGCCAGCGCCTCCCGCAGTTCGGATTCGAGGGCCGTGTGGTTTTCCAGCGAGGCCTGAATTTGTGGGTCGTAGAAGCGCAGCGCATTGCGCCCGCTGCCTTTGGCCTGGTACATGGACATGTCGGCGCGTTTGAGCAGATCGTCGATGCCGACATCCTGGCCCTCGAACAGGCACAGGCCCATGCTGGCAGAGCTGTGGTAAGTCTGGTTTTCCAGCACATAGGGCTGGTTGAGGGCGGCGAGAATTTTTTCGCCAATACTCTCGGCCAACACGGCGGCCTGCACCGCATCCGGGCTCAGATCGACCAGGACGATGATGAACTCGTCACCGCCCAGGCGCGCCACCGTGTCGGCCTGGCGAACATTGCTCTGGATGCGCAGGGCAACGTCGGCCAACAGCCGGTCTCCCATGTCATGTCCGCGCGTGTCATTGATGCGCTTGAAGTTGTCCAGATCGATCATCAGCACCGCGCCCAGCAGGCCGTTGCGCGCGCTGGCAGACAACGCACGCTGCAACCGGTCACGCAGCAGGCGCCGATTGGGCAGATTGGTCAGCGGGTCATAGAAAGCGAGTTGGTGAATGGCCTCTTCGTCCAGTCCCAACTTGGTCTGCATGTCTCCGAGTGCACGCATGACCTTGCTGATTTCATCCTTGCCGTCAATGTGAATGTCCGAGTCGTACTGTCCATTGGAGATACGCTTGAAAATTCCGATGACCTGCTTGAGCGGGTTGATGATGGATGTGGTCAGCATCAAGCCCAGCCAGGTCATGAAGGCCATTGCCACGCCCAGCGCAGCCAGGGCAATGAGGCGCGTGTTCTCATAGCGGCGGACTCCACCGGTGTAGGTGTCCTGAGCGGCCTGCAGTTGCACCTGGTTCAGGGTCTGCAGATCGGGTATGGCGTTGTGGTAGAGCGTCTGCGCCCTGGCTGCCAGTTCCTTGGTCTGGTCGTAGTAGCCTGAGCGCAGCGCGGCTGCTGCGGGTTTTAGCGCCTCCTTGATATAGATGCCGCGGCTGACGGTAAAGCGGTTCGCCAGTTCCCGGTGTTCGGGAGGGAGGGGAAATGACGCGTATTGCTGCCACTGGGTGTCGATTTTTGCGATGTTGTCCTCAATCGCATTGGCCGTGTTCCGTGCCAGCTCCTGGTTCAATGTGAGTTCGGCAGGTTCTGCGCTGTGGACTCGGACGTCGCTCAGGGCCGTTTGCAGCAAGGTGCGATTGATGAGCATGAGGCGTGCGATGTCCGCCAGTTGCTGCAGTGGCAGCATGCGATCTTCGTACACGGATCGCAGGCTTTCCTTGGATGCCGCCAGTCCCAGAATGCCGGCCGCCGCAAGCAATAGTGCCACAGATGCAGCCAATGCCATGAGCGCAAAGAGGCGCACGCCAATGTTGACGTCGAGTAGCCGCCTTGCAACGTAGAAATGAACTATTTCAAACAGTTTGAACACGCGCACTTGGGTCCACATTGTGGACATACCGATCTGGCTAACGAGGCGTGTTCAGGGCCTCAACAACTTGGGGTCAGGGGCGGGGACCCATAAGTCTGCTTTGGGCTTTGTTTATAGCAGGAATGTTTGCGTTGCGTCAAACCTGTATTTAAATAGTCACAAATTCAATGCTTCACCGGCAAGAACAATTTCATTGGCCAGGTCCACCAGCTTGCACCGCTGGGTGCGCGCGGCGTTTCGCAGTTTGTTGAACGCCTCATTGCGCTTGAGGTGGTACTGCATCATCGTGATGCCCACTGCGACGTTGATATTGCGTTCAGCATCCAATGCTGCTTGCAGTTGCTGGCGGGATGCACGCAATTCTTGCAGTTCATTGGCCCGGGCGAGTGCAGCCTCCAGTGCCGGAACCAGCTTGGGTGTGTCCATGGGCTTGACCCAATAGCCCAGAGCGCCCAATTGGGTTGCCTGGTCAATCATGGGCTGGTCACTGTAGGCACTGAGAATCACAAAGGGAATGCGGTCCAGTTGATGGAGCCGCTCCGCCAGGTACAGGCCGCTGCTGCCCGACAACCGAATGTCGAGAATGGCCATGTCAGGACGGTCTCCACTGGCGAGAAAGGCTTCAGCTTCCTCCGCAGACTCCGCGCTGGTGACGCGGTAGCCGGCCTGCTGCAATCCCAGCGCCAGTGTGGACAGAACCAGACGGTCGTCATCAACCAGCAAAAGGTGGGGGAGCTGCGTTGTGTTGTTCAGGGTCATGAATTTCCATTGGTTCCAGTGTGACGACAGGCGGCTCGACATGCAGCCGTGTAATCACCGTTGTGCAGCATTGTTCCCGGGTCAGGGTGACGCCATGGCGTGGCATCAATGAACTGACCAGGTGCAGGCCGATGTGCTGATCCGGTGTCGCATCCGCGGTGGGGCGCAACTCGCCGGTGTTTTCAATGGCCACCAGTATCACCTCGGGGCGCTCGCCCTTGCGCAGTCGCACCTGGACTTGTCCGTGCGCTTTGCCGCCATGCTTGACGGCGTTGACAATCAATTCGTTGATGACCAAGGCCATGGGTACGGCTTCATTCTCAGCGACGACGCCCGCTACCCACTGTGGCGGGATGTCAACATGAATCGGTACTTGCCATACGGCCTGAACATCATCGGCGATAGCGCTGGTCAGCTCACACAGGCGCACCGTGTCCATGGATTTGCGTCCCTGCAGGCCGTGCAGCACGGCCACGCTGCGAACCTGGCTGATGGCCTGATTCAGGGGTTCGCGGGTTTCAGGATGGACCGCAGCAAACTGGCGCAACAGTCCGGTAATGCCCTGCAGATTGTTCTTGATGCGGTGATGCACCTCGCGCACCAGAGCATTGCGGTGAGCCGCTTCGTGCTGCAGACGTTTTTTCTCCTGCAGATACAGGTCGGTTGCGTCGGTGAAATTGCCCACAAAGTGGGATATTTTGCCGGTCTCATCGCGCACCACGGTGATGGTCGTTCGGCACAAATAGTCTTCGCCATTCTTGCGCGTATGCCACAGGTCACCTTGCCATGACCCGGTGCGCTGGACTTGGTCCCACGCGGCATCCCAGGTCACGGAGGGGCGCAGATCCGCTCTGGCAAGGACCGAAATGCGTCCTTCCACTTCCTCGCGCGAGTAACCGGTGATCTGCGTGAATGCGTGATTGACCCGCAATATCTTGAGCTGGTCATCCAGCACCAGCATGCCTTCCTGGCACTCGAAAGCAATGGCGGCGATGCGCCTTTCCTCCTCGATTTTCTTGCGTTCGGTGATATCGGTCGAAATTCCGCACAGCGCATAAATGGCACCCACATCGTTGCGCAGGGGCAGTTTGACGCTGAGGTAGATGGCGGTGGTTCCGGTGGTGCGGTGGACAACGGTCTCATCGGTCTTCAGGGTAGTGCCATTCTCCAGAACCTGCCGGTCATTGGCACGCAACTGTTCCACCGTTTTGGGGTCCAGGAACGCATCATCCGTGGAGCCTACCATCCCGTCCACGCCAACACCGCGCATGCGGCGCATGGCGCGATTGGCAAACAGGTAGCGGCCGTTGATGTCCTTGAGGTAGATGTAGGCATCCACGTTCTCCAGAATGTCCAGGAACTTGCGCTCGTTGCGCTTCAAGGCGTCTTCCCGCTGCGCCAGTGCAACCAGCAGGCGATTGAATCCACCGATGACCTGGCCAATTTCATCCCGCCGGGTGACGGGGAGGGGTTGTGGTGGGCGTTCCGACGCTGACATGGCGGCCAATGTGCCGGCTGCTGTCATGAGCGGGGCCAACTGGCGTCTGATCGTCCACCAAGTCAAAGCGCCGGCTGCCAGTGTCAGGACCATGGTTGCCAGCAACATGCGCCGCAGCATATTGTGGATCGGTGCAAAGGCCTCGGCGGTGGGGAGTGCCGCCGCCACGTACCAGTTGGCCATGCCAATAGATTTGGCGGATGCCAGGACCTCCACGCCCAGCCGATTGACTGTTACACCCGATCCTTCGAAGCCCCGGAAGAAACGGTCAATCAGCGGATTGCTCCCGGTCGCCGGGAGTACTTCCATGACGCGACTCTTGTCCGTCGCGGTCACAATGAGCCGGTGCTGCGGTGATACCAGCATGTAGCCGCCGGTCTTGCTGTACCGGGCTTGGGTGATCTGGTCCAGGAAGTTGGGCGTCCCCAGATTGGTGACCCCCGACAAGGCGCCTAAGACTTCATTGCGGGCATTGCGAATGGGAACCGTCATGCCAAAGACCGGGGCCAGCAGTTTCTTGCCGATAACAGGGCGCCCGACCGTGGACTTTCCATCCCGCAGGGCAGCGGCAATGGTGTCAATGTCCATGTAGTTGACACCGATTCGCCCAGCCGATGGAGACGTATCGGCTATCGCAGTGCCATCCATGCGGTACGCAATCACTCCGGCATTGAAGAAGTTTTGCAGTAGCGGCAGCGTCTCCAGATGGGCTTGCAGGGTGTCAGGGTGCTCCAACTGGTGCGTCGTGATGACAGCGGCAACCGTATCCAGCGCATTCAATCGGTCTGTGAGCGCGTGGTCGACACTGCTGGCCATGACGGAAACCGTGGAGAACTGCTGGTCGCCGAGCGCGCGTTCCATGTCCACGTGCAGGATGCGGCTGGCGTAGTACGACAGCGACCAGAGGCCAGCCAGAAACAGGGCCAGCATGGAGAGCGTGATCCTGGTCTTGAGAGAGTCGCGTGGGGCCACGGTCAATGTCATGCCGGTCTTTGCAGTGAAAGTGCTCATGGAGGGCCCGGGAAATCTACCCGTGTTGGTGCGTGCCAATTGCGGGGCCTGCGCGCACGAGTATACGGACTGGGCGGCGCGTTCCGGCGCAACGCGATTACCGAAGGGGTGGCAAGACAACCCCGCCAGGAAACTGGAGTCAACTGCGTTGGAAACAAAATTAGCTATAAAAAGCATAGCTATAACTCCATATTTTGCGAGGGCTGGAGGCCTATTTTTGTCTTCATCCCTTCGTGGGGCCGGAATTTCGGGTGTTCAGCACATAGAGTGAGGCGCAAACCCTGGGCCGCCAGGTTCGCTGCAATAGGCGCAAAATCCACGCTTTTCCGATTGAGGGGTTGCCAACCATGCACCGCGTTGTCCTGCTTGCTGTTATTTCCGCCTTGATCTCAGCCTGTTCCAAAGCACCTGAAACAGCGGCCGCTCCTGCGGTGGTTACGGTAGCGCGGGATGCACATGTTGGCATTGCATGGGTCAAGCCCGATGGAGCCAGCCTGGATACCGTCTTTGCCAGGGCCCGGGCCGACAACAAACCGGTGTTTCTGTATTGGGGCGCCGTGTGGTGTCCACCCTGCAACCAGATCAAGGCCACGGTATTCAACCGGCCCGACTTTGTGGAGCGTAGCAAGGGCTTTATCCCGGTCTACCTGGATGGCGACACGCCCGGTGCACAGAAGCTGGGCACGCAGTTCAAGGTGCGCGGCTACCCGACCACCATTCTGTTCAAGCCCGATGGCACCGAGCTGACCCGCCTGCCCGGTGAGGTGGATGCCGTGCAGTACATGCAACTGCTCAAACTGGGCATGGCGGCCACGCAACCCGTCAAGGAGACGTTGACCGCAGCGTTGTCCACCCCGCCCGGCGGTGGTGCAGCAGCGCTGTCTCCCGACGCCTGGCGTTTGCTGGCCTACTACGCGTGGGACGTCGATGAGGCGCAGTTGCTGTCCAGGAAGGACCTGGCAGCCACTGTGGTGCAACTCGCCCGCAAGTGCCCACCCCAAGAGGCTGAGGCTGCCGCGCGCTTGACCCTGCGTGCTGTGGCCCTGGCTGCGCAGGACAAGGCGTCAGGACTGGACACCGTGCAGGCCTTGGCGGCGGTGCAAACGGTTCTGGCCGACGCCCCCCGGGCCCGTGAAACCGCCGACATTCTGGTCAACTATGCCAACGACCTGGTCGCCGTGTTGACCAAGCAGGGCAGTACTGAACGCACCGCCCTGCTGGGAGCCCTGAACACCGCGCTGGACCGTCTGGCGGCGGATGCCAGCCTGTCCACGGCAGACCAGCTGGGTGCGGTGCAGGCCAAGGTGGGGCTGGCGCTGATGGACAAGCCCAAAGCAGCCGTCCCAGATTTGCCGCCCGCTCTGGTGGCGCAGGCGCAGTCCGCAGCCGAGAAGGCCGACAAGGCCGCACGCGACAAATACGAGCGCCAGGCCGTGATTCCATCGGCCGCACACCTGCTCAGTGATGTGGGCCAGTTGGATGCCTCCGATGCCCTGCTCAAGGCCGAGCTGCCCAAGGCCGTTTCCGGCTATTACCACATGCTGGTGCTGGCATCGAACGCCAAGCGGCGCGGCGACAAGGCCGCCTCGCTCGATTGGGCGGAGAAGGCCTATGCCGGCTCCTTGGGGCCGGCCACACGCCTGCAGTGGGGCAGCGGCTATGTGCAAAAGCTGATTGAACTGGCGCCCCAGGACAGTGCCCGCATCGAGAAGGCTGCCGCCCAGGTGATTGGCGAACTCGATGCCGCCCCAGAGACGTTCTACGAGCGCAATCGTCGCAGCCTGGAAAAAATGGGTGCCCAGCTCACCACCTGGAACGCCGGCGGAAAGCACGCACCTGTGGTGAAGCGGCTCCATGCACAGCTGGATGGCGTGTGCACCAAATTGCCTGAGCGCGACACGGCGCGTGCGGCCTGCCTGGCGGTCTTCGGCAAGGCGGCCCAGAAGGTCTGAACGCGGGCTAGAGCTTCAGTTCCAACCGCAGGCCCCAGCGGATGCTGGACGGATTGAAGCTCTCGTTGTCCTGGCGCTGGGCGCCGTTGAGAAGGCTGCTGATGTTGCTGTAGTCGCGCGGTGCCAGGTTGTTGGCGCTGAGCCGCAACTGGGCATTGGGATTGATGAACCACACCAGGAAGGCATCGCTCACCACCTTGGCGCCCACGCTGCTGCTCTGGATGTCGCTGAGCTGCAGGTCGTAGGCCGGCGTGTAGTTCACGTTGGCCCCGACACTCAGGGGCCAGCCACGGAACTTGTAGTCCGCCCCGAGATTGGCCGTGCCCTTGGGCTGGCCTTCCAGCCGGTTGTTGGGGCCGGGAACCTGATCCACCGTGGAGTCAAAGAAACTCACGTTGGCGCGCAACGCGACGGGAATGGCATCACTCCACAACTCGTCCATGCGGGCCTTGGCTTCCAGTTCAATGCCCTGTGCCGTGGCGTTGCCCACGTTTTGCGGGCGGGAGACCCAGCGCTTGACGGGTGACCAGGACACGTCTTCGAGTGACACCACGTTGCGGATCAAATCGCTGATGCGGCGGTGGAAGAAATTGGCACTGAGCAGGCCACCCTTTTCCAGGTAGTACTCATAGGCAATCTCGAAACCACGCGCCAGTTCAGGCGCCAGGTTGGGGTTGCCGGCACGGTCCGGGCTACCCACCTCGTTGCTGCCGGTTGGATAGCGCTGGGAGATGGCGGGCCGTGCAATCAATTCCTGCAATGTTGCTGATTTGTAGCTGCGGGTCAGGCTGGTGCGCCACTGGTTGCGGCTTTTCTCGTCGGGCCGCCAGGTGGCGTGCAGCAGCGGCGTCAGCACACCGCTCTGATTGCTGACCTGGTAGGCATTGCTGTCACTGGTGGTTTCAATGCCTTCCCAGCGCAGGCCGGCGTAGGCGGACAGTTGCTTGCTGGGGTTCCATTCATCCTGGATGTAGGCCGCCATGCGCAGGGACGAGGCATTCAAATCGTCGCCAAACTCGGTCAGTATGGGTAGGCCGTTTTGCAATGTCGTGCGGCTCTGGTTGCGCCGGCTGCTGTCCAGCTCCATGCCGCTGACCAGGCTGTGTTCGCTTTCCAGTTGTTGCGAGACCTTGCCGGTCAGGGTCCAGCCATTCTCCCGGGTGCTGGATTGGTCATCAACAGTGCGGGTTTGTGCGCCGCGTGTATCCCATTCGCGGCGCAAGCCGTGGCTCTCAAACGTGCTGGCGCCTACACCGTAGCGCATTTCCAGTCGGGTGCCATCCCCCAGGTTTTTCTGCCACTGCGCGTTGGTGCGCACATTGGAGTAACGGCCGTCGCCTTCGTTGGTGTAGCTGGCATAAGGCTGGGCGATGACCCCACCTGGCGCCTGTTCCAGGTAGCTCTGTGTAAAAGAGTTTCCCTTGGAGAGCACCAGAAACGGCATCACGGTCAGAGATTCGCCCTGGCCCAGGCCAATCTGGACGCGGCCGTTGAGGTGCACGCTGTTGCGCAGGCTGGTGCTGACACCGGTTTCATGCTGGTCCAGCTCCTGGCGCCCACTTGGCAGGTCGAACCAGCGTGTGCGGGTGTCGCTCTTGTCCAGGCTGTCGCTGCGGTTCACCGACAGGGTCACGGTGTAGGCCACCGTTTCGCCTAGCTTGTCATTGCGCGTCCAGGACGCGCTGGGGGAATGGCGTCCATCTTCGCCTGTCATACCCAGTTTGACTTCGTTGAGGGTCTTTTTCAGTGCTTCTTTCAGCACGATGTTGATGGTGCCTGCCACTGCGCGTGCGCCGTATTCGGCGGTGGGCGCGCGCATCACTTCGATGCGTTCCACCTGATCCGGTGGCAGGCTGTCCAGCGAAAACCCGGGCGGCATGCGCTCACCGTTGACCAGCAGTTGGGTATAGCCACTGCCCATGCCGCGCATGCGCACATCGCCGCCACGGCCAGGGCGGCCGCCGGTGGTTACGCCGGGCAGGCGCTTTAGCACCTCGCTGACCGAGTTGTCGCCATAGCGTTCAATCTCCTCCTTGCCAATGATGATCTTGGAGGCTGTGGAGGCGCGGCGCAGGTCGGTGTCGCTGGCTGTGCTGGTGACTTCTACGCGATTGAGGGTTGCGGCTGGTTTTTCCGCATGGCTGTCTTTGGCGGAAGTTGGGGTCGCAGACGGGTCTTGCTGGGCCAGGGCAGATACGCAGGCCAGTGTTCCCAGAGCGAAAGCATGGCGCACGCACGCCGAAACTGCAAGCAGAGGAGGGCGCAAGATGGGCAGAATTAGGGGGTGTCGGAAGCCGCCGCGTCCACCGGCACGCGGCGGGCGCCATCGAAGCGGCGTGCCCAATAGCTCAGGGACAGGCTTTCCACCCGAACCTCAGCGCCAGGCTTGGGAGAGTGGATGAATTTGCCATCACCGATGTAGATTCCGACGTGGCTGAAGGCGCGACGCATGGTGTTGAAAAACACCAGATCACCTGGCTGCAGGTCCGAACGGTCGATTTTTTGGGAGCTTGCGGCCTGCTCGCTGGCCTTGCGTGGCAGGACCAAGCCGGCGGTTTGTTCGTAGATGGCGCGCACGAAACCGCTGCAGTCAAAACCGGTTTCCGCACTGGTACCACCGCGCTTGTAGGGCACGCCCAGAAAGGTCATGGCGTTGAGTACCAGCTCGGAGGCTTTCGCCTCCACTTTGCCGCTGACATCGCCAATTCGGGCCAGTAAACCACGGTCAGCCAAGAGGCGGTTGATTTCGTCTGGTTGGGGTGCCGGATCAGCAAGTGCCACATTTGCCAGCAAAAGCGTGGCCAGAACGAGGATAATTCGCATCTAACGAGCTTAACCCGTGGTGTTCACGGCGTCAAGCCAGGCTTATGAGGGTATCTACTATGGCAAAAGCTGAACCGAAAACAACCGTCCTGCCGGACGGACTGCGTTACAAATCCAAGGTTTCGGGATCTCCATTCATGGCTGCCGCGTCCTTTGGCGGAGCCACCATGTCGTGTTTCCTGTGCGGCAAGCACCGCGCACGCTCGCTGATGACCACCAAGAAGGTGCTGGGCAAGTCCCAGGCCGTGTGTTCGCCGTCCTGCAAGGCGCTGGACGAGGCGACCGCCGCTGCCGCGACCCGCTGATGCGGCGTATTGAAGCAAGAACCGACCATTTGCACCACCTACAGGGGATTTCATGCTGCTAGAAGTTGATGAGTCCCAGCTGGTGCTGGTGGATTACCAGGTCCGCCTGATGCCAGCTTTGCTGGACGGCGCCGCCGCTCTGGCGAATGCCGTGCGGCTGGCGCAAATGGCCGCGTTGCTGCGGGTGCCCGTGTTTGCAACCGAGCAGAACCCATCCGGCCTGGGGCGCAGCGTTCCCGAGCTGGAGGCAGCACTCAAGCAGGCTGACGCCCGCGTGTTGTCCAAGATGCAATTCAGCGCGGTGGAAGAGGGCCTGGGTGAATGGCTGCGCCCACCGCCCAAGCCGGTGCAGGGCAATGCGCGCAGCCTGCCCAAGCATTTGCAAAAAGGCCCGGCCGGCTCCGAGCGCGGCACGATTGTGCTGGCAGGCTGCGAGGCCCATGTGTGCCTGCTGCAGACCGCGCTGGACTTGCTGGAAGACGAATTTGACGTCTGGGTTGTGACCGATGCCTGCAGCTCGCGCACCGAGCGCAACCGCGACGCGGCCTTTGACCGCCTGGCCGGCGCTGGCGTCGAGTTGGTGACGACCGAGATGGTCGCGTTTGAATGGATTCGCAGCGCCGAGCACCCGGACTTCAAGGCAATACAAGCCCTGATCAAATAAGGGGTTTTTGGGGTCTGGCGGCTGGCGGTCGCCTGGGATTGACTTGTGTCAGTCAGGTGCTTGCAAGCTGTGTATTCATAATTATGAATTCAGTTTCAACGGCACCGAGGAACACACCATGACCGCTTACGCAGATTTCTACCGCCGCTCCATTGACGACCGGGACGGTTTTTGGGCTGAAGAGGCTAAGGCCATCGACTGGCAAACGCAGCCGCAACAGGTCTGCGATTACAGCAACCCGCCCTTCGCACGCTGGTTTGTCGGCGGCACTACCAATCTGTGCCACAACGCAGTAGACCGCCACCTCAAGGATCGCGCCAACCAGGCCGCGCTGATTGCGGTGTCCACCGAAACCAATACCGAGCAGGTCTATACCTTCACCCAGTTGCACGCTGAAGTCCAGCGCATGGCAGCCAGCCTGAAGGATCTGGGCGTGCAAAAGGGCGACCGCGTGCTGATCTACATGCCGATGATCGCCGAAGCCGCATTTGCGATGCTGGCCTGCGCCCGCATTGGCGCCATCCACTCGGTGGTGTTTGGCGGCTTTGCCGCTGGTGCCCTGGCCTCGCGCATTGAAGACTCCAGCCCCAAAGTTATCGTCAGCTCCGACGGCGGCATGCGGGGTGGCAAGGTTGTGGAATACAAGCCTCTGCTGGATGAGGCGATTGCCCATTCCAGCCACAAGCCGGACGCCGTGCTGCTGGCCGACCGCCAGCTTACTGCTATGAATATCGTAGCGGGACGTGACCATTTGTGGAGGGCTCTGCGTGAGAAACACCTGAACGCCGTGGTGCCCTGCGAGTGGGTGGATTCCACCCACCCGAGCTACACGCTGTACACCAGCGGCACCACCGGCAAGCCCAAGGGCGTGCAGCGCGACACCGGCGGCTACGCTGTGGCGCTGGCTGCCAGCATGAAGCACATCTACTGCGGCAATGCTGGTGAAACCTATTTCTCCACCAGCGACATCGGCTGGGTGGTGGGTCACAGCTACATCATCTACGGCCCGCTGATCGCCGGTATGGCCACCATCATGTACGAAGGCCTGCCCATCCGCCCGGATGGCGGCATCTGGTGGAGCCTGGTGGAGAAGTACAAGGTCACCGTCATGTTCAGCGCCCCCACGGCGGTGCGCGTGCTCAAGAAGCAGGACCCGGCCCTGCTGTCCAAGTACGACCTCTCCAGCCTGCGCGCTCTGTTCCTGGCGGGCGAGCCGCTGGACGAGCCCACTGCGCAGTGGATCAACGAAGGCCTGGACAAGCCCATCATCGACAACTACTGGCAGACCGAAACCGGCTGGCCGATTCTGGGTATTGCCAACGGCGTGGAGAAAAAAGCCAGCCGCTTTGGCAGCCCCGGTGTGGCCATGTACGGCTACAACGTCAAGCTGCTGGACGAAAACACCGGTGAAGAACTCACGGGCGCCGATCAGAAGGGCGTGGTGGCCATCGAAGGCCCGCTGCCTCCCGGCTGCATGCAGACCATCTGGCGTGACGACGAGCGCTTTGTCAAAACCTACTGGCAGAGCATCCCCGGCAAGCTGGTTTACAGCACCTTTGACTGGGGTGTGCGCGACAAGGACGGCTACTTCTTCATCCTGGGTCGCACCGACGACGTGATCAACGTGGCCGGCCACCGCCTGGGCACGCGCGAGATCGAAGAGGCCATTTCCAGCCATCCCAATATTTCCGAGGTGGCTGTGGTCGGTGTGGCCGACAACCTGAAGGGTCAGGTCGCAGTGGCCTTTGCCGTGGTCAAGGACGCCAGTGTGCTGGTGGACGATGCTGCGCGCGCCAAGCTCGAGGCCGAAGTCATGAAGGTGGTGGACAACACCATCGGTGCGGTGGGACGACCGGCGCGCGTGCGCTTTGTGACCGTGTTGCCCAAGACCCGTAGCGGCAAGCTGCTGCGCCGTGCGATTCAGGCGGTGTGTGAAGGCCGCGATGTGGGTGATCTGACCACGATGGACGACCCCGCTGCGCTGCAGCAGATTCGCGACATCCTGGCGTAGTGACTTGCCCGGGCCGCATCACTGCGGCCCGCCTAGGACGGGTTTTCGTCAATGATGGTGTCGCGCTCGAAGAGTTCGACAGCGGTTTTGGCAACCTGCAGAGTGTCGTAGTAGGCATAGGCCCCGACTCCGACTGCGCCCAAGATCGGCACGAAGCGCGACGCACTCTTGGTCAACACCGCCTTGGACACCTGCACGCCCACTTGCTGGGCAATGTTTTGCATCACCTTGAGCGACGTCTGGCGAACCACCACGCGCTCGCCCACACGCACCACCACGTCGCGGAACAATTGGGCCGAGACGTGTTTGAACAGGCAATAAATCATCTGCTCGCGCCCGAGCGTCTTGCGCTTGCCATAGACGGCGGCAATGTCGGACACCATCTGGGCCTGCAGCTTCCACACACCCACCAATTCGGGTAGCACGGTCAGCCAGCCCAGAAAGCCTGGGGGCAGCGACAGCGAGCCCGACACCACGCTGGCCGTGCGCGCGGCATTGCGGGCTATTTGCTGGGCGCGCTCGGACGGATGCTCGCCCAGCGGCTCGGTGCTGTCAGGCACCTGTAGCACCAGGGCCAGCACGGCATCGGTCAGCTTGCTGTTGTTGTTGGCGCCGTCGGCGGCAGAGGGGGCGGTCATGGGGGACAGGCGCGCGCTATGGTCAGACGATGTCAACCACATGCAACCCGTAGTGGCCGCTGCGGCGGTCGGCAAAGTAGCGCTCCAGCGTTTCCTTGACGGTGCGAAAGGCAATTTCGTCCCAGGGAATTTCGTCCTCAGTGAACAGCTGGGCCTCAATCGTCTCAATGCCCGGCGCGAAGTGTTCGCTGAGCAGTTTGGCCCGGTAGAACAGGTGGACCTGGCCGACGCGGGTCACGTTGAGCAGGCTGAACAGGCCCTGCAGTTCGAACTGGGCGCCGGCTTCCTCGTCGGTCTCGCGGGCCGCGCCCTCGGCCGTGGTCTCACCCAGTTCCATGAAACCCGCCGGCAAGGTCCATTTGCCCCAGCGTGGCTCGATGTTGCGCTTGCACAGCAGCACCTTGTCACCCCAGTGGGGCACGGTGCCGACCACGTTCAGCGGGTTCTCGTAATGGACGGTGTTGCACTGCGTGCAGATGGCGCGTTCCTTGGTGTCGCCGTCGTCGGGCAGGCGGTAGACCACGGCGCTGCCGCACTCTTTGCAATGTTTGATGGGACTGCGCAGCATGGATGGGGAAAAGTCGTTTCAACCTTTGGTGATCACGCCGCAGGCAAGGCGGGGGCCGGAATTGCCGGTCGGTTGTGTTTTGAAGTCGTCGGGGTCGCGGTGAACAATCAGACCGCGGCCGGTGACATCGGTTGCGCCCTGGCCCACCGTGAGGGTCGTGGAGGTGTAGCTGAAACGTGCCACGCCATTGGCATCGGCCTTCAGGCTGGCCAGGTCACCGGTGTGGTGTTCGCTGTGGTCATGGGCGCCATGGGCCTTGGCCGTTGGGTTGAAGTGACCGCCGGTACTCATGCCGTCGCCGCTGGAGCAGTCGCCCTTTTCGTGGATGTGAAAGCCGTGCTCCCTGTTGGGTGCCAGGCCACGCACCTCTCCGGCCACCAGCACGGCATTGCCGCGGGTGGAGAACGTCACTTCACCGGCTGCGGTGTTGCCCTTGGTGGCCACCAGCTGCGCAGTGGCGGCTGGCCCCGTGGGGTTGCTGGCACAGGCGCACACCAGAATCGCGGCAGAAAGCGGTACGCAAAGCTTGATCATCATGGGACGTCCTCTCAAAGTGGTGAATGGTGATGGGAGCAGTCGCAGTATTCCACGATATCAGGCAACGGGTCAGCGTGCGCGCACAGTAAGGCTTTGCGTGGAACGGCCAATCAGGCCTTGTACATCGTACAGCGCTGACTCCGCCAGCCCACAGCCATTGGAACCCAGGTGGGTGCGGGCATCCAGGCAGATCCATTCGCCCACCGGATGGCGCAACAGGTTGATGGTCAGGTCCGAGTTGACGAAGCTGTAGCGCTCGTAGTCCAGGATGGCGCTGATGCCGTTGCCCGAATCCGCCGCCACCGCCACGCGCTGGTAGGCGCTGGGGATTTCGCCCTCCAGCAAGGGGTGGCGCAGCCGGAACCAGATGGCGCACGGGCCGCCAAAAATCTCGCCCCGTGCGGCACGGGTCTCCACCAGATCGGAATAGCCGACATGCCGCCCGGCAAACGGGAAGTGCACCACCGGGGAATCTTCCGGTGACTTGGGAGCCTGCGGCAGCGGATGACCGGCTAGCCCATCGGGCACCGCGAAGTCGTTTTCGCGTTGCGCCAGGGCCGTGAAGACCCCGACCTCTTTCCCCTGGGCCACTAGTTGCGCCGAGAAGTGCGCCGCATTGCGGCCCACGTACACCGGGTTCACGTTCACGGCGAGTTCGCTGATCGGCACCGGGCGCAGCAGATTGGCCGTGAGACGGGAAATGTGCGTCAGGCCATGGGCCTGGGCCGCCGCCTCAAAGGCGCGGCACACCAGGGCGATGGGCGGGCCGGCGTGCTGGTGGTCGGGGTGCCAGGGCCCGCGCGTCAACCCGCTGGACTGGTAGCCACCGTCAAGCAGGGGGGTGTAGGCCGATGTGGGGTGGGATGCCGGGTGTTTGCTCATTCCACGCGAACCTGAATGCCCTGCAGGCCGTCAATGCTGCCCACCAAAGTGTCGCCCCGCACCACGGCGTTCACGCCCTCGGGGGTGCCGGTGAAGATCAGGTCGCCGGGTTGCAGCGTCCAGGCGCTGGACAACTGCTCGATGGTCTCGGCCACGTTCCAGATCAGCTTGGCAATATTGCTACGCTGGCGGTCCTGGCCATTGACCTGCAGGTGGATGGCAGCCGAGTGGATGCCGGGCACCTGGGCCGCCGGTGTGATGGGGCCAATCGGTGCGGAATGGTCAAAACCCTTGCCGATGCACCAGGGGCGGCCCTGCTTCTTCATGTCGTTCTGCAGGTCGCGCCGCGTCATGTCCAGGCCCACGGCGTAGCCGTAGATATGCTGGGCTGCGTCGGCGGCCTTGATGTTGGCTCCGCCCACGCCAATGGCCACCACCAGCTCGATTTCATGGTGCAGGTTGGCGGTTAGCGTGGGGTAGGGCATGGCGGCGACGTGACCGGGCATGGCAAGCAGCACAGCATCGGCCGGTTTCATGAAGAAGAACGGTGCCTCACGCCCGCTGTGGCCCATTTCCTGGGCGTGTTCCACGTAGTTGCGGCCCACACAGTAAATGCGGTGCACGGGAAATCGGTCGGCTAGGCCCACAACTGGCAGGCTGACCGTGGCGGGTGGCGTAATGACATAGGACATGTTGCTGGGCTCCAGTCAAAAAAATGCTGTGCGCGGCTCAGGCCGACTTGGTCACCAGGTCGAAGTGCTCCACGACCGGTGGGCCGGCAAAGAACGGGCCGACGATGGCGCGCCATTGGGTAAATGCATCCGACTGGCGAAAGCCCACGGTGTGGTCTTCCAGCGTGTCCCAGAAGATTTGCAGGATGTAGCGCTCGGTGCTCTCGATGCCGCGGTTGACCTTGTAGCCCTGGAAGCCCTTGGCGCTGCCGATGACGGTGGCCAGGCCGCGCTGGATGGCTTCTTCAAATGCGGCGTTCTGGCCGGGGTGGATGCGGATATCGGCGAGTTCGAGAATCATGGTGTTTGGCTCCAGGGAGGGTGTGTTATCGGTACAAGGGACCAATGGTAACGGGCTTGGTTTATCCTTTGTTGCATGACCTGTCCCCCACTGGCTCCGGCCGATTGTCTGATTCCCGATTGGCCCGCGCCGGCCAACGTGCGCGCCTTGTGCACCACACGATACGGCGGGATCTCCGTCGGGCCGTATTCCAGCCTGAACCTCGGCATCCACGTGGGGGATGACGCTGCACATGTACAGCGCAACCGCGCCATCCTGCAGCAGACCCTAGCGGCCCGGCCGGTGTTTCTGAACCAGGTCCACGGCACCGAGGTACTGGAACTCAACGCCGACACGCCCGACGGTGCCCAGGCCGACGGCGCCTTCACCTCGGCGCGCGGACTGGCCTGCACCATGATGGTGGCGGACTGTCTGCCCATCTTGCTGTGCGACATGCTCGGCACCCGGGTGGCGGCCGTGCATGCTGGTTGGCGCGGCTTGGCGGGTGTGGGTGGTATGGATGTGGTTGAGCAGGTTGTTCGGTGTTTTAGGCCTCCAGCCCTCGTGGAACCTACGCAAGTAGCTCCTGAATTGATAGCATGGCTGGGGCCCTGCATTGGGCCGGATGCGTTCGAGGTGGGGCATGACGTGCTGGCGGCCTTCTCCGCCACCCTGCCGGAAGCGCGCCACTGCTTTCGCCCGCTGCCCGGTGGCAAGTGGCTGGCAGACTTGCCGGCGCTGGCCCGTCAGCGTCTGCTGGCCGCGGGTGTCTCCCGCGTGTTTGGCAACGATGGCAGTGCACCGTGGTGCACGGTGGGCAATCCGCTACGGTTCTTTTCCCACCGGCGCGACCGGGGTGTCAGTGGCCGCCTGGCCGCCTGCATCTGGCTGGCGTGATGCCTGCAACTCCGCAGCCTCACGGGCGCGGATGGCGCGCTTGCGCCCCGGAGCGCCCATGAAGTACAGGATCAGCCCCACCGGCAGCAGGCCATACAGCAAAAAGGTGATGATGGCGCCCAGGATGCTGCCGTTGCTGGCGGTGGCTTCGGCCACGCTCATCATGACGGCAACATACAGCCAGGCGATCGGAACGATATACATAGGTACTAATGCGTATTTGCCACATGTCAGCGAAGCGTAGGGCGTATGCTGACATACTACTGCTTGCGCAAAGACAATTGAAAACGAGGTGACAGTGTGACGCAAAACGCTCCTGAATTCTGGACCCAGGCTGCAGAACAATTCAAACAGTCCATGGCCGAGAACTGGACCAAGGCTGTGCAATCGTTCCAGGGCATGGACCTTGGTGCCATGGGTGCGGGCATGCCGCTGGTGGACCCCAAAAAACCGGATATCCGCTTCGCCCCTGACAAGCTGCAGGCCCTGCAGCAGCAGTACCTGCAGGACGCCATGGGCCTGTTCAGCCATGGTTTGACCACGCCAGCGCCCACGGGCGACAAGCGCTTTGCCGGTGAAGCCTGGGGCAGCAATCCGGTGGCGGCCTATTCGGCCGCGGTGTACATGCTCAATGCCCGCACCATGATGGGCCTGGTCGACGCCGTTGAGGCCGATGACAAGACCCGTAACCGTGTGCGTTTTGCCGTCGAGCAGTGGATGGCGGCAGCAGCACCCAGCAACTTCCTTGCCTTCAACGCCGAGGCACAGAAGAAGGCCATCGACACCAAGGGCGAGAGCATTGCCAAGGGCATCCAGAACCTGGTGCATGACCTGCGCCAGGGCCATGTGTCCATGACCGATGAGAGCCTGTTTGAGGTGGGCAAGAACGTCGCCACCACCGAGGGTGCGGTCGTCTTCGAGAACGCCTACTTCCAGCTCATCGAATACAAGCCGCTGACCGCCAAGGTCTATGAGAAGCCGTTCCTGATGGTGCCACCGTGCATCAACAAGTTCTACATCCTCGACCTGCAGCCCGAGAACTCGCTGGTGCGCTATGCCGTGGCGCAGGGCCACCGCACCTTCGTGGTGAGCTGGCGCAACCCGGACGCATCCCTGGCAACCTCCACTTGGGATGACTACATCGAGCAGGCTGTTATCAAGGCCATTGCGGTCACGCAAGAGATATCCGGCTCGCCAACCATCAATGCACTGGGCTTCTGCGTCGGCGGCACCATGCTGGGCACCGCGCTGGCCGTGCTGGCCGCGCGCGGTGAGAAGCCGGTGGCCAGTGCCACCTTCCTGACCAGTTTGCTGGACTTCACCGACACCGGCATCCTGGATGTGTTCATTGACGAAGCCTTTGTCCAATACCGCGAAAAGGAAATGGGCAAGGGCGGGATGATGAAGGGCCAGGACCTGGCGAGCACATTCAGCTTCCTGCGCCCCAACGACCTGGTCTGGAACTACGTGGTGGGCAACTACCTCAAGGGTGAGACACCGCCACCGTTTGACCTGCTGTACTGGAACTCCGACAGCACCAACCTGCCCGGCCCGTATTACGCCTGGTACCTGCGCAACACCTACCTCGAAAACAACCTGGTCAAGCCTGGCAAGGCCACGACCTGCGGTGAGAAGGTTGACCTGAACAAGGTGGACCTGCCGGTCTACATCTATGGTTCGCGCGAAGACCACATCGTGCCGATTGGTGGCGCGTACGCGTCTACACAAGTTCTGCCGGGCAAGAAACGCTTTGTGATGGGCGCCTCTGGCCACATTGCCGGCGTGATCAACCCACCTGCAAAAGGCAAACGCAGCCACTGGATTCGTGCCGATGGCAAGCTGCCCAAGACACAAGCCGCCTGGCTGGAAGGTGCGACCGAGCACCCGGGCAGTTGGTGGACAGACTGGTCGACCTGGTTGAAGAGCCACGCCGGCAAACAGATTGCTGCGCCCAAGAGCTATGGCAAGGGCAAGTACAAGGCCACGCAGCCGGCACCCGGCAGCTACGTCAAGGCCAAAGCCTAAACAACTTATTCACTGAAGGACTAGAAAAATGGAAGACATCGTCATCGTTTCAGCCGCACGCACCGCCGTGGGCAAGTTTGGTGGTTCGCTGGCCAAGACACCGGCTCCCGAATTGGGCGCGGCGGTGATCAAGGGCCTGCTGGCGCGCACCGGTGTGGCTGCAGACCAGGTGGGTGAGGTCATTCTGGGCCAGGTGCTGGCTGCAGGCCAGGGCCAGAACCCCGCCCGCCAGTCGCTGATCAAGAGCGGCGTTGCCAAGGAAACCCCGGCTCTGACCATCAACGCCGTGTGCGGCTCCGGTCTCAAGGCCGTGATGCTGGCAGCCCAGGCCGTGGCCTATGGTGACAGCGAGATCGTGATTGCCGGCGGCCAGGAAAACATGAGCGCCAGCCCGCACGTGCTGCTGGGTTCGCGCGACGGCCAGCGCATGGGCGACTGGAAGATGATCGACTCCATGATCGTCGACGGTTTGTGGGACGTGTACAACCAGTACCACATGGGCATTACCGCCGAGAACGTGGCCAAGGCCTATGGCATTACCCGTGACATGCAGGACGCCCTGGCACTGGCCAGCCAGCAAAAAGCTGCGGCAGCGCAAGACGCCGGCAAGTTTGTTGACGAAATCATTCCCTTCAGCATCGCCCAGAAGAAGGGTGACCCGATTGTGTTTGCGGCTGACGAGTTCATCAACCGCAAGTCCAACGCCGAAGCACTGGCCGGCCTGCGCCCCGCATTCGACAAGACCGGTGGCGTGACCGCTGGCAATGCGTCCGGCATCAACGACGGCGCCGCTGCCGTGATGGTGATGACGGCCAAGAAGGCCGCCGCCCTGGGCCTGACACCTTTGGGCCGCATCGCCAGCTTTGCCACCAGCGGCCTGGACCCAGCCCTGATGGGCATGGGCCCGGTGTCTGCCTCCCGCAAGGCGCTGGAGCGCGCCGGCTGGAAGCCACAGGACTTGGACCTGCTGGAAATCAACGAAGCCTTTGCCGCTCAGGCCTGCGCCGTCAACAATGAGATGGGCTGGGACACCAGCAAGGTCAATGTCAATGGCGGCGCCATCGCCATCGGTCACCCCATCGGCGCGTCCGGCTGCCGTATCCTGGTGACGCTGCTGCACGAAATGCAGCGCCGCAACGCGAAGAAGGGCATTGCGTCCCTGTGCATCGGTGGCGGCATGGGCGTTGCGCTGACCATTGAGCGCTAGAGATATTTGATTAAGTTGGCTGCTAGCTCGCGTCAATATTGAGGTGGCAGCTACTGTTTTTGTAGCGGGTAATACCAAAGAGGAGTGAATATGAGTCAAAAAGTAGCATACGTAACCGGTGGCATGGGTGGCATCGGTACCGCCATTTGCCAGCGTCTGTACAAAGAAGGGTTCAAGGTCATCGCTGGTTGCGGTCCGACCCGCGACCACGAAAAATGGATTGCCGAGCAGGCCGCGCTAGGCTTCACCTTTTTTGCGTCTGTGGGTAATGTGGGCAATTGGGATTCCACCGTGGAAGCCTTCTCCAAGGCCAAGGCCGAGCATGGCGCCATCGACGTGCTGATCAACAACGCCGGCATTACCAAGGACCGCATGTTCCTGAAGATGACACGTGAAGACTGGGATGCCGTGATCGAAACCAACCTGAACAGCATGTTCAACGTCACCAAGCAGGTGGTGGGCGACATGGTAGAAAAGGGCTGGGGCCGCATCATCAACATTTCGTCGGTCAACGGCGTCAAGGGTCAGGCTGGTCAGACCAACTACTCGGCAGCCAAGGCCGGCATGCACGGCTTCTCGATGGCGCTGGCGCAGGAAATGGCCACCAAGGGCGTGACCGTCAACACGGTGAGCCCTGGCTACATTGGCACCGATATGGTCAAGGCCATCCGCCAGGAAGTGCTGGACAAGATCATCGGCACGGTGCCAGTCAAGCGTCTGGGCGAGCCCAGCGAGATTGCCTCCATCATTGCGTGGCTGGCGTCTGACGAGGGCGGTTACGCCACCGGTGCAGAGTTTTCCGTCAACGGCGGCTTGCACATGGGCTAAGGCCGATGGAGCTGCGGCGCAAGCTGTGGTCCGAGAACCCGCTTCGGCGGGTTTTTTTATACCCGTGTTGTGCGGTTGCACCGACAGGTATGTAACTTGCTGGGGAAACTTGACCATTCGGTCACAAAGCTAGGGTATGCTTTCGCCATGTGAAGTCGCGGTCGCACATGGTGTGTGGTTTTTTTGTGTGACTCGGGGTAAGTCGCTGACGGTCAATCCGCAGCAACGATGGTCGCTAAAGAGAGTTTAGTAATAATGGTTTGAATACGCAGCGGCTGGGGAGGTTGGGTTGTTGGAGCGTCAGAGAGGAAAGCCCTTGAATAGCAAAGAAGACAGTGTCGAACTCGTGGACGTCAAGTCCTTGCGGATCGGCATGTTCGTGGAACTGGATGTAGGCTGGTTGTCCCATCCGTTTCCTGTAGGCAGCTTCAAGATTTCTTCCAGCCGGCAAATTGACACCATTCGTGGCCTGGGCCAGGCCAAGGTCCGCGTCAATCTGACCAAGAGCGACCCTGATCCCGACGAAGCAGCAGCAGCCGTGAATCCGGCGCTGGCCGCACTGGCTGCGGAACGCGCCGCAACAGCGCGGCGTGAAGCCGCCCAGCGCCAGGCCCACGCAGAACAGCTGGCGCATCAGCAGCGCAGCCTGGTGGTCTGCGAGCGCCGCTTTGGCGAGGCGGTGCGCCAGTACCGCAAGACCCTGGAATTGATGCCCACTCAGCCCAAGGCTGCGGCCGAGTTCTGCCACACCATGGTCAGTGATTTTGTCGGCGAGATGCTGGCCGAGGGCGAGTCGGCTATTCGCCTGTTGTCCGAGGCGGCGGGCGACAAGTCCTCCATGCATCCGGTGAACGTCACCATTGTGTCCCTGTTGCTGGGCAAGGCCATGGGCCTGGGGCAGCCGGAGCTGGTGGATCTGGGCATGGCGGCTTTCCTGCACGACTCCGGCAAGGTGCAGTTGCCTGACCGGGTGCGCTGGCTGGAAGAGAATTTCTCCACCGCCGAGTACAAGCTCTACCAGGAGCATGTGGCGCAAAGCGTTCAGGTAGCCAAGTCCATGGAGTTGTCCAAGGCAGCCCTGCTGGCCATTGCCCAGCACCATGAACTAATCGATGGCAGCGGTTTTCCGATGCGGGTGAAGGGCGAGTCCATGACGTCGGCCGCCCGCATCCTGGCGCTGGTGAACCGCTACGACAATCTGTGCAACCCGAGCCGTGTGGCGGCAGCCATGACGCCGCATGAGTCGCTGTCGCTGATCTTTGCGCAGCTCAAGACCAAGTTTGATTCGGTAGCCTTGAGTGCCTTCATCCGCATGATGGGGGTTTACCCGCCGGGATCGGTGGTGCAACTGATGGATGAGCGGTATGGCATGGTGGTGTCGGTTAATTCCGCGCGACCGCTCAAGCCCCGCGTGATCGTCCACGAGCCCGGCATTTCCAAACACGAGGCGCTGATTCTGGACTTGGAGCACGCCCCCAACATCGGCATACGCCGCAGCCTCAAGCCGGCTGCACTGCCGCCCGAAGCGCTGGACTTTCTGGCACCCCGCCAACGGGTCAGCTACTTCTTTGAACGTGTCAGTGATTCCCAAATGGGCGGGCTTGCATGACACCTGCGGAGTGCGGGCCGGTTCTGGATGCAATGATCGAGGCGGTCTGCCTGGTGGACCCCAAGACTTTGCGCATTGTTAGCGCCAACCAGATGCTGGCTTCGCTGGTGGGCATGGAACTCGCCGACTTCGCAGACAAACCCGTGGTGGAACTGACCAACGCGCCGGAGGACCTGTTCTTCTGGGAAGACGTGGCCGCCGGCCTGGCTGACCACATTCAGTCCGAGACGCGCCTGCGCTGCATGGATGGTGTGGCCGTTCCCGTGGAGCGCAAGGTCAGCCGTGTCTGGCTCAGCCCCGGCAACCCGGTGTTCCTGGTGGGTGTGCGCGATCTGCGCCAACAGCGTTTAGCCGAAGAACAGCTGGAAGACCGCATGGCCGAGTTGCGGGCCACGCTGGAGTCCACGGGCGACGGCATTCTGGTCGTTGACACCACGGGCGCCGTGCGCCATTGCAACCGCCGCTTTGTGGAGCTGTGGAATGTGCCGCAGGATCTGGACATGGACGATGGCGGCACCGGACTGTTCGCCCATCTGGCAAGCTGCGTGCAGGACGAAGCCGGCTACCGCGAGCACTTGGACAGTATCGCCAACGATCCCGAGGTCAAGCGGACCGACGTACTGCTGCTGCGCTCGGGCCGCATGCTGGAGCGTGTGTCCCTGCCGCAGACCAGCCGCAGCCGGGTGGTGGGGCGGGTGTATTCCTTTCGCGACCTGACCGAACGGCTGGATGCACAGAAGCGCATCGAGACCCTGGCCTACACCGATGTGCTGACCGGCCTGCCCAATCGCCTGCTGCTGGGGCAGCGCGTGGCCGTGGCCCTGCGCGCGGCACAGCGCAGTGGCGCCACCTTTGCGGTGCTGTTCGTCGATCTGGACCGCTTCAAGAACATCAACGATTCCCTGGGCCACTCCTTTGGTGACCAGGCGCTGATCGAGGCATCGGCCCGCATCCAGCAGACGCTGCGTGAGGTGGACACGCTGTGCCGGGTCGGCGGCGATGAATTCATTGCCTTTTTGCAGGAGGCCGATGCCTTTGGTGCCGAGATTGTGGCGCGCCGCATCCTGGACAAACTGGCCCAGCCTTTCATGGTGAACACGGTCAGTTTTTCATTGGGCTGCAGCATCGGCGTGGCCATGTACCCGGAAGACGGCCGCAACCTGGACACGCTGATCCAGTGTGCCGACACCGCCATGTTCCGCGTCAAGGAGCGTGGGCGTGGCAATTTCCGCTTCTACCAGCCGCAGATGAACGTGGACCTGCTGTCTCGCGTCAAGATGGACCACGCCATGCGCCAGGCCATGGACCAGGGGCTGTTCCGCCTGCACTACCAGCCGCAGATTGCGCTGGGCGACGGGCGTCTGTTGGGGGTGGAGGCGCTGATCCGTTGGAGCGATGCCGATCTGGGCAATGTGTCGCCCGCCACTTTCATTCCGCTGGCCGAAGAATCGGGCTTCATTGTCACTATTGGCAACTGGGTCATGCAAGAGGCCGTGCGCCAGGCCCTGGTCTGGCAGGAGGCCGGGCAGCCGGTCGTGGTGTCTGTCAACGTGTCGGCCCTGCAGTTTCAGCAGAGTGACTTTGTGGAGCGCGTGGCCGCCGCCGTGCACGGGGCCGGACTCAATCCCGCCCTGCTGGAGCTGGAGTTGACCGAGTCCATCCTGATCCGCGATGTCAGCGAAACCCTGGCTCGCCTGCATGCGCTGTCCGCGCTCGGAGTGAGCCTGGCCATTGACGACTTTGGCACAGGCTATTCCAGCCTGGCCTATTTGAAGAAATTCCCCATCTCCAAGCTCAAAATCGACCGCGCCTTTGTGATGGGCCTGCCCGAAGACGAGGGAGACCGAGCGATTGTGGGTGCAACCATTGCCATGGCACGGGCCCTCAAGCTGGCCGTGGTGGCGGAAGGGGTGGAAACGGCCGCCCAACGCGACTACCTGCAGGGCTTGCAATGCGAGGCGTTCCAGGGGTTTTTGTGCGCACCGGGCTTGCCGGCAGCGGAATTCGAATGCCTGCGTGCCCACCTGCCCGGGGGCACAGTGCAACCAGGCTAGCCGTGCAGGCCCTTCCAGAGCATGTAGGCGGCCAGGCAGTACAGGATCAGCGCAAAGATCTTCTTCAACTTGGCCACCGGCAGGCGGTGCGCCATCTTTGCGCCCAGTGGCGCAGTCAGCACACTGCCGCAGGCAATCACACCGAGCGCGGGCAGCCACACATAGCCCAGTGAATGGGCAGGCAGGCCAGGCAGGCTGGCACCACTGACCACATAACCCACGGTATTGGCCAGTGCAATCGGAAAGCCCAGAGCCGCACTGGTGGCCACGGCATTGATGATGGAAATGTTGTGCGCCACCATGAAGGGCACACTGATGAAGCCGCCACCGGCGCCCACCAGGCCGGAGAGGAAACCAATGACACTGCCCGCCATGACCTGCCCGCGAGTACCGGGCATTTGCCGGCTGGGCTTGGGCTTCTTGTCCAGGAACATTTGCGTGGCCGAGAAGCCGACAAACAGCGCAAAGAAAATGGCCAGCGCCGTGCCCTTGAGTAGCGCGAACACGCCCGCGCTGGCAATGGCGGCGCCAATCACAATGCCGGGCGCAAGCCCCTTGACGATGTCCCAGCGCACCGCACCGCGCTTGTGGTGCGCACGCACACTGGAGATGGAGGTGAACATGATGGTGGCCATGGAGGTGGCAATCGCCATCTTGACTGCCAGATCGGCCTCCACGCCTGCGGCCGACAGGATGATGGTCATGAACGGCCCGATCAGCATGCCCCCGCCAATGCCCAGCAGACCCGCCATGAAACCAGTGGCCAGGCCCAGGATGACCAGTTCAACAATCAGAAGGGGGTCCAGCATCGGTGCAAGAGGGGAGGTGGGAGTAGAAGGTGTCTGCAGAAGCCACCGGACCGGCATCCTGAACCGGGGTTCAGGTGGGCGAGGTCAGCGCAAGCTTTGGGTTCATCTAACGCGAGATGATCACGCTAGCAGGGCAATATTCCAAGCCCGGGCTCTATGAGCATTGGTTCAAGGAAATATAAAGCCCGGCGGCACTGCAGACAAGAACAATTGTAGGCCCATCTGCTGATGATGTTTCACCGCCGGGCCGCCCCAAGGTGAAACGCGCACCCTCGGGGGGCAGCGACCCACACGCAGTGGGGGAGCGTGGGGGCTACAGTAAACGGCCGTCTTCACCCAACGCTTCGTCCAGTCGCTCCAGCAGGGACACCAGCAGCACGTTGGAGTCGGGCGAGAGGTTGGCGGCCACATCATCGGTCGATGCGGCCGGTGCACTGGTCGCGGTCGGCGCACGCTCGGGCACATCGAATGCCAGGTTCAGGGCGGCCAGCACGGCGATGCGGTCACGGGCGCGGACCTTGCCGGCGTCGCGGATCTTGCACATGGCGGTGTCTACACGTTCCACCGCTTCGAGCAGGCGGGCGTCGCCGCCTTCCGGGCAACCCAACAGATAGGTTTGCCCCATGATTTGGACTTCAAGCTGTTTCATGTTGGGTCTTTTTGCGCTGCTGCCGCGGCGGTTTCGGGCAGTCGGTCCAGCAAGGCATCCACCCGCGCGCGCGCCGCGTTCAGGCGGGACTTGAGGGCATCGCGCTCCTGGGTCAGGGCGTCCACCTGCTCCGTCAGGAGCACGTTGGTGCGTTGCAGCTCGCCATAACGCACCAGCAGGCGCTCGGTACGCTCGGCAATTTGGTCGATGAGGTTCTGGTTCGCCATAGACCGTCCATTGTAGGGTTAGGCCAAGCAAACTGCCGTAGAATTCGCGCGTTGGTTCTCGCGGCGTGGTTCACACGCAGCAGTTCAACGGGAAGCAGGAGGGAGTGCCACCCACGGCAAACCTAACCTGCGCTGCCCCCGCAACGGTAAGTGGACGAGTCCCCACAGACTCCGCCCCCATCAACAGCCACTGGGCGCCTTGAACAAGCGCCTGGGAAGGCGATGGGAGTTGCTCCACCAGCCCGGATACCGGCCAACACGGTGGTTGCACGCCCGTCGTGCAACCGTTACGCCCATGCGCTGTCGGGGAAGACGGCGAGGGCACATTTGTTGATGGTTCCCCTTTATGAAAAACTGCACTTCACGTGCGCGCTTTGCCACGCTGTCTCTGGCGTTGGGCACGGCGCTGTCCGCCCACGCCCAATTGCAACTCAAGGAGCAGGTGGTGACCGCCTCCCGCGTCGCCACACCGGTGACCGACGTCATTGCTGATGTCTCGATCATTGACCGTGCCCAGATCGAGTTGGCCGGCCAGTCCTCAGTCCGCGATCTGTTGGCGCAGCAGGCCGGTGTGCAAATCGTTTCCAGCGGCAGCTACCGCTCCAACACGGCCATTTTTCTGCGCGGTGCGGTGACATCCCAGACCCTGGTGCTGGTGGACGGCGTGCGCGTCGGCTCGGCGACCTCAGGCGGCGCCTCGTTGGAGAACCTGCCGTTGGAACGCATCGAGCGCATCGAAATCCTGCGCGGTGCGGCCTCGGCGCTGTATGGCCCAGACGCGGTCGGTGGCGTGATCCAGGTCTTTACCCGTACACCCAGCCAGGCGCTGGAATTGGGCGCCAGTATGGGCGTCGGAACCGATGGCCAGCAGCAGGCCAGCGCGCATGTCAGCCGCAGCAGTGGCGCCATTGGCTACAGCCTGGGTGTTTCGCGTGAAAAGGCCTCAGGCATCACGGCCGTGGCCAACCCGGCTTCCGGCAGCTACAACGCCGACGACGATGGCTTTGACGCTGCCAGCGCCGACTTCCGCCTGTCAGCGCAGATCAACCGCGAGCATGCCCTGCGCCTGAGTCTGTTGCGCAGCGACACCGACTACCGGTTGGACTCCACCCCCTTTCCCAATCCGCTGGGCCTGAACCGCCTGACGTCCGACGCCCGTGGCAAGACAGGACTGAGTCACGCCACAGTGCAGTGGGATGCGCAATGGCTGCCGCAGTGGCACTCCACGTTGACGGCTGGCACCAGCAACGAGCAATCGCTGGGCGACTACTTCCGCATCAGCGACGGCGCCGCCGGTGGCTCCACCCAGTTCAATACCAACCGCCGCCAGGCCACCTGGCAGAACGACATCACGCTGGACAAGGACGTGTTGTCCATGGTGCTGGAAAACCGCAACGAGACGGTGGACAGCAGCACCGCCTACACCGTGACCAGCCGTGACGTGCGCAGCGCGTTGGCCTCCTACGCCTTCAACCGCGCGGCGTGGAACGCACTGGTGGTGGCCCGCAACGACGACAACTCGCAGTTCGGTAACTTCAACAACTGGTCGCTGTCCGGCGGCTACCGCGTCACCGACGCCCTGCGTGCCGTGGCCAGCGTGGGCACCAGCTTCCAGGCGCCTACCTTCAACCAGTTGTACTACCCCGGCTTTGGCAACGCCGCACTGCAACCGCAGCGCAACCGTGCCACCGAGTTGGGCCTGAAGTACCTCACCGGCAACCTGTCCATGGGCGCCGTGGTCTACCACAACGATATCCAAGGCTTCATCGTGCCGACCACCAACGTGCAGAGTTCGCTGGCAGTGCTGCGTGGCCTCACGCTGACGGCCGATATGCACACCGGCGACACCAGCTACAGCCTGTCGTACGACTATGCCGACCCGCGTTCGTACTCGACCTTTGCTGCATCCAACGACCTGCGCCTGGTGCGTGTGGCGCGCAACCTGCTCAACGCGCGCATCAGCCATCGTCTGGGTGATGTGAGCGTGTTTGGCGAGCTGCGTCTGTCCAGTGACCGCGAAGACAACAACCTGTCCTTCAGCGGCCGCGACCTGCTGCCGGGTTACACCCTGCTCAACGTGGGTGCGAACTGGAAGCTGCAAAAAAATGTGTCGCTGTTGGCGCGCATCAACAACCTGACGGATGCGCAGTACCAGCTGGCCAATGGCTTCTCCACCCCCGGACGCAACCTGTTTGTGTCCATGAACTGGGCGATGTAAATGGTCAAGCCCGACGGCCCGCAACGCATCGTCTGCCTCACAGAAGAGACCACCGAGTGGCTCTACCTGCTCGGGCAGGCCGAGCGCATCGTGGGCATATCGGGCTACACCGTGCGCCCGGCCCAGGCGCGCGCCGAGAAGCCGCGCGTCAGTGCCTACCTGAGCGCCAAGATCGACAAGATCCTGGCGCTGCAGCCGGACTGCGTGTTCGGCTTTTCCGATCTGCAGGCCGACATTGCCGCCGAGCTGATCCGCAAGGGCGTGCAAGTCACCGTGTTCAACCAGCGCAGCGTGGCGGAAATCTTCTCCATGCTGTTCCAGGTGGCGGCCATGGTGGGGCAGGGCGCGCGTGCGGCCGAACTCATGGACACCATGCAGGCGCGCCTGCAAGCCATCCAATTGGTGGCGGCCAGTTTGCCGCGCCGGCCCCGTGTGTATTTTGAAGAGTGGGACGAGCCCCACATCAGCGCCATCCGCTGGGTGTCCGAGCTGGTGGGCATTGCCGGTGGGGACGACTGCTTTCCCGAGTTGGCGCTACAGCCCATGGGCAAGGACCGCATCATTGCCGATAGCGCCGAGATCGTGCGGCGCAACCCCGACATCATCATTGGCTCCTGGTGCGGCAAGAAGTTTCGTCCCGAGAAGGTGGCAGCACGTGCCGGCTGGGAGAACGTCAACGCCGTGAAGAACCGCCAGTTGTTCGAAATCAAATCCTGCGACATCCTGCAGCCCGGCCCCGCCGCGCTGACCGATGGCGTGGAGCAGTTGCACCGCATCATCATGGATTGGAGTGCTCAGCAATGAGCACCCCCATCTGCCGCAGCGAATTCATTCTGGGCGGCCAGAAAAGCGGCAAGTCACGCCGTGCGGAGTTGTTGGCGCGCCAGTGGCTGGCCGCCTTGCCGGACCACCGCGCCGTGCTGATCGCCACCGCCCAGCCCTGGGACAACGAGATGCGAGAACGCATTGCCCGTCACCAGGTGGACCGCGCCGAACGCGTGCCGGGCATGTTGACGGTGGAGGAACCGCTGACTCTGGCCGAGGCGATTGGCCATCACAGTCGCCCCAACACCTTGCTGGTGGTCGATTGCCTGACGCTGTGGCTCACCAATCTGCGTATGCCGATGGAATCTGATTCCGCTGAATGCCCCGGCGGCTGGGCGGCTGGACGTTTTGCTCCGTGTCCCCCGCCTGCTACGCAGGCTCCTCCTTTACCTGCGCAAAACGCCCAGCCACCCAGCCTCCTAGCCCCCATGGAATCTACACAGACAGCTATTCTTTTAGGAGCAATCGACGCAGCACCCGGCCCGCTGGTACTGGTCGGCAACGAGATCGGCCTGGGCGTGATCCCCATGGGTGCCGAGGTGCGTGCTTTTGTGGATGCCCTGGGTCGTCTGAATCAGGACGTAGCGGCCGTGTGCCAGCGCGTCACCCTGATGGCAGCCGGGCTACCTTTAACCTTGAAAGAGTTGCCATGAAGAAGATCCAACTCTGCGGCCGTAGCAAGCAACCGACCCAGCCAGGAGGCGCGGCGTCAGGGAGTTTTGCGCAGGTCAAGGAGGAGCCCGCAAAGCGGGCGGGGGACACGGAGCAAAACTCCCTGACGCCGCGCCTCCTGGCTGCGCTAACTTGTATTGTCGCGTTCATGCTCGCCCCCGTGGCCCACGCCCTGCAGGTGACCGATGACCGCGGCGTTACCGTCACATTGGCGCAGCCGCCCCAGCGCATCGTCAGCCTGCTGCCCTCGCTGACCGAGATGGTGTGCGCACTGGACCAGTGCCAGCGCCTGGTGGGTGTGGATCGCTATTCCAACTTCCCGGCCAGCGCACGCGCCTTGCCCCAGGTGGGCGGTGGGCTGGACCCGAACATCGAGGCGGTGGTCGCCCTCAAGCCCGATGTGGTGCTGATGGCCATCAGCTCGCGCGCCGCTGAAAGGCTGCAGGCCCTGGGCATCAAGGTTGTCGCCCTCGAACCAAAGACCCATGCCGACGTCCGCCGTGTGCTGGAAAAGGTCGGCGCCGTGCTGGGTGTGAATGATGCCCAGCGGGTCTGGCGCGTCATTGACGCCGGTGTGTCGGCTGCGGCCCAGTCGCTGCCACCTGCCGCGCGCAACACCCGGGTGTATTTCGAGGTCAACAACGGCCCCTATGCCGCCGGCGAGGTGTCTTTTATCGGCGAGACGCTGACACGCCTGGGCGTGAAGAACATCGTGCCGGCCAGCCTGGGACCGTTCCCCAAACTCAACCCCGAATTCGTGGTGCGCGCCAACCCGGACCTGGTCATGGTGGGTGACTACAACTATGTCGGCATGGAGCAGCGCCCCGGCTGGAGCGGCATGCGCGCCCTGCGCGAGAAGCGCGTCTGCCTGTTCAACCGTGACGAGGCCGACATGCTGGTGCGTCCGGGGCCGCGAATGGCCGACGGCGCCCGCCTGATGGCGCGCTGCATTGCCGACAAGGTGGCGAGCAACAAGCCATGATGAACCAGCGCGCCAGCGCCATTGCTACTGTGCTGCTGCTGATCGCCGCCGTGCTGGTGCTCGTGGGTGCGGGCGTGGGCAGCACCGGTTTTGAGAGCGTGTTGCACGCCATGGATGACCCGATGGCGATGCAAATCCTGTGGGACATCCGCCTGCCGCGCACCCTGGGTGCCTGGGTGGCCGGCGCCTTGCTGGGCCTGGCCGGGGCCGTGGCGCAGGGCCTGTTTCGCAACCCGCTGGCCGACCCCTATCTGCTGGGCAGCGCCTCCGGTGCCTCGCTGGGTGTGGCACTGAGCCTGGTGCTGTTTGGCGTGTCGCCGTTTGCCACGCAGTGGCTGATGCGCCTGGGCCTCACCGCCGGTGCCTTTGCCGGCGCGGTGGCCGGCGTGCTGCTGACGCTGGCGCTGGCCAAAGGCGTGCAGCACACGCTGCGCCTGCTGCTGGCCGGCGTCATCGTCGGCGTGGTGCTGGGGGCGGCCAAGGAACTCATCATGCTGGCCCGGCCCGATTTCTTGCAGTCCATGCAGTCCTTCATGCTGGGCAGCACCGGCTATGTGGGCTGGACTGCTTGCAGCATCATGCTGGGCACCTGGCTGCTGTGCATGGCTGTGGCCTGGGCCTTGAGCCCGGTGCTGGACGGCCTGGCGCTGGGCGAGGCCACCGCCGCCAGCTTAGGCCTGCCGCTGGCCCGCCTGCGCCGCGGCCTGGTGGCCGTGCTGGCGCTGGCCACCGGCACCGCCGTGGCACAAACCGGCCTGGTGGCCTTTGTCGGCCTGGCCGCGCCGCATCTGGTTCGCTCCGTCGTCAAGACCAGCCATGGCCGCCTGATTCTGCTGAGCAGCCTGATGGGCGGCGCTTTGTTGATGGCCGCCGACATTCTCGCGCGCTGGGTGATTGCGCCGCAGGAGCTGCCGGTGGGCGTGCTGACCGCGGTGCTGGGTGGTGGCTACCTGCTGTGGCTGATGCACCGGCGCGTCACGGCCAAGGGGGTGCTATGATTTTGGTAGCGCTACAGGCCCATTCCGTGAGGGCTAGCCTCGGAAATGCCGAGGTATTGCATGGCGTGGACCTGGCCCTGGCCCAGGGCCGCTGGACCAGCATCGTCGGCCCCAATGGTGCCGGCAAATCCACGTTGCTGAAAGTCCTGGCCGGACTCATTCCGCACAGCGGCACGGTCACGCTGCTGGGCCAGCCGCTGGCGACCCTGCACGGGCGCCAACGGGCGCAACAACTGGCCTGGCTGGGTCAGAACGAATCCAGTGCTGATGACCTGACCGTGTTCGACGTGGCCATGTTGGGGCGCCTGCCGCACCAGCCCTGGCTGTCGTCCCCCAGCGCCGCCGACCATGCCGCAGTCGAATTAGCACTGCGCGCCACCCAGGCTTGGGACTGGCGGGCCCGTGCGCTGGGGCAGCTCTCCGGCGGCGAGCGCCAGCGTGTGCTGCTGGCCCGCGCGCTGGCGGTGCAGGCCCAGGTGCTGCTGATGGACGAGCCGCTGGCCAATCTGGACCCGCCGCACCAGGCCGACTGGCTGGGCATCGTGCGCGCCCTGGTGGCGCAGGGCGTGACCGTGGTCAGCGTATTGCACGAGGTGTCCATGGCCCTGCATGCCGATGCGGTCGTGGTCATGGCAGAGGGGCGCGTGCTGCACCACGGCGCCGCACACCACCCGGACACCCATGCCGCCGTGGAGGCTGTATTTGGCGGACGGCTTGCGATTCACTCTGTGGCCGACCAGTGGGTCGTGCTGCCGCGCTTGTAGACACGAGGAAGCCATGCAAGTCGAAACCCCTCCTAGCGTCAAGCCCTACGAAAAACCCGAGGGCGAACGCCGCGGCATCGTCATCGTCAACACCGGTGACGGCAAGGGCAAAAGCACGGCCGCCTTTGGCTTGGCCCTGCGGGCGCACGGGCGCGGCAGGGCCGTCAAGATTTATCAGTTCATGAAGGTGCCCACGGCCCGCTTTGGCGAGCACCGCATGTTTGAGCAGATTGGCATCCCGATTGAAGGACTTGGCGACGGCTTTAGCTGGAAGAGCCAGGATCTGGACCATTCCGCCCAACTGGCGCGGGACGGCTGGCTAAAGGCCAAGGCCGCCATCCTGGGTGGCGATTACTTCCTGGTCGTGCTGGACGAAATCACCTACCCGCTGATCTACGGCTGGCTGCCCCTTGAAGACGTACTGGAGACACTGAATACCCGCCCCAGCCACGTCCATGTGGTGCTAACCGGGCGGCGCTGTCCCCCGGAAATCATTGAACTGGCCGACACCGTGACTGAGATGAGACTAGTCAAGCACGCGTTCAAGGCGGGCATACCCGCCCAGCGCGGCATTGAGGACTGAAGCGATGCCATGGTGGCTTGGCCAGTTGGGTGTATCCGCGCACGTGTCCGTGGCGCTGGCGATCCTGCTGGCGCTGGCCGTGGACCGCTGGCTCGGCGAGCCGCCCGTGCGCTGGCACCCTGTCGTGTGGATGGGCAACTACCTTGGCCGCGCCGGTGCCTGGGTGCAGCGCCGCGCGGTGCAAGACCCTTCGCAGCATGACTTCAAGGCATTTTGGCTTGGAGCCCTCGTGTGGATTGCGGGCGCCGCTATTGTGTTGATAGCAAGCTGGTTGCTGCAGGATGCGCTGCTGGCCGCGCCGTGGTGGGCTGCTGTGCTGGGCCTGGGCCTGCTGCTGAAACCCTTGCTGGCCTGGTCGCTGCTCGCCAGCGAGGTACACGCCGTGGAAGCCGCCTTGGGCGAATCACTGGCCGTTGGGCGCGAGCGCCTGCGTTGGCTGGTCAGCCGCGACGTGACCACTCTGAGCGAAATCCAGGTGCGCGAGAGCGCTATCGAGACGCTGGCCGAGAACCTCAACGACTCGGTGGTGGCGCCGCTGTTCTGGTTCGTGCTGCTGGGTCTGCCCGGTGCGGCGCTGTTCCGCTTTGCCAATACGGCGGACGCGATGTGGGGCTACCCCGGAATTTACCAGGGCGCCAACTGGGCCTGGGCTGGCAAATGGGCGGCGCGGGCGGATGATGTGCTGGGCTGGCTGCCGGCGCGCATCACCGCGCTGTTGCTGGCCCTGGTGGCGGGTGGTCTGTCGCCGGCGCGGCTGCGCACCGAGGCCGCGCGCACGCCATCACCCAACAGTGGCTGGCCCATGGCCGCCATGGCGCTGGGGTTGGGTGTGCGCCTGGGCAAGCCGGGCGGCTATGTGCTGCATGCGGATGGCCGCTCGGCGCTGGCGCAGGATACCACCCGCGCCATTCGTTATGCATCAAAAGCACTGCTAGACCTCGTGGTTATTGCGCAAGCAGCTCTCGTTTTAATAGCAATTTCGGGGGTGGCGTGATGAACAACCCCACGCCACGCCTGCATGGCGGCCCCGACGCGTTGGGCGTTCCGCGCTTTGATTTCTCGACCAATAGCAATGCTTGTGGCCCCTGTCCGCAGGCGCTGGCCGCCGTGCAGAAGGCCGATGCCACACGGTACCCGGACCCACGCTATGCGGCGCTGCGCGAACAACTGGGTGCCTTCCACGGTGTGGAGAGCGGCCGCATCCTGGTGGCCGGCAGCGCCAGTGAATGCATCTTCCGCATCACCGCATGGGTGGCGCGGCGCGGCGGCTCACGCGTCTGCGTGCCGCAGCATGCCTATGCCGACTATGCGCAAGCGGCGCAGGCCTGGGGCCTGACCCCCCCGGCGCTTGAGCCTGATCTGGTGTGGTGCTGCGAGCCGTCCAGCCCCTTGGGTGGCGCGCACAGCCCCTGGCCGGATGCAGGTACTGCAACCGTGGTGCTGGATTGCGCCTATGCGCCGCTGCGGCTGAGCGGGGCGCCTTCGCTGGCCGACGATCAACTGGCCACGCTGTGGCAGATGTTTTCTCCCAATAAGGCACTGGGTCTGACCGGCATCCGCGCTGCCTATGCAATTGCGCCGGTGGGCGCTGAGGCGGACGTGCAGGCGCTGGACGCCCTGGCGCCGTCGTGGCCGCTGGGAGCGCACGGCGTGGCGCTGCTGCAGGCCTGGGCGCAGCCGGAGGTGCAGGGCTGGCTGCTTGATAGTCTGCACACGCTGCGCCGCTGGAAAGCCCGCCAGATCGACATGCTGGGCGCCCTGGGCTGGAATAGTCTGCCCAGCGACACGAATTTCTTCTGCGCCCAGCCCGCGTGGGAGTCGTGCGACAGCGGAGCCGGGTCTGCCGAACTGGGCCGACTGCGCGCAGCCGGCATCAAACTGCGCGACACCACGTCCTTTGGCCTGCCCGGTCATGTGCGCCTGAGCGTGCAGCCGCCGGTGGCACAGGATGCGCTGCGTCAAATGCTGCAGATAAGCAGTCGGTCACAATAGCGCCCCACCAAGGCATTCAGACAAGGTCGTGTATGAGTGACAGCATCGAGAAATCCTTTTGCGCCCGACTCCCAGGGTGTGCGCGCGCCGTACATCCTGCCAGGGGTAACGGCTGATGGCTGCACGGTGCGTGATGGTGCTGGGCACCACCAGTGGAGCGGGAAAAAGCTGGCTGACCACGGCGCTGTGCCGCTATTACGCGCGCCAGGGGCTGAAGGTGGCGCCGTTCAAGGCGCAGAACATGAGCAACAACGCAAGGGTTGTGGGCCCCCACGCTCCGCCGCTTCGCGGGTCGCTGCCCCCCGAGGGGGCGAATTTGCCTTGGGGCGGCCCGGCGGCAAATTGGTTGCCTCATGGGGGGGAAATTGGCAGCGCCCAGTATTTCCAGTCGTTGGCCGCCAAAGCCATTCCCGACGTGCGTATGAATCCCTTGCTGCTCAAGCCCGAGGCCGACACGCACAGCCAGGTGGTGCTGATGGGTCAGGTGAGCGAGGAACTGTCGCGCATGGCCTGGCGTGGCCGCAGTGCCAGCGTCTGGCCGCAGATTGCGGCGGCGCTGGACGAACTGCGCGCCGAGAACGACGTGGTGGTGATTGAGGGCGCGGGCTCGCCCGCCGAGATCAATCTGCATGACAGTGACATCGTCAACATGCGTGTGGCGCTGCATAGCAACGCCGCCTGCCTGCTGGTGACCGACATCGACCGCGGTGGCGCCTTTGCCCATCTCTACGGCACGTGGGCCTTGTTGCCAGAAAACGAGCGTGTGCTGATCAAGGGTTTTGTGCTGAACAAGTTTCGCGGAGACGCCAGCCTGTTGGCCCCCGCGCCGCAGATGTTGCAGGACCTGACGGGCATCCCCACGGTGGCAACCTTGCCACTGTGGTGGCAGCACGGACTGCCGGAAGAAGACGGCGTGTTCGATGACCGCAGTGTGGCCTCGGGCCGGGTCACGAAGACCGTGGCAGTGATTGCCTATCCGCGCATCAGCAATCTGGACGAATTCCAGCCGCTGAAGAACATTCCCGGCGTGCGCCTGCAGTGGGTGCGCAGCCCCAAGGAGCTGGCTGGTCTGGCGCCAGGCGACTGGATCATCCTGCCGGGATCGAAGGCGACCAGTGCCGATCTGGCCTGGTTGCGTTCGCAAGGGCTGGACGCTTCCGTGGCCGCGCATGCGGGGCAGGGTGGGGCTGTTCTGGGTGTCTGCGGCGGTTTGCAGATGCTGGGTGAGGCGTTGATCGACACCCACGGCATCGATGGCAATGCGCCGGGGCTGGGGCTGCTGCCGCTGGTCACGGCGTTTGCGCAGGAAAAGACGGTTAGGCATACGACGGCCGCCTTTGATTTTTTGGGCTCTTTGTCGCCCTGGGCTGCGCTTGCGGGTGTGTCCGTGTCGGGCTACGAGATTCACCATGGGCAGACGGCACAGCATCCGGCGATGGCGGCTGCGGGCGACGTGGCGCACGCTGTGCTGCCGGATGGCCTGGGCTGGTGCAACGGCGCCGGCAATGTGCTGGGTCTTTACCTGCACGGCCTGTTTGAAGACCCTGCGGTGCTGCACGCTCTGTTTGGCGCGCGCGCGCCGACGCTGGACTCCGTGTTTGACGCTCTGGCGGACTACATTTCCCAACACTTTGAGGCCGGTGTCTTGGCCTCGCTGATCGCTTCACCTTCCTAACAACCTACCCAGAAAGTCGATGCACGCCATGTACGAGAACCTGCCCCAACTTGCCGACCTTTCCGATCCCCTGCTGACCCAGGCCCTGCAGCACAAGCTGGATAACAAGACCAAGCCGCTGGGGTCACTGGGGCGGCTGGAAGACCTGGCCCTCACACTGGGGCGCATTTTGGGTACGGAAAATCCGGTGTTGGACCAGCCGCAGATGGTGGTGTTTGCCGCCGACCATGGCCTGGCCGCGCGCGGCGTTTCGGCCTTTCCCAGTGATGTGACATGGCAGATGGTGGAGAACTTCCTGGCCGGTGGCGCGGCGGTTAGCGTGCTGGCGCGGCAAAACGGGTTGGCGCTGACCGTGGTGGATTGCGGCGTCAAGCACAATTTTTTGCAGGATTTGCCGGCTGGCTCCACCCGACCGGGGTTGCAGGTGCGCAAGAGCGCCTGGGGCGCGGGCGACTCCAGCAAGGGCCCGGCCATGACCCGGGCCGAGTGCGCGCAGGCCGTGGCGCAGGGCCAGGCGCTGGTCCAGGAGTTGCCGGGCAATGCGCTGTTGCTGGGGGAGATGGGCATTGCCAATACCTCGGCCGCGTCGCTGTTGCTGTCCAAGCTGACCGGGCTGGACATTGCCCAGTGCACCGGTGCCGGCACCGGGCTGGACGCCGAGGCCGTGGAGCGCAAGACCGCCGTGCTGCGCGAGGTGCTGGCGCGCCACGCGCGGGTGACCGACCCCTTGTGTGTGCTGGCCGCCATGGGCGGGCTGGAAATTGCGACGATGGTCGGTGCCGTGCTGCAGGCCGCGCATGAGCGCCGTGTGGTGGTGGTGGACGGCTTCATCGCCACCAGCGCCGTGTTGGTGGCCCACGCGGTGCAGCCGCTGGTGTTGCAACGCTGCGTATTTGCGCACCGCTCCGGCGAGCGCGGGCACGAGTTCATGCTGCAGCACCTGGGCGTGCAGGCCTTGCTGGACCTGGGCCTGCGCCTGGGCGAGGGCTCCGGCGCCGCGCTGGCCTGGCCGCTGCTGCAATCCGCCTGCGCTATTCTGCGCGAAATGGCCAGCTTTGAGTCGGCCGGGGTGTCGGAGAAGACTGGCGAGGATCACGGCGCGCTGACCTTCCCCTGAAGTCACGCATCGGTTGCGCCCATCCGTTTCATTGACTGTTTCCTGAGCAGTTGGGTGGGTATATTGCAAAATTCGGGACGAAGGTCCCAGGCGCAAGGTCGCATGCGAGCATGGTCATAAGCTTGCAGGAACATCATATTCACGTGGTGTGAAAGAAGACCGTGCCTCACAAAATATTCATTGTCGATAGCCAACTTTTGGTGCGGGCCGGCCAGACCATCCGCTCAGTGCGGACTGTGGGCTTGTTGAAATAGCGCACTACCGTGAGCAGATATACCCAATCTGTATCGGCCAGTGATGACGACCATTGGGTCGCCTTGGCCAAAACCGGAGACACAAAGGCCTACGGAACACTGGTCCTTGCGCACCAGACCAAGCTCTACCGTTTTGTATTGAAGTATGTAAAGTCGGTTGCGGACGCACGGGACATAACCCAAGAGGCGTTGTTGCAAGGCTTCCGCTGCATCGGGTCGTTCAACGAAAACTCACGGTTCTCCACTTGGCTGACGGGCATCGCGCTCAATCTGGCCCGCAACCACGTTAACCGCGCGCCATCTGCCAGCTTTGTGGAATACGAAGATGACGGCCTTGCAGCCGGTGGACATTCACACGGCGACCCGTTGCGTGCGCTGGACAATCGCCAGACCCTCAGGGCCATGTCCGATGCACTGGCCTCGTTGCCGGCCGAGATGCGCGACTGCATTCTGCTGGTGGGCATGGAGGGCTTGTCCTACGACGAGGTGGCTGACATGCTGGCCTTGCCGGTCGGCTCCGTCAAAAGCAAGGTGAGTCGGGCACGGCAGCGACTGCGTGAGCTGCTGTCGGAACCAGCGTCGGTGATCTGACCGCTGTTCGATATTTCTGGAACGCCGTGCAACCTTTTGCGCGGAACTGTTACTCATGTTTTTATGGAGCCGAACACCCCCGCAACCCCCGTGCCCATTGAACCTGTCACATGTGACCATGCCCAGCTCCTGCTCAGCCGGAGCCTGGAGGGCGACCTGTCCAACTCCGAGACATGTGTGATGTACGCGCACCTGGCGCGCTGCGATGGGTGCCGACAGGCGATGGGGGAGTTGGCCACGCTCGATGCATCGCTGAAGGCTTTGAACCAGCACTACGAAGAGGCTTCGCTGGGTCTGGATTTCACGGCTGGACTCCTGTCCCAAATGGATCCGCAGGCAGGGGAGCAGCTGAACGCTTCCTTGACCGACCAACTCCACCGGTTCGGACGGAAGGTGGCACACGACACGACGCTGCGCCGCACGCTGGGAGAGGCCGCCAATGAAGCGGCTTTTGTTGCGCTATATGTTCAACTGGGTCAGGCCAGTGGGTACCAATTCCAGGCCCAGCAGGTCACCGAGTTGCTGCATGCTGCTGCAGCTAATGATGAGCTCAGTGACGCACAGCTTGATCGGGTGGCGGCCGCAGGCAACACCTTCAGCAGCCAGAAAATGCTGGAGCTTCTGAGCATCTGGATGCAGCTTTGACCTGGCTCTGATCCGTCAGCCCCGCCTGGTCCGGGCTCAGAAAAATACAGGAGTCGGGTTGAGCTCTTCTTCACGCAGAGGGCGTTTGAGCCAGCCCATCTTGACCGGCACGTCGTACAAACGCCCCGGCGCAAAGCGGGCCCAGAAATGGCGCAGGCCCGGCACCACCACCTTGACCACCGGCATGCCCACATCGGCACGGGTCTGGTCCAGCACCAGCATCTCCATACCCTGCGCCTCGATGAGGCTGCGGCAGTGGTCGATGTCCTGCAAGAACTCGCCGCTGTGCTGTACCGGGTGATCGCCGAAACGGCTGAGCGCTTGATGCGGGTCTGCCGCCATATAGGGCTGATTGGCAACCGTGGCATGGCGCAGCCATTCCAGCGTTTCGCTATCATCCAGCGACAATTCGCCGTCTTCGCCCCGATGCGCCATACCCAGCATCTGGTTCATCTCGGCAAAGGCGCGCTGCAAGGCAATGCGCGCATCCAGATGGCAACCCAGGCCGAACAGCAACTGCTCTTCCTTGCCCTCCGTCATTTTCGATATCGCCACATATACCGGAATACCCAGATCGCTGGTTAAATCCAGCGCCCAGATTTCGCGTTGATAGTGTTGGCGATAGTGCTCCGCCAGTTCCTGCAGATAAGGTTCGCCAAAAGTTTCCACCGCCACACCGGGTTTGCGCAGCCGGTTGTACCACCACAAGGCTACTGCGTCGCGCTCCACCAGCTCAAAAAACCCCTGCAAAATCGCCTCTTCCAGCGTGTTGCCCGAAGCGTTGCCGTTTGAGCAACCCATTGAATAAATAGTCTTATCTTCTTCGCTCGCTTTTGCCCGGTAATACACCAATTGCGTCGGCAAATATTTATGGCGCTGCGCCGTCAACGACCACAACGGCGTCCAGTCGATGGACTGGCCTTCATCCAGCGGCTCCGGCACCCTATTAAAACGCGAGCCTTTCTCGTTCCAGCTCGCCCGCTGCTCGTACTGCTGCGCGCTGTAATGCATGATGGCGTTGGGATGCCAGGCTTCACCATCCGGCCAATCCTTAAAAGCCCGCGTCACCCGCAGTTCCCCGCCGGTCAACTCGCCGCTGTAGCGCTCGACCGCCTCGCACAAGGCACTCACCTTGGCTTGCGTTTCCGACACGCCCTTGCCGCTGCTGGCATTGCGCAAGCCTTGCTTCAGATGAACCAACTTGTCCATTTTCATCGCATGATTGTGGCCAGCCATGTACACGTGGGCAATTCCGTCAGTCTCGCTCACGGGTGCCAACATCCTCACCACGCCAGTAATCGGGCTGACCAGATGCTGGTATTTTTTCAGGGTTTTTTCCGGCGGCACACTGCGGTGACCGCCATCGCGCACAAAGGCCGCCTTGCCCGGCTGAAGTTGCAGCGGTTGCATCACGGAGTTTTCCTTTGTACCGCAGGCCGGACAATGGGGATGACGCACCAGTGCATGGGTCTGCGTGGTATACGTGGGCCAATCGATGCTCAGCACTTTTCCCGCCAATCCAGTCGCAGCTCCCGCCAAAAACTGCGCCGCAGCACTTGCCCCCATTTGACACGCCGCCGCCTGTGTTGCGGGCAATGCGCCCAGCGCCGTTAATGGCGGTGTGTCCAAATTATTTTTTTCGAAGACAAAACGATGTACCGCCCGGTTGCGTTCCAGCCGCTGGCGCAAACATACCCAGCAACCCGTCTCACCCGGCTGAAACAGCGGCCCCAGCCACAACTCGCGCCCCGTCACCCGCACCAGCAACCACGGACGATTCGCCTGCAACGCCGCCGCATTAATCTCAGCCAGCTCGGGGCGCTGATAATCGTCCGTCAGCACCAGACACAAATCGGCCTGCTCCTGTGTGCCAAGCTGAACGCCCATTGCCGCCAGAGCCGATAACATCGCCGCAGAATTCACTTCCCCGACAGCCTGAACCGCCACCCGCTTGTCCCGCAACGCCGCCAGTGCGGCGGCAGGCGCGATGCCCGAGCTATGCCAGAATGCCGCCACATTGGCCGAAATATCCGGGGTCGCCTCGGTCAAATATCCCTTGGCCTCCATGCTGTTCAGCACGTAATACACCTTGGCCGCATCCACCTGGCCTGTCAGCGCATCAACGATCTCGTTCATGCTGCGCCGCCCGTCAATCAGCGGGACAATCTTTTCGTAAGCGCCACCATACAAGGCCTTGGCCACTTCTTCCGATAGGATTAGCACTCCCTCGCCGGGAAGCACTTCCACATGTAGATGGGCTTTAAAAGCCGGGATATTTACCATCAGTATTTTTCAGCAAATTTATTTTTCGGAATCTGGGCGCATGCCAAAGACGTTGCCAACGTGAGCGTGAGTTGTGGGAGCCGCTCTTTGGAGTATTGCTGTTTTCCAGCCGCGAACTCACTCACCGTTCAGCACCTTTACTACCGTCAGCGCCCGATGGACAAAGGCGATGAATGAAGGCGTGCATGGAAGCGGAAAGCCGCCGCTGTTGTGAGTCTTTAGAATTCAAACAGCCATTCAAATACATGCCGGGGCGCACATACCATCGTCGTACGCTCTGCAATTAGAATCGTTTTGCCGAGTATCTTTTCCGCCACGCGCTCCCGCCACTGCGTCCAAATCCTCGTCCGACAAATCAGTCGGTTTGGCCGGAATAACCAGATGAAACACCTTGTCGGTATTTTCCACGGCCTTGAGTGATAGTCCGGCGGGCAATCCCACGCCTTCCGCTTTCAACGTCGCCGCCGGTTCGGCCAATAGTTTTTGCTTGAAGTTCTCGTCCGACCAGCATTTGGCGATGAGTTGGCCAATTTTCTTGCTTTGTTCTTCCTGATTCATGGTGGTTTTTTCTTGTATGAGTTGCGAAGCTACCCTTGGTTGTTGCCGTTCTTCACACGGGCAGCAAGGGGGTAAAGACGTTTACATTAGCGCCAATGGCTGACGGCAAGGGCGATGAAGAAAACGGGGCTGCGGGGCAGGGAAAGCGGGTGTGCTCCTCCCGGTTCGCCCCGTCCGTCACGCCGCACACGCACAGCAGCAGCACATCACCGCAACAGACCACATCCACACATGCACATCCAACACACGCCACATGCACCGCCAGCCACCATGTCCAAATCTTCATCAGACAGATCGGTTGGTTTGGCCGGTATGACCAGGTGAAACACCTTGTCGGTGTTCTCGACTGCCTTGACCGTCAGGTCGGCGGGCAATTCCACGCCTTCCGCTTTCAGCGTCGCCGCCGGGTCGGCCAATAGTTTTTGCTTGAAGTTCTCGTCCGACCAGCATTTGGCGATGAGTTGGCCAATTCTCTTGCTTTGTTCTTCCTGATTCATGGTGGTTCCTTTCTTTGTTGCAAAGCGGCTCTTTGAGGTATTGCCGTTTTCCACCCGAGCTGCGAAGAGGAGAAAATCGTTTCTGATGCATGAGTAACAAGCCGAGGAAGTTTGTTCCACTTGAGTGAAATATATTTCCAGGCCAGCCCATTAGCGGCTCAACCGAATTCGCCCGCCGCGCCGCCGCCTTCACCGCCGCCAATACCTGACGGCAAGGGCGATGAAGAAAAGCGGCTGTGGGTGCTGGAAAGCGGGTGTGCTCCTCCCGGCTCGCCCCGTCCGTCACGCCGCACACGCACAGCACAGCACAGCACACACATCAACAAAAAAGTCCATTCCCAAAACACCAGCACAAATCCCATGCAGGTGCACCGCCAGCCACCATGTCCAAATCTTCATCAGACAGATCGGTCGGCTTGGCCGGAATAACCAGATGAAACACCTTGTCGGTATTTGCCATTGCCTTGACTGACAGTCCGGCTGGCAATTCCACGCCTTCCGCTTTCAGCGTCGCCGCCGGATCGGTCAATAGTTTTTGCTTGAAGTTCTCGTCCGACCAGCATTTGGCGATGAGTTGGCCAATTTTTTTGCTTTGTTCTTCCTGATTCATGGTGAATTTTTCCTGTGCGTGTTGCGAAGCTATTGTTTGGGTGAGTGGGCTCGTTCAGGGGCTAGCTGAATGCTTGATGTAGTTCTACATTTGCCTCAGACCGCCGATGGACGAGCCATCGGCGGGCATCATGCGATATCAGAATCAGAAGGCGGTCTGTAGAGAGAAGCCCACCCCGAAGAACACGCAGAAGGAGCTTTCCCTGGGCGGGATTGAAGCAAGGATGGTAGCGCCGGAGGTGCTGTTCATATTTGAGTGGTCCCGCAGCACGGCGGCCGATGGATTTACTTCGTCATCGGAAAGATCGATGGCAGATTGCACGGCCTTCAATATCTTGTAGGAGCCCGTGTGAACGGCGAAGGATTGGGGGCGCTCGGAAATGCTGCCAAGCACGCCACACACCCTCGGCAGATACCCGTCGACCAGCCGTCGGAAGAGGAGATCTGGTTGCTGGTGGAAAAAGCCGTTAGGCGGAAAGTAGGGTGACGAGTTCGTACCGATGTTGGACTGCTGTAGGAGGTGGAGATCCTCGTGGATTAGGTTGTCCCAGCGGTGGAACTGGGAGAACTTGTGCCCCGCTCCGCCTGTTGTGATGTAGGAGGCGCTACAGCCATCGCCGAATAGCAATCGCTGGATCGCAAGTCCCAGGTGCATGCTGGCGCTACCGTGTTGGATGGTATCCGCAGATAGCTGGGGGTTCCAGATGAAAGTACCCATAAGCTCGGCGGTAATTACCACGGCCCGGCGTTCCGGGAATGCCTTGAGGAATGTGTTGGCTTCGCGCAGTCCGGAGATGTATCCACTACAGCCTTCGCCCGATAAGGTGACGGTCAGCGGCGTGACGAACCCGGGCACCATTTCGCGCAAATGGGCCAGCATTGCATAACCCATGTTGGGAGCCGATACGTCGGGGGTGTTGGTAATGATGATGACCTTGTCGTGTTCGTCCAGCGGTTCGAAGTTGGCCATCAGCTTGAGATAGGCACGCGCGGCTTCCTTTGCTGCCGGAAAGCGTCCCGAGTTTTCTTCCCACCATTTCCCCGATGCGAAGGGGTCGGAGAATAGGGCGCGCCGCTCGACGCCAAGAACTTGGAAGAAGGATTCGTCGAAGGCCGGTAGTCGCTTCGATGCGGCTTCGGCTTCGCGGCGGTAGGGCTCTAGCGCCTCGGCCATCGTCTCATTGGAATAAGTGACTTCGGGGAAGTGCGTAACAATTTTATTGACGCAGATCATTCGAAATCCTTGCTGAAAATGACGGTTTCGACTGAGGCGATGTCGGCGCCTTGAACGAAACCCAAGGGCTGGGCGGTGGATGTGCTGGATGCAGCTTCGCTGCTGCATTCTGCGAGAAGGTGGCGCAAAGACGCGATGTCTGGAAACCGCTTTCGTGGGTCCTTGTCGAGCGACTGATTCAGTATGTAGTTGATGACGACGCTGGTGCTTTTCAGCACATTCACCGTGACGCCTGCGGGGATGACAACGCCTTCGGCTTGCAACGTTGCGTTGGCATCACTCAGCAGCCGCTGCTTGAAACTCTTGTCTGTCCAGCACTTGGCCATGGTGATTTCTTCCATTTCATTCAAAGCGGCTCTTCGGCACTGCCGTTTTCACCCGAGCCGCACAGGAGGTAAAGACGTTTTCAGGGTATGAGTAACAATTGCCGTGAATTTGTTCCATTTCACCTTGGACTGGGCTCAACTCAACCTTTTAGTGGATGCACGGCTTTCATAGGTGCTGAAGCAATAGTGGCTCAGGCGCTTGCGGAAAAAATTGATCATCTTGGTGGACGTCTCAACTGACATGCCAAACGCCCCTACTGGACGCTCCCCCATGATCGGACTGGCGACATGGCGACGGATGGCCTCCGCCAATACCAGCGGGCCTAGCGACTGTGCGTTGCGTAATTTCGGGCGAACATATTTGCTCCGGTAACACAACGCGTTTGGAATCAGAGGTGAGCGGGTGACGATCATCCAGGCGACCACCTCGCCGCCATGACGCACCCCGACACTGATAGAGGGTTCGATTTCCTCAACATCGGAAAAAGGCGAGAGCGTGCCGGGAATTTCCCCAATGGCCACATCGTGTTGCAGCTTGACGACTTCGTCGGCGCTGAGTTGCGACCATTCGAACAATTCAAAACCCGGCGATGCCTTGCTGAGTGCGCTTAGCCACGGCGCTTTCACTACCTCGGTACAGTATCCCAACGACATCAGCATTCTCGGTTCTGGCGCAGACCACTGGCAAGCGGCCAGCAGGCGCTCGAACGATTGCCACGCGGGCATCCGTGTGGTGTAGCTGGTTGTCAGCCAGACACCCTCGCGCTGGCGCAACGCATCTTCCATAGACTGCATCAGCCGCGCGGCGACACCGCATCGCCGCCAGGCTGGGGTGACGCAAACCGAGATCAATCTGGCCACTTTTTGACTTTGCGTATCGTCTCCGTTTGCAACGACAGCCTGCGGCAATTCAGCCATCACCAGCCCCACCGGCGTGTCGCCAGCCCTCGCAACCAGTGCGAACACTATCAAGCCGTTGTGTACCTCGCCGGTCAGGCCATGGGGCAGGAGCGAACGGTAAGACGGAAAGGTCAGGCTTGATGCGGCCGCCAAATCCGCTGACCTCAAGGGAAAAACGGCAAATCTCGCGTCGTCTGGCGAACCAGTCTCCAACGTGATCGCCAGGGACGAAAGTTTGTTCATTGTTGTTCTTTCTGTTTGCCAAGGAATGGCAAAAAGTATGGCCCTGCCTCACATCCCCGACACGGTGAACTCGCCCACGGTGGTTTCGACGTAGTAGTCGGTGCCCGCGAGCTTGGCGAACAGGTCGGAGTCGCCGCTGCCCAGCGCACAGGGGGCCAGCTGCAGGGCGGTGGCCACCAGGTAAAGCTGTTGGTACAGGGCGCCCAGGTCCTTGAGGAGCAGCGCGTAGGCGATGGACTGGTATTTCCAGCTGTGGCGCTGGAACCTGGCCGCCAGGGAGATCAGCACATCCGGGGGCTGCGCAACGCCGGTGGCATGGCAGGCGGATTGCAGCAGGCGGTGGTGGTCGGGGCCGGGCTCGGCCACCTGTTCCAGCGCATGGGTCAGCGGGTCGTAGTGGTAAAAGCCCGCCGCCAGTCCCTCGCAACGCGTGACGGTGAGGTACAGCTCCAGGGCGTGCATGGCCCCGCCGCTGGCGCATGGCCGCTTGGAGGATTCATATGCGTGCGCCTGCGCCGGGTCGGGTTCATAGACGGTTTTGATGCGTGCCGCGTGGTACAGCAGGGCGCTCAGTTGCCCCACACGCATCGGCGTCGGGCCCGGCGCGGACTGCGAGCGGCGGGCGGCCAGCACCTCAAAAAACGGCGTCCGCGGGAATTCGGCCGGTGGCTCCAACGCGATGCGACGGGTTGACATGGGCGGCTTCACGGCGGGCAGCGGGCGCAACTGCGCGGCGAATCGACAGCTCGCCCCCAGGGGCGTGTCATGGCGGCCTGCACGGCTGCGGCTGTGAAACAGCAGGTCGTGAAACTCCCATTGCTGCAATGGCTCGCTGATGTCCTCGGGCAGGCTTCCTACGGCATCCACCGCAAACGCGGCCCGGGTGTTGTGCAGTAAGGCCATGAAGGCCGCCACGGCGGGCTCGTCCAGACCGGGCAGTGCGTCCACCAGTTCCGGCACGGAGCGGGGCTGACTCAACAACGCCAGCAGGGCGGCGGCGCGTGCGTCATGCAACACCAGCCGGGCGTGGCCCAGCGGGCATTCCAGAACCATGTCGCGGCCGTGGCGGCGCAGGCAGGCAAAGCGCGAGACCTGGTAGCGCTGCGTGGCCGCCAGGTGCTCAAAATGAAACGCCGCCGCCATTGGCTCCAGTGACGCAAACGGCCGCCCCTGGTGCGCCACGGTGTAGCGCAGGAAGGCTTTACCGGACGCCAGTGTCAGCAGGTAATAGAGCTGGGCCAGGTCGGCCCCCGGGGCGTGGCGCAGCGCATCCTCACACAGCGCGTTGGCGCTTGAGCCACCCTGGGCCAGTTGGGTCAACAGACGGCGCTTGGCGGCATCGGGCTGACGCAGGCGCAGGGAGTTGGCGGCGTAGGCGCGCAGCAGCAGGTCGTCGCCATCGGCTTCAACGGTGACGCTGGCCGCCAGCGCCAGCCAATACGAGGGGTGTAGCGGCATGGTCAGAAAAACACCGGAATCGGGTTGAGCTCGTCTTCTCGCAAGGGGCGCTGGAGCCAGCCCATCGTGACCGGCACGTCGTACAGGCGCCCGGGCGCAAAGCGCGCCCAGAAATGCCGCAGGCCCGGCACGATGACCTTGACCACCGGCATCTTCACGTCGGCGCGGGTCTGGTCCAGCACCAGCATCTCCATGCCCTTTTGCTCCACGATGCGCTGGCACAGCGTGAGGTCGTCGAGCAAGTCGCCGCTGTGGCGCCGGGCGTAGTCGGTGTACTGTTTGTCGGGCACGCGTTCGTCGGCCGTCAGATAGGGCTGATTGGCCACGTTGGCGGTGGTCAGCCAGGACACGGTTTCCTCGTCTTCAATCGTCAGTTGGCCGCCTTCGTCGCCTTCGGCCATGCCGAGCATCTGGTTCATCTCGGCAAACGCACGTTGCAAGGCGGTGCGGGCATCGAGATGGCAGCCCAGGCCCATCAAGATGCGCTCTTGCGGGCCTTGGGTCAAGCGCGAAATCGCCACAAAAGCGGGAATGCCCAGATCGCTGGTGATGTCCAGCGCCCACACCTCGCGCCCCAGGGTCTGGTAGTAGGCGCTCAACGCCAGCAGGTAGGGCTCACCAAAGCTTTCCACCGCCACGCCAGGTTTTTTCAAGCGGTTGTACCACCACAGCGCCACTGCATCCCGCTCCACCAGCTCAAAGAAGCCCTGCAGGACCGCTTCTTCCAGCTGGTTGCCGGAGGCGTTGCCGTTGGAGCAGCCGAGCGCATACACCTTGCTGCTGCCTTTGGCCGCCGGGGCTGCGTAATACAGAAACTGGGTGGGCAGGTATTTGTGGTGTTGCCCGCTCAGTGACCAGACCTGGGACCAGTCGATGCGGGCGGTGTCGTCGAGTGGCTCGGGGACCCGGTTGAACTTGGATTTCCTGGCATTCCAGGCCTCGCGTTCGGCAAACTGGCGCTCGCTGAAGTGCATCACGGCATTGGGGTGAATGGCTTGTGCGCCCAGCTCGCGGTAACTGGCCGTCATCCGGCATGACGTTCCGGTGTCTTCGCCAGAATAGCGTTCAATGGCCTCACATAAGGCACTCACCTTGGCCTGGGTTTCGGAAATGCCCTTGCCACTGCTGGCGTTGCGCAGGCTTTGCTTGAGGAAATCCAGCCGATCGATTCTGAAGGCACTGTTGTGCCCGGCCAGGTAGACGTGGGCGATGCCATTCGCACGGTGCACCGGCTCCAGCATCGTCACCACGCCGGTGATCGGGCTGACCAGGTGCAGGTATTGTTTCAGGGTTTCTTCCGGCGTGGCCGTGCGGTGCCCCCCGTCCTGGGCAAAGGTCACCTTGCGCCTGACCAGTTCCAGCGGCAGCGGCTGCGCCACCTTGGGCGCACCACACGCCGGGCAATGCGGTTGTTTCGACAACAGGTGGGTTTTCGTGGCCCAGGTACGGCTGTCCAGGCTCCATACCTTGCCGGTCAAGCTCTCGGGCGCGCCAGCCAGCTGCTTCGCCACTTCCAGCGCCGCCAGACGGCACGAGGCGTGCACCGTTGCCGGGGTGGCGGCGCGAGAAACCACCGGCGGCTCGGGCCGCTTGAGCTTGTCAGCCACGAACAGGTTCACCTGGTGGTTGCGTGACAGACGGTGACTCAGACAGGCGTGGCAGCCGGTTTCGCCCGGCTTGAACACCGGCCCCACCCAGGTTTCCAGCCCCACCGGCTTGACCAGCATCCAGGGCTTGCCGCTTTGCAGCGCCGTGGTGTTGATGTGGTCCAAACCGGCGCGCAGATAGTCGTCGGTGAGCACCAGTGTGAAATCCGGCTCGGCGTCTTCACACACGGTGATGTCCTGATCCGCCAACGCCTGTCGCATGGGCTCGGCATCGACCCCGCCCAGCGCGTGCACCCGCACCCGTTTGCTGCGCAGGGCTTGCAGCGCAAGGCGCGGCTCAACCCCCTGGCCATGCCAGAACGCCGCCGTCTCGGGCGACATGTCAGGCGCCGCCTCGGCGAGATGCCCCAACTTCTCCAGCAACATCAGCGCGTAATAGACCTTGGCCGGGTCGGCCCGCCCGGCCAGGGCCGCCACGATTTGATCGACGCTGCGGCGGCCGTCGAGGAGTGGTGCCAGCGTTTCGTAAAGCGCGCCATGCAAGGCCTTGGCACCGTCCTCCGTCAGCAGCAGCACGCCCTCGCCGGGGATGACTTCCACACACAGGTGGGGCTTGAAGATGGGGGTGTGGATCATGGGTAGAGGTCGATCAAAAATCGCGGCCTTGGGGCCACCAGCCGGTGTGGCAAACGCTTGACCGGTGGTGCTGCTCTGTCCGGGTTCGCTACATCAAAAAACGGTGGTTCTGAGCCAGAGTGGTAATAACGGCCCTTCTCCGGAAACGCCGCCTGCGACCTTCCCCAAATCATCATCGGACAATTCAGTCGGCTTGGGCGGGATGACCAGGTGAAACACCTGGTCGGTGTTTTCCAGCACGTTCACTATCAAACCCGCCGGCACCTCGGCGCCTTCATCCTTCAGCGTACGTGCGGGATCCGCCAGCAGCTTCTGTTTGAAGCCCTCGTCGGCCCAGCATTTGGCGATGAGTTGACTGATTTTTTGGCTCAATTCTTCCTGGTTCATTTTTAATTTCCTTTTTGTGGTGGCGGTGTTTTTCACCGACACAACCACCAAAGACTAAAGCCGCCTGCGACCCTCCCCAAATCATCATCGGACAATTCAGTCGGCTTGGGCGGGATGACCAGGTGAAACACCTGGTCGGTGTTTTCCAGCACGTTCACTGTCAGACCCGCCGGCACCTCGGCGCCTTCATCCTTCAGCGTCCGTGCGGGATCCGCCAGCAGCTTCTGTTTGAAGCCCTCGTCGGCCCAGCATTTGGCAATGAGTTGACTGATTTTTTGGCTCACTTCTTCCTGGTTCATTTTTAATTTCCTTTTTGTGGTGGCGGTGTTTTTCACCGTCAGTGTTCACCCGGGGCACACCTCGGGCTGCGCGTCAGGTGAGTAACCGAAACGGCGCATTGGTTCCAGGCCTGCCCCCAAATCATCCAGCAGTGCCTGCATGGCTTCATCACCCGGGTAATCGTCCGGGGCCGAAAACTGCAGTTGGACCGTCTGGTAGGCGGCGCGGGCGATGGCGGCCCGCTCATTGGGCGACAGGGTGGCGATGAAGGCCAGCGACTCGGCCAGGTGCCGAGTTTCCGTCGGACTCGCTGCGCTGTGCACCCGCAGGCAGCGTGTGGCCTGGATGCCGGCAGGGATCAGTTGCTCAATCGCGCCTATCGATTCCTCTCGGATGAAAAGGGCTCCGCGCTCCAGGGCGTAGGCATAGCCCAGCACGGTGATCGGGGCGTCGGAATCAGCCAGGTGCTGGAACCACGTGACCATTGCCGCCGCGTTGGGTGGCCGCAGCCGTGCGACGAATGGCTCGGCGGGCAGGCCCAGCGCTGCCAGGTCCATCAGCGCCAGCGTATCGTGCCCGGCCTCTTCATCCGCAACATGGGCGCAATAAGCGGCCTCGGCGTTGCGCCCCCGCTGAGACAGGCGCTGCGCCACACGACGCATGGTGGGCGGCGTGGCGTGGGTGGTCTGGAACGAAGCAGCCAGTGAATGGAGGTAACGAAGCAGGGAAAGGCCAGGGCGGCTGGTGGGTATCCCGCCCTGCGGCAAACCGGCATAGAACGCTCCGGCCATCAACTGGCGGGTGACTTCGGCGCTGCCGATTGGGGTCGGGTGTTCAAGCCCCGGCGCCAAGCCCAAGGGCCACTGGCGATGCAGAAGGAATTTTTGCGGGAAGGCTTGCAGACACAGGCCGGGCGTCAATTGAATCGATTCGGTCAATGGGTTCATCTCGGGTCCTTGGGTACGATGCTGACCTGATTTCTATGAAATCAGCCTTCAGCCCTCGTATAAATTGCGTGTGCAGCTATTAAATGCATAGCAAAAAATGCTCTTTTGGGTGTAAACAGGCCGGCGACTGGAAGCTCCGCTTTGACCCCAGCAGGTCACTTGGGGTTGGCCCACTTCACGCCGTACGGGTCTTTGCTGGGGTCCGTCAGCGTGCACAGGCAGATGCCGCCGCTGACGCGGTCCAGGTTGTCGTCAGACAACTCGGTGGGTTTGGGTGGCAGCACCAGGTGGTACAGCTGGTCGGTGTTTTCCAGCACCTTGACCGTGAGGCCTGCGGGCAGCGTCAGCCCCTCTGCCTTGAGCACGGCTACCGGGTTGGCCAGAAGTTGTTGTTTGAAAGCCTCGTCGGCCCAGGCTTTGGCGACGAGCTGGTTCATGATTGTGGTGTTGTCGTTGGGGTTCATGGGCATGTCCTTCGGGTTAGAAAAAGCAGTTGTGAAGCCCCGCGCTCCAGAACTGCAGCAGGGCCGGGGATCGGCCTTGTGCGTTGGGTGAGTAACCGCTCGGGCCAATTGGTTCCACGGTCACCGGAAATGTCGTTTCGTAGTAAGCCGCTGCAGCACGGGCCGCCAACGGCAAGGCTTGACCACACGGCGGTAGCCGGCGCTGAGTCACTCACGCAGCAAAATGGTTGCACGACAGCGCTAATTTATTTCAGGGTTTCAAACAGACCGTTACGCACCACCTTCAACCCAATCGGCTTGTCGGGGATGTCGCCCTTGTCATCAAACGTGAATTCCCCGGTGGCCCCCTGCCAGCCGCGCGTGGCGTGCAAGGCCTTGGCAATCTGCTCAGGCGCCGTGCTGTTGGCTTGCTTGATGGCCTGGGCAATCACGTGAACCGCGTCATAGCCGCGCGCATGGTTGGTGCGGGGTGGGGCTTGGTACTTTTGGGTGAACAAGGCATGGAAGCGGCTGTAGGCGGGGCGGTCTGGATCGTGCACAAAGGTTTCGGGCAGAACCACACCTTCGGCGGCCGCCCCTGCTACGGTGATGAATTGGGCGGTGTCGAGTCCGTCTCCGCTGACGATGGGCGCGGTGAAACCCAGCTTGCGTGCCTGCGCCACAAAGGCCGCGCCCTCAGGCATGCTGGCGGCCAGGAACAGGGCATCAAACTGGTACAGGTCGTTCCAGTTCTGGATGGTGCTGCTGAAATCCTGCGCCCCTTTGGGGAAGGAGCGGCGGTCCACCACCGTCATGTTCAGGTCTTTGGCACGTTGTTCAAAGTAGTTGGCCATGTCCTGGGTGGCCTTGGCCTTCACGTAAAAAATGGCCACCCGCCGGTAGCCTTTTTGCGCCATGTAGGTCGCCATCTGGAACCCCATGCTGCGGTTGCTGGGGGCGGTGCGAAACACCAGGTCGTACCCCTGCTGGTGGAGCTGATAGCTGGATGCGCCCGGTGTCAGGTACACCAGACCGGCGGCCTGGTAGGTGGCCGCGGCGGGCAGCGCCACATAAGAGTTCTGATGACCGATCACGGCCACCATGTCCGGATTTTCGGCAAACTGCTGGGCAATTTTTCGCCCTTTGACCAATGACGACTCATCGTCCTCCTTGATGACCCTGATCTTGCGGTTGAGGACGCCGCCGCTGGCGTTGATTTCCTCCACCGCCAGCTCAATACCGCTCCACAACTGGCCTTTGGCGCCCTCCCACGCCCATGCGGCACCAATCACAATGTCGCCGGTGGCGGCTTGAGCTCGCAGGGCGCGAGCTTGCCTTGGGTCGTCGGACGGGGAACAGGCCACCAGTGACAGCGTCCAAGCGCCCAAGAGTATTCGCCGCCAATAGTTCACTGCATTCTCCAAAACTAAACAATTTGCCGACGCACCAGATCGGCGAACACGCCATTGCCACTCATCAGCTCGTCGTAGCTGCCGGTTTGAACCAGCTGGCCCTGGTCGAACACAAAGATTCGATCGGCGTTGACGATGGTGCTCAAGCGGTGGGCAATCACGATGCGTGTGGCACGCAACTGCTCCAGGCTGGTGCTGACAAGCTCCTGCGCGCGGTTGTCCAGGGCGCTGGTAGCCTCGTCAAAAAACAAGATACGCGGTCGGTTGACGATGGCGCGGGCTATCAACAGGCGCTGACGCTGCCCGCCCGACAGGGTGCCGCCGCCGTCACTGACCACCGTGTGCATGCCCATGGGCATGGCGCGGATGTCGTCGGCAATGCCGGCCTGGGTGGCGGCCTCCCAGGCGTCGTCCAGCGTCAGTGTGGCGGCCGAACCCAGGATGTTGGTAAAGATGTCGCCCGCCATTAACTGGCCGTTTTGCAGCACCACGCCCAATTGACGGCGTAGCGCGCCAATGTCCAGGCCCGCAATGTCCTGTCGGTCGTAGTAGATCGAACCCGAACTGGCCTGCTCAAACCCCAGCAGCAAACGCAGCAAGGTGGACTTGCCCGAGCCCGATGCGCCCACAATGGCCACAAATTCGCCGGCCCTGATGTGCATGGACACATCCTTGATGATGGGCGGACCGTCGGCGCTGTAGCTGAATGACAGGTGCGCCATTTCGATGTCACCCGCAAGCAGGCCGGGGTGGGCCTTGTCGCCGGTGACTTCCGGCAACGCTTGCAGGATCGGCTTGGAGCGCTCGTACACCGGGATGATGTCAAGTACCGCCGTGATGGCGGCGGTGGTGCCCAGCATGGCACCGAGAAAGCCGCCAAACGCGGCATTGAAGGCCAAAAACGACCCGGTGGAAAAGCTGGATTTTTCGCCCAGGTAAAACGCCACAACGCCAAAGATGCAGATGTTGGCCACCACCGGAAACACCGCGTTGAACACACCCAGCGCATTGCGCACCATGGTGGCCTTGAACTGGTGTTCTTGCTGGCTGGCAAACAGCATGGCCCAGTTGAAAAAGGCGCGGCCCTCCGCCCCGGTGGTGCGCAATTTGGCAATGCCCCCCAGCAGCTGGAACAGCAAGCCGGTAATACGGCCTTCAATATCGGCAAGTTTGCGCTCATGGCGCAAGCGGATCAGGCTGGTGCCGGTGGTGAACACAATGGCCACGGCGACCAATGCCACGGCCAGCAGCGCCAGGGTCATGTTGTAGTAAAACAGCAGCCCCAGATTGAAGATGGAAAACACCGCCGCCATCAGGGTGTGCATCACATTGCCCGACAGCATCTGGCGGATGGCGTTGATACCGTTGGCCCGCACCGCCAGATCACCCGCGGAATAGGCGCGAAAAAATGCGGTTGGCAGGCGCAACAGGCGGTCCCACACCGCGGCCTGGATGGTGTGGTCCATCCTTCCCTCAGCGCGCAGCATGGCCACACCGCGTGTGACTTCAAACATCGCCGTGGCCAAAAGGCCCGCCACCAGGGCCATGGTGAGTTGCAACAGCTGGGTTCGGTCGGAGGCGGGAATCACAATGTCAAACAGCATTCCGGTGGCCATGGGGGTGACCATGCCGAGCAGCCCCACGGCAGCCCCCATCATGAGGGCGGTGGTGTAGTCCCGCAGGCAGCCCTGGCTACCGAACCGGATCATCTCCACCAAGCCGATGGCGGTGCCCGCAAACGAACGGTAAAACGCGTGGGCAAAAGGGAGCAGGGTGGCGGCGGTCTCCGCCGTTACCGCCGTGACGGTGCCGCGCTCAGGGTCCTTGAGCACATAGCCCTTGGCAACCTGAATCAGTGCCACGGGGCGCTGCCCGTCTTCGAGTGTGGCCAGCAGGTTCCCCTGGTCCTGGGTCCACCAGTCCCCCTTCAAGGCGACCTGACGTTTTCGCACCCGTGAGGCATCGACGATGTCCGCCAGCAAGTCCCGCTTGACCGCCGTGGGCGTGTCCACCTGCAGAGGTTGAACAAACTCAATGGCACTGGCTTTGCCAACCAGCTGGCAAGCCGCCAGCAAAGCCGAACCGGGGTTTGCCATGACCCCATTGGGGTTGGCGTTGGGGTCAAGAATGGCCGACAGGCGCTGCATGGCGGCCTGGATGTTTTGCTGCTCACGGGCCTCTTTTTTTTCCATGCGCTGCTGTTCGCTGGTCTGGGCGGCCTGGCGCTGTTCAATCAGCCGGGCCAGCAGTGCCGCATGCCGGTTGTCAATCTCGTCCCAGCCCATGGCGGCATGCGCCAAGTTGAGGTCGGCCTTGGCTTGCAACGGGTCGTCGGCGCAGGCGGTGAGCTGTTCCAGCCAGTGGGTCTGCCACGCGGCGCTTAGTTGGGGGCCGTGTGCAGGCTGTTGCAGTTGCGCCAACAGCCGCGCACGGGGCAACCGAAGCAGGCGGGTGTCCGGCAGGCCCACGGCGACCATGCCCCAGTCACCACCGGGCGCGGGTGGCATGCCAAACAGCAAGGCACTGGCCTGCGCGCGAAACAGCGGGTGCAGCGCACCGCTGGGCTGACCATTTTCAATGCGGGTCAAAAACACGTCCACCTTCCCGCTGGCGAGCAGCCAGAGGCGATCCGTTCCGTAAAGCCACAGCGGTTGACCGGTGCGCGCCTGGCAGGCCTGGCCTTCGGCCTCAAAAATACTGTGCAGAGTTGCAGGAAGTTGGGGCATGGTGCTCAGGCGGCTTTCATCAGACTGGCGTACAGGCCTTCGGTGTCACGCATTTGTTCATGGCTGCCACGCTGCACTACTTTGCCTTTGTCGAGCACGATGATTTCGTCGCAGTCCCGTATCGTGCTCAGGCGGTGCGCCACGATCAGGCAGGTGCAGCCGCGGCGGCGCAGGTTGTCGTCCACCTGCATTTCGGTGATGGGGTCAAGGGCGCTGGTGGCCTCGTCGAGCAACAGGATGCGCGGGTTGATGGCCAGTGCGCGGGCGATTTCAACGCGCTGCTTCTGGCCGCCGCTGAAATTGCCGCCACCCTCTTGCACCGTACTGTCGTAGCCCCCGGCGCGCGCGGCGATGGCGTCGTGGATGCAGGCATCTTTGGCGGCTTGCACCACCTGTGCTTCAGGCAGCGTGGCATCCCACATGCTCAGGTTGTCGCGCAGGCTGCCCTCAAACAGGGTGATCTCCTGACTCACCAGTGCCATGGATTGCAGCAGGACCTGGCGATCGACCTCGCTGCGCGGTTTGCCGTCAAACAGAATTTCTCCGGCCCAGGGTTCGTGCAGCCCGGCCACCAGTTTGGAAATGGTGGACTTACCGCAACCCGAAGACCCTACCAGGGCCACACGCGCACCAGGCTTGAGAACCAGGTTGAAGTTCTCGATCAGCGGGGCTTCCAGCTTGCTGTAGCCAAAGGTCACGTTGCGCAGTTCCACATGCCCCTCCAGAGGTGCGGCGGGTGGTTGACCCGGGGTCTTGGGCTGGGCTGCGGTGTCAAGCCGTGGGTCGCTGCGGTATTGCAGGACGTCGTCCAGACGATTCATGTCGCCCTGGACTTCCTGAATCTTCTTGCCCATGGACACCAGTTGGTTGATCGGGTCGATAAAGCTGGTCATCAGACTCTGGAACGCCACCAGCATGCCCATGGTCAGGGCCCCATCCATGACCCGCAAGCCGCCCAACGACAAAATCAGCGTGGTGTTGAGCGCTGTCAGCAGCGGCGGCACGGTCATCATGGCCACGCCAATCGAGCCGGCTTGCTGTTGCCCGTTCATCACCTTGGTTTGGTAGCCGGACCATTTGGTGAAAAAATCAGCCTCCATGCCCGAGGCCTTGATGCTTTCCATCATTTGCAGGCCGTTCATCGAGGTGCCCAGCAGCTTGCCGCCGTCATTTGCCAGCTTTTGGGTGACATCGACCGTCTTGCGCGTCATCAGGCGCAGAAAAAGGATGTTGAGTGCCGCAATCGACATGCCCACCAGGGTCAGCACCACATCGTAAGACAGCATCAGGGCCGCATAGAACAGCACCATCAACACATTGAGCACCGTGGTGGCCAGGTCACCGGTGAGCATCTCTGCCACCCGGTTGTTGATGGTCACGCGTGAGCTGATGTCGCCCGGCGAGCGCTGGCTGTAAAACAGCACGGGCAGGCGCAACACATGCCACAGGAATTTGCTGGAGGTGGACAGTGCCAGCTTGGTCTGAAAACGGGTGAGGTAGTAGCTCTGCAGCCAGGTCAGTACACCGCGCACCAGGGCGGTGAACACCATGCCCAGCAGCAGCGGCTTGATCCAGGAGTCCATGCGCCCGATCAGGTACTCGTCAATAAAGGTTTTGGTGAACACCGGCAAAACCAGCCCCGGAATGACCAACGCCAGCCCGGCCAGGATCAGGTAGGTCAGTGCCGGGTCGGACAGCGGCAGGCGGGACCGCAGGCTGGCCAGCATGCTGCGGCGCTGGCCGCTGGGTTGGAAATCGGGGCCAGGCTCGATGACCAGCACGACACCGGTAAACGACTGGTCAAACTCGTCCTCGGTGACCGTGCGCGGGCCGCTGGCCGGGTCATTGAGGTACACCAGATCGTTCTTGAAGCCTTCGACCACCAGAAAGTGGTTGAAATTCCAGAACACGATGACAGGCAGCGCCATGGCCCGCAGCTCGCCCGGTTCCTTGCGGTAGCCCTTGGCGGTAAAGCCGTAGGTGCGCGCGGCTTTCACCATGTTGCTGGCTTTGCTGCCGTCCCGTGACACGCCGCAACTCTCACGCAACTCTTCCAGCGTCACAAACTTGCCGTGGTAGGCCATGACGATGGCGAGCGCGGCCGCGCCGCATTCCACTGCCTCCATCTGCAGAACGGTGGGTGTGCGCACGCGGCGCTGATCGGGGCCGGCGCCCTGGGCGGTGCTGTTGCGCACGGCTAGACCCCCAGCGTGGCGCGCAGCATCGGGATCACCAGGGTGATGGGGCGCTGCTGTTTGACGGTGATGGTGGCCGAGCACAGCGTGCCGCTTTCGACCTCGGTGTCCGGGCCTCGGGGCGACGACCATTTGTAGCCACTGGGCGTGCTGGAGCTGGGAATCAGATCGGCCAGCACCGCAATCGGCGCCGCGCCCGCGGCGAGCTGCTGCACCAGTTTGTCATTGTTGAAGATGCGCATCATGCCGGGTGCGGTGGAAGGGAACTTGGCCACGGTCTTGACCTTGCCCAGCATGAAGCCAAACTCCTCGCCCTTCACCATGGACGGCGCAATCTGGATGTCCATGTCGGGCTTGATTTTTTTGCCGTCGGTGGGCTGCACATAGATGTGGGCCTCAAGGTCCGAGAGATTGTCTCCGGTGCGTTCGATGCTCAGAATCGGCACGCCAGCGCCGACCACAGCGTTTTCCGATAGGCGCACCTCCAGCACCCTCCCGGTGTAGGGGCTGTACACCTGCGAAGCCTCCTGAAAACTGCGCATTTGCCCGGCCAGGTTGCGTGCGGTTTCGTTGATCTGGATGCTGACGGCAGAGAGTTCGTTGTCAATCTGCTTTTTGGTATCAAGACGGCGCACGCCGAGCTGGCGGATGTCATTGCGATAGGTGTCAATCTCTTGCTGCACACCGGCGAATTCCAGTTTGGTCGACAGCAGTGTTTGCCGGGTGATCAGGCCCTGTTCCAGCAGTTTGTCCTGGCTTTGAATTTTGGCCTCCAGCGCAGCCAGACGCTCCTGTGCGGTCTGGATGCGCTTGGTCAGGTTGTGTTCACTATCCTGCAAATAGAGGGTCTGCTGGTCTGCGCTCAGGGCGTTGACTTTCTTCAGACGCTCTTCTTGCTGCTTGAGTTCATGCAGCTTGGCCTCGGTGCCGCGAATGTGTCCCAGCGCGTCCAGCCGCTCGATGCGGGCGATCATCTGGCCTTCACGAACCAGGTCGCCAACATCCACCGAGATGTCGGCCACACGGCCGCCCCCGTTTGCCACCACTTCGGTGACACCGCCGGGGCGAATCAGGATGCAGGTGCCCATGATCCGGGTGGGAATGCTGCCCCACACGCTCCAGAGCAGGGCCATGGCCAGCAGGCCGCATATCGCCAGCAGCGCCACCCAGCCCTTGGGGGAGGTCACTTGCATCAGCCCGTCCAGTTGCTCGGGAGACGACAGCCGATCCAAAGAGGCTTTGCGAAACAGTTGATTCTTGTCTGACATGGGAGCGCTTACGTTAGTCCAGTGGGGGAGGGGAGACGAAGGTCTCGTACCGTATCGACGATGCGGATGCATCGTCAGTCAGCAGAGCGCCGGTTTCATAACGCAGTTGCACCAGCGCATTGAGATAGTTGAGGTGATAGGCGAGCTTGTTTTGCCGCGCACCGAGCAGCCGGTCGTTGACCGACAAGACGTCAATCAGCGTCGAGTTGCCCAACTGGTTTTTGGTCTTCTCATTTTTTGCCGTGACCTGGTACAGCGCCACCGATGCCTCGGACTCTTGCGCTTGCAGGGCACTGCGGATCACCGCGTGCCATGCCGCCTCAACCCCAAGACTGATGGATTGCTCCAGGGTACGCAGCTGGATAGTGGCCTGGTCGTAGGCGGCAGCCTGCTGCAAATAGCGTCCCTTGGCTGCATTGTTTTCCACCGGCCATTGGTAGCTGATGCTGGTGGCGATGTTGGCGTTGGCGCGCTGCTGGTTCAAGGCGCTGATCAGGCTGCCGTTGCCATCGCCTTCTGCCAGGGAGGCGTAGCCCACGTTCAGGTTCAGGTCAAGCTGCGGCTGCAGAGCACTTTCGGCCACGGTTTGCGACACCTTGGCGGCGTCCTGGCGCAGCCGGGCTGCGGCCAGGTCGGCACGCTGTTGCATGGCCAGGTCAAGCAAACGCGCTTGCGCACCATCCGTGGACAGCAGACCGTTTTGCAAAGGGGGGAAATCATCCAGCGGCTCCAGTGTGGCCAGCAGTGCGGGTGCCATGCCGGTGGCCTGACCGAGCCGTTGGCGCGCCTCCAGCACGGTCTGCTCGGCCCCCAGGCGTGCACTGGTTTTGTCCATCAGACCGGCCCGTACCAGAAGCAGGTCGGCGGCGGGGACCTCCTGCGCATCTATCAGTTTTTGCGTCTCCCTGACCATTTGCGCCATGCTGGTTTCGGCTTCGCGTGCGATGGTGAACGCGTGCCTGGCTGCCACCCATTTCCAATATGCAGATACGGTGCCGACGATGGCTTGGGCAATGGAGGAGCGCAGTTCCTGTTTGCTGGCATCCCACGCCAGGCTGGCAGCGGACTCACTCAGAGCCGCGGACTCCCTGCGTCCCTTGTTCAGGGGGACCAAGATGTTGAAGCTCACTTTGGCGCGGTTTTGCGCGGCCTGTTGGACCAGGTCGTTGGCGGTTCCCGCATTGCGTAGGGTGGAGACGCTGGGGCTGAGCACCAGACCATTGCGCAAAGCCTTGCTGAGCGCGACGCTGTAGCTGGTGTTGTTGGCCCTGAGCTCCGAGACATCCTGCCCCTGGCTGGCGTACGTGTTGCGAGACAGCAGATTGAGCGGAGTGTTGTCCACGGCGTTGGTCCCAGCCAGATTCACCGTGGTGTCAAACTGGCCCGTTGTTTGCTGCAGTGCGCCCAGACTTGCGTCCAGCCGCTTTTCCTGTATCTGGACATTGGGATTTTTGTCCAGTGTGTGGCGGATCGCATCCACCAAACTCAGAGGCGCGGCGAAGGCAACCCCCGATGACACAAGTAGGAGAAAAGCAGGCACCGGATTGCGCCGCGAGGCCGCATGAATTGAAAGTGAATCCACCCTATTTTTCATAAATTTTGGTCAAGGGAAACAGGCAGGAACGGCAGCCAACGCCATTTGCCGGCTCCTTCGTCTTGGGGTGAAACGCAGATCGGCTCCGATGATAGTAGAAGGGCAGACTGGTATCACCCGACGACCGGGACCTACGTCCCGAATCGCAATTCCATGCATACTCACCCGACAGCCAGAATGGCGTTTTGAAATTGCAATAAGGAAGAGTCACGATGGTTCAACGTTTTGATGTCGGCACCCGCCTGTCCGAGATGGCGGTGCACAACGGCACGGTGTATCTGGCCGGGCAGATTGCCGACGATGCCACGCAGGACATTGCGGGCCAGACGCGCCAGGTGCTGGCCGCGGTGGACGCGCTGCTGGCGCGTGCGGGCAGTGACAAGAGCAGGATCCTGATGGCGCAGATCTATCTGGCGGACCTGGCGGACTTTGACGGCATGAACGCGGTCTGGGATGCCTGGGTCAGCGCCGGCCACGCGCCGCCGCGTGCCACCGTGCAGGCGGCATTGGCCAAGCCGGGCTGGAGGATTGAAGTGGTGGTGACGGCGGCGGTGTGAGCGCCGTGACCCGCTTTCTGCGCCACTTTCTGCTGGCCATCCAGTTCTTCAGCCGCATTCCGGTGACCGGCCGGCTGGCTGCGTGGGTGGGCTTTAGCCCGGCCATGCTGCGCGCCAGTGCGGCGCATTTTCCCGGCGTGGGCGTGGTGGTGGGCGCACTGGTCGTCGCGCTGACGGCGCTGCTGCTGGCCTGGTTGCCGCCCAGTCCGTTTGCGCCGCTGGTGGCCGCCGTGTTGGGCACGGTGCTGAGTGTGATGGTGACCGGGGGCTTCCACGAGGACGGCCTGGCCGATGTGGCCGATGGCCTGGGCGGCAGTTATGACCGGGATAGGGCGCTGGTCATCATGAAGGATTCGCGGGTGGGTGCCTTTGGCGTGCTGGCCGTGGTGCTGGCGCTGCTGGCCAAGATCTCGCTGTTGGCGCTGATCGGCTCGGTCAGTAGCCGCTGGATGCTGCTGGGCATCTTTGCCGCGCATGTGGTGTCGCGCACCTGGCCGCTGCTGTTGATCCGGCTGATGCCGCATGTGGGCGACGCGGCGGGCTCCAAATCCAAGCCGTTGGCGGACCAGATCAGTGGTGGCAGCCTGCTGGCCGCCGGTATTTGGTGTTTTGGGGCTCTAGCCCTCGTGGTTGCTACGCAAGCTGCTATGGTTTCGGGAGCAGAATTCGGCATTGTTGTTGCCCTGGCGCAGCCCCTTTTGTTGGGTATCCTGGCCTCGGCCCTGGCCTGGGCCTACATGGGGCGCCTGCTGTGGCGGCGACTGCAGGGCTTTACCGGCGACGGGCTGGGCGCCACGCAGCAGGTCTGCGAGATCGCCTTCTACCTGGGCGTGGCCCTGGCGCTATGAGCGCCGCGCCGGGCCGCCCCAAGCCAGCTCGCGCCGCAGTGCGAAGCATGGAGGCTTTCGGATGACGCTGTGGCTGGTGCGCCATGCCAAACCGCTGGTGGAGCAGGGCGTCTGCTATGGGGCGCTGGATGTGCAAGCCGATGCGGCGGCTACGCGCGAGACGGCTTTTGCGCTGGCGGCGGCGTTGCCGCACGGCGCCACCGTGTATGCCTCGCCGCTACAAAGATGTGAGCAGCTAGCCCAGGTTATACGAGGGCTAAGGCCTGATTTGGCCTACAAGACCGACGCCCGGCTGGCCGAAATGGACTTTGGCGCCTGGGAGGGTCAGCGCTGGGATGCGATTGCCCGTGCCGAACTCGACGCCTGGACCGACGCCTTTGCCACCTGGGCTTGCGGCGGGGGGGAGTGTGTGCAGGACTTCATGGCGCGGGTGGCAGCGGCCTGGGACGGTGCCTGTGCGCAGGAGCAGCCAACCGTGTGGATCACCCACGCCGGCGTGATCCGGGCCGCCACCTTGCTGGCGCAGGGACAGCGCCAGATCAGCCGCGCCGACCAGTGGCCCGTGGAGGCGCCAGCGTGGGGAAAGTGGTGCGTTCTGGGGTGATAGGCCGTGATAGGATCGCCCCTTTTCAGGGAATGAGCAGCATGCGCAAACTCATCTACATCGCGCTTCTGGCTGCTGTCACCAGCCATGCGCAGGATGATCACCGGGTCCATGTGATGCCGAGCGACCGGGAGCAGCCCAGCTATGTGCTGGGCGAGAACCAGCAGCGTTGGCTCAGCAGCCGGTACTACTGGTATTACAACCCGCAAAACCAGCCCGCCGGTCTGTCCACCGATGCGGTGGTGGGCGTGATCCAGCGCGCAGCGGCGCGCTGGAGCGGCATGTGCAATGTGACCATTACCTACCTCGGAATAACACCCTCCCGGCCCTATATGGGCAATGATGCTTCGGCCGTTGACACCATGAACATCATTGGCTGGGATGCGCTGACCGGCGATCTGGCGGATGCCGCAGCCGTGACCCACTCCTGGGTTTCCGGCGATGCCCTGCTGGATGCCGACATTGCGTTCAACACCATCACGAATACGCCCTGGACGATTACCTACCTGGATGGAGTCATCACCCACGAACTGGGTCATGCCATCGGGGTGAAACACTCGAATGTGCAGGCATCGGTGATGTTTGCCAACCCCTACCACGAGGCCGACTACATGCGAGCGCTGCGGGGTGATGACTCCAGGGCCTGTGCCGCACTCTATGGAGCGGCCAGCACGGCCACGTCCGACCGTTCCTTCAACTGGGCGGAGGCGGCCTATTCGGAGTACCTGTCGCCCCGGTTCTCTGAATCCGGCTACTACATGGGTTACTACTACCGCTATTACCCTGCTACCCGCAGCTACCTGGGGTCCAAGGACGGTGTGGTGTACTACATGGGCCCGGATGCGCTCATGTACAGCATGGGAAACCTGAACGATTACTCGAGTTGGGTCACTGGCTCCGGCTATTAGCTGCTGACCTTTTATCCATACGCTTTTGCTGGAGAGCACCATGCGCAAACTGATTTTGACAACGCTGTTGCTGGCTGGCACGGCCCATGCGCAGGATTACATCCATGCGATGCTGCCCGATGACCGGGAGCGCCCGGCCTATGTGCTGGGGGCAGCGCAACAGTACTGGCCCGCGGGGCAGATCAACTGGTCCTACAACCCCAGCGGGCAGCCCTTTCTTCTGACCACCACGGCCATCGTGGATGCGATCAAGAAAGCCGCAGCGCGCTGGAGCGGCATGTGCAACGTCACGTTCAATTACCTGGGGACGACCACGACGGTGCCCAATCTGAATGGTGCGGCCTCCACGGTCGATCGGTTCAATGTGTTCGGATGGGACTACCTGTACAACGACCAGTCGGGCTACTCCGCATTGACCAAGTCCTGGTGGTCGGGCTCGGCGCTGATTGATACCGATGTCGTCATGAACCGCTCCCAGTCATGGAGCATTTCCGATGTGGAAGGGATCATGACCCACGAGCTGGGGCACGTCCTGGGCGTGGGCCACTCAGATGTGTCGGCCTCCGTGATGTTTGCCAACCCGTACCACGATGTCGGCTACATGGGCATTCTGCGGGGTGACGATGCCAATGCCTGCGCCGCACTGTATGGCGCGGCCAGCACCGCAGAGTCCAACCGGGCCATGAACTGGGCCGAATCGGTCTATACGCGCGAGCTGAACAACGGCATTGTTTCGTCGGGTACCTACGACGGCTACTACTACCGCTATTACCTCTGGACCCGCAACTATGTGGGCACCCGCAATGGCAACGCCTATTACATGGGGTCCGATGGCACGATCCAGGACATGGGGCCGCTGAGCGGATTCATGTCGCAGGTGCGTGCAGCCGGATACTGATCACTTCTTGGCGGCCTTTTCCTGTTCGGCGGCCAGTGCCTCCAGGCGCTTGGCCATGTCCTGCAGGCTCTCCGCCACGATCTTGACTTCACCATCCGGCGACTTGACCGTGACCGTGGTATCTGGCGTGCCAGGAGTGGTCGATACCTGAACATCGCCCTTGGGCGTGCTGATCTGGATGTCGGGCGTGGCCTGCGCGCCGGGCATGCCAAGCATGTGGGCGGGCATGAAGAAGGAACTCAGCATGCTGATGACCAGGCTGCCGACGATGCCGGCAATCGCCGCCACGGCCAGGTAGGAGATAGATTTTTCCTGTGGGCACTTCATCAGCACTGGCAGGCCCAGGTACACCAGGTACAGCGCATACACACCACCCACCAGGGCCAGAAAGCTCAGGCCTGGCATGGCGCCGAACACGCCTGCCAGCATGGCGGGGGTGCTGGCATAGACCGTGAGTTTCAGGCCATTGAGCAAGTTGGTCTGGCCACCAAAGCTGGGCGCCAGCATGCTGATCAGCCAGCCCCAGGCAAAGACCATGACCAGGGTCATGACGTATTGGCTGACCATCAGGCTCAGGCCGCTGAGGATTGGCAGGCGCACAAAGACGCCGAAACTGCCAAAGCCCAACACGCTCCAGCCGATGAAGCTGGCAACGGCGGGTATCAGCGCCAGCGTGGTCATGTAGGGCACATAGAGTTTTTGCCAGTCGGTTGTTTCCTGCTCCACCGTGACCCAGGTCGGGCCAGGGTTGATGAGCATGGCCCGTGCGCGTTCGATCAGATCCATGACGAGACCCCCTCAGTAAAGAAAAATTAACAAGCGCGCAGTCTACTGGAAGGACCAGCCGTTGGGGCGGATCCTCAGCGCACGGTGTTCCGCTGCAGCTTCTTGCGCACCAGCTGGATGTTGTTGCGCAGCGCGTAGAGCTCGTCCGTGTAGGACAGTGGCACGCTGATTTTTTCGGCTAGGCGGTCCAGCTCGTTGAGCTCAATGAGCAACGGGGCGGTGTCGCCCGCGTCCTCGGCCCGGGCCTCCAGGTCGCGCAGTTGCGCATACCAGCGGAAGATGCGCGAGCGCACCCGAAAGGCATACAGCGGTGGCACCACGCGCGACAGCGGTAGCAGCACCGCCAGGATGATGCCCATGGCCAGCCACATGCGTTCCACCAGATTGGCCACCCAGAACGGAAGGTAGCGCTGCATCAGCGGTGTGCCGCTCTGGATGCTGCGCTCGGCCTCCTGGGCTAGCGGCAGCTCGTTGTTGCGGATGTTGGGGAACTCCCGCGTGTGCTTGAACCAGCCGGCGCTGCCATGGATGCTGTTGCCTGCCAGCGCAAACAGTTGCAGCAGGGCCGGGTGCGTGTCGGCGCGGGACAGCAGGGTGGTGGTGGGCGCCACCAGACGCACGTTGCGCGGCGGAATGTTCGCCGCCAGGTCCACCACGCCACGTGGCAATACGGCCGGGCTCAGGAAGGAAAATCTGCGCGAATAGGCCTCACTCTGGGCAAAGTCCATCAGCTTGATGCCGGGTGTTTGCAGCAGCATCTGCACCAGGTTGGATTCGGGTGCCGAGGCGAACACGATCGCATCCAGCTTGCCGGCCAGCAGCGCCACCGTGGCCGGAGTCTGTTCCAGTTGCGACAGTTTCAGCGCCTTGGGGGCGATGCGGTTGCTCTCCAGCAGTTTGTCCATCAGGTTGGGAATGCCGCTGCCCGGCGTACCCACGTTCACGCGCAGGCCCTGCAGCTGGGGCAGCGAGTCCAGTGTTCGTGGAGGGGTCGTGCTGGCGGGTGCCGCCGCCTCGCGGTAGAACAGCCAGACCGGCTCCAGGAACAGGCTGCCCAGGGATTCGAGTTCTGCATCGTCCAGCTCGGCCGCTTCGGCCGTGCCACCCCGCACAAAGCCCAGATCGACCTTGCCTTCGCGCAGCAGGCGCAGGTTGTCGGCAGAGCCCTCGGTGGCCACCAGCTCAACCGTGATGCCGTCCTTGGCCAGCGCCTTGGCATAGCTCTGGCCGAAGGTGGCATAGGCGCTTTGTGCCGGGCCGGTGGCCAGCGTCACGTGCTTGGGTGGATTGGGGTTCAGCCACCAGTAGGCCAGAACCAGCAGCCCGACGGCCAGAAAGAGAAAGGGGCCGACCGAGACCAGCAGGTCCCGCAGCGACAACAGGGTGTAACGGATGGATTGGCTCACGGTGCGGGCGTCTTGTCGGCAAAGTCGCAACAGGCGCTGACGGCGCACTGCCAGCACTGGGGTTTGCGCGCCTGGCAGACGTAGCGGCCATGCAGGATCAGCCAGTGGTGGGCATCGACCAGGTAATCCGGTGGAATACGCTGGAGCAGTTGCCGCTCTACGTCCAGCGGCGTCTTGCCGGGTGCCAGGCCCGTGCGGTTGGAAACGCGGAAGATGTGCGTGTCCACCGCCATGGTCGGCTCGCCAAAGGCCACGTTCAGCACCACATTGGCCGTCTTGCGGCCCACGCCGGGCAGGGCCTCCAAGGCTTCCCGCGTGCGCGGCACCTGGCCGCCATGCAGATCGACCAGCATGCGGCAGGTCAGCAGCAGATGTTTGGCCTTGCTGTGGTACAGGCCAATGGTCTTGATGTGCGACTCCAGGCCGTCCAGACCCAGGTCCAGCATGGCTTGTGGCGTGTTGGCCACCACAAACAGCTTGCGCGTGGCCTTGTTGACTCCTACATCCGTGGCCTGCGCGCTCAGCAGCACGGCGGTCAGCAGCTCGAACACACTGGTGTATTCCAGCTCCGTGACCGGCGCCGGGTTGGCGGCGCGCAGGGTGGCGAAAAAGGTCTCAATCTGGGAGGCTTGCATGGCTAGGAACGGTCAGCAAAGCCTCCATTGTCAGGCCTACGCCAAGTGGCGCAGTTCGCGCAGCGCGACCGACACCGGCGCCAGATCCGCGGCCTGCGTGCTGATGGTGCTCAGCAGCCGCTGCAGACGGCCAATGGACTGGCCGTGCTGGGTGCGCCAGGATTCCACTTCGCCATTGCGCGACAGCTGGCCCTGCGTGATCTGGCGGGCGATGGAGTACACATCGTCGCGTGCGCTGCCACGGGCCTGCGTCTGCCACAGGGTGTCGGTGGGCAGGCGGTTGATCTGCGCGCGCCATTCGCTGAGGCCCAGCTCGGCATCAATCTGAAAGTACGCGCGTGCTGCCTGCTCCAGATTAGTGTCAGCACCTTGCGCTACATCCACCAGGTCCAGCGCCGGGAAGATGAATTCCAGCGCCGTCAGGTTCTGGGCTAATTCGGATTCCACCCCGGCAGCGACCAATGCATCCGTGGCCTGCTGCCAACTGGTTTGCGCGGTAGCGGGCAGCCAGTTGGACAGGTTGGCGCGCATTTCGCGGGCCGCTGGCTGGTAGCGCTGGATCAGCGTGGGCAGGTCCGTGCCTTGGGCGCGGATGCGCAGCATCCAGCGTGAGGCGCGTTGCGCAATTGCAATCAGCTTGGAGAGCAGGTCCAGCTGCAGCTTGGCGTCTACCTTGTAGTCCAGCGCATCGATCTGGTCCCACAGCGGCTCCAGGTCAAAGATTTCCCGTGCCAGCGTGAAGGCGCGGATCACATCGGCGGTGGCCGCACCGGACTCTGCCGAAATGAAGTTGACGAAGGTGGCTCCGGTGCGGTTCAGCACCGTGTTGGTGATGAAGGTGGCGATGATTTCGCGCTTCAAGGGGTGGGCCGCAATCGCCGGGCCAAACTTTTCGGTCAGCACCTGGGGGAAATAGGCCTTCAGCGCGCGGTTGAAGAACGGATCGTCCGGCAGGTTGCTGGCTACCAGTTCGTCAAACACGGCCATCTTGGCGTAGGCCAACACCACGGCGTTCTCGGGAGTGGTTAGGCCCAGCTTGCGGGCGCGGCGCTTGGCGATTTCGTCGTCGTTTGGCAGGAACTCGATGGCACGGTTCAGGCGGTTGCTGCCTTCCAGCCATTGCATCAGGCGCTGCTGGCCGTCCAGCACATACAGCGGGCGGTGGGTGGCAATGTCCAGCGCCTGGGTTTGGTAGTAGTTGTCCTGCAGCACCAGGTGGCCGACCTCGTCGGTCATGGAGGCCAGCAGGTCGTTGCGCTGCTTCAAGGTCAGGTCACCGGCTTCCACCACGCTGCCCAGCAGGATCTTGATGTTGACTTCGTGGTCGGAGCAGTCCACGCCGGCCGAATTGTCGATGGCGTCGGTGTAGATCAGACCACCCTTTTGCGCGTATTCGATGCGGCCGTTTTGCGTGCAACCCAGGTTGCCGCCTTCGGCCACCACCTTGCAACGCAGCTCGCTGCCGTTCACCCGGAAGGCATCGCTGGCCTTGTCTCCGACCTGGGCATGGGTCTCGAAGCTGGCCTTGACATAGGTGCCGATGCCGCCGTTGTACAACAGATCCACCGGCGCCTTGAGGATCGCCGAGATCAGCTCGGTGGGCGCCAGCCGATCGGCGGCGATGCCCAGCGCGGAACGGGCCTGGGGCGAGATCGCAATCGATTTCTCCGAACGCGCCCAGACACCGCCGCCTTCGGAGAGCAGGCTGGTGTCGTAATCGGCCCAGGACGAGCGCGGCAATTCGAACAGGCGCTGGCGCTCGGCAAACGGCGCATCGGCCTGCGGCTGCGGGTCGATGAAGATGTGCCGGTGGTCGAACGCGGCCAGCAGGCGGATGTGGCGCGACCGCAGCATGCCGTTGCCAAACACGTCGCCCGACATGTCGCCGATGCCGACCACGGTGAAGTCGTGGCGATCGGTGTCCAGACCCAGTTCGCGGAAGTGGCGCTTGACGCTTTCCCAGGCCCCGCGAGCGGTGATGCCCATGGCCTTGTGGTCGTAGCCGACGCTGCCGCCCGAGGCAAAGGCGTCGCCCAGCCAGTGGCCGTATTCCAGGCTGATCGCGTTGGCGTAGTCGG
>JBBQLM010000005.1:0-167391 GCA_038327925.1 Burkholderiales bacterium | reverse complement strand
CTTGACTCGCCGGTCAGCAGCGCCTCGTCTGCCTCGGTGTCGCCCTCCAACACCTGACCGTCAGCCGGAAAGCCCTGACCGGCAAAGACGCGCACGCGTTCGCCGACGACCAGCTCGTTGACGCGCACCCGGCTCAGCGTGCCATCGGCATTGAGCCGCTCGGCCAGCTCGGGCAGCTGGGACAGGGCCATTTCCAGCGACGCCGCGACGCGATGGCGCGCGCGCAGCTCGAGATAGCGGCCGGTGAGCAGGAAGGCAACGAACATCGTCAGCGAGTCGAAGTACACCTCGTGCCCGAACACGCCGCCCGGGTCAAAACTGGCCCCGGTGCTGGCGGCAAAGCTCACCGCCAGGCCCAGTGATACCGGCACGTCCATGCCCAGGCTGCGCTGACGCAGCTGACGCCAGGCGGACTGGAAAAAGGGGCCGGCGGCGAACAGCATCACTGGCAAGGTCAGCACCCAGCTGCCCCATTGCATCAGCAGCTGCAGGTCCGGGGCCATGTCGCCCGCCTCGGCGAAGTAGGCGGGCGCGGCCAGCATCATCACCTGCATCATCAGGAACCAGGCCACGAACAGGCGCCACAGTGCCGCGCGATGCTCGGCCTTGCGCAACGCCAGGGCCGGTGCGGCCACATCGGGTGCAGCGCCGTAGCCCGCCTTGCCTATCGCCCTCAGCAGCGCCCGCGCATCGGTCTGCGCGGGGTTCCATTGCAGGGACAGCCGCTGGCTGGCGGCATTGACCTGGGCGCCCAGCACGCCCGGCTGCCGCTCCAGGGCCGACTCGATGATGCCGGCGCAGGCGGCGCAGTGCAGGCCGCTGAGCACCAATTGGGAGAGCACCGCCCGCTGACCATCGGCGCCGGTCTGCCACTGTGAGCAGTCGGCCAAACTGCCCAGACCTGCGCCGGCATCGCCGACGGGCGGTGCGCCAAACGCGCACCCATCCTCCGACAAGACGGGCAAGACGGTGGGATAGGAGAAGGAGGACATCGGTGCGCGAATCAGTGCAAGCAGGCAGCGCCCATAATCTACGGGCGACTACCACTGTTTCACATGATCTATATCAAGCCCCTCTCCCGATCGCCCTTTCGTCCACGGTTCCCGACTTCGCTCGGCGCGCTGCTGCTGGGTGCCCTGCTTGGGCTTGCTGGCCCGGCGATGGCCCAGGATGGCCCGCAGAAGCTGCAGGCGGTGACACTCAGCCTGGGCATGCACAAGATCAGCGCCGAGGTCGCCCAGTCGCCCGACGAACGCGCCATCGGCCTGATGCATCGCGCCAGCATGGGCGCCAGCCAGGGCATGCTGTTCGTGTTCGAGCAGGCCGGCCAGCAGTGCTTCTGGATGAAGAACACCTTGCTTCCGCTGGCGATCGCCTTCGTCGCCGATGACGGCACCATCGTCAACATCGACGAGATGAAACCGCAGACACTGGATTCGCACTGCTCGACCAAGCCGGTGCGCTTTGTGCTTGAGATGAACTCGCGCTGGTTCGACAAGCGCGGCATCAAGGCCGGCGCCAAGCTAGGCGGCGCACCGTTCAAGCCATGAGGGTCGGCCGGCCCGGACAGTCGGGACGCGACTCGGCCAGCAGGATGAAGATCAACGCGCCCTGCGCCACGGCCGTCAAGGCCATGGCCAGCAGATCGACCTGCCAGCCCTTGCGCTCCAGCGCTCGCACCAGGCCCAGGCCGGTGCGAGATCGTCTTCAACGTGCTTAATGCGTGACGTGAAAAAGGCCGGTCGCTGACCGGCCTTTTTTCAGTGGCGGCGAAGCTCAGGCGAAGTTGGCTTCGGCGAAGTCCCAGTTCACGAGGCTGTTCAGGAACACCTCAAGGAACTTCGGACGCAGATTGCGGTAGTCGATGTAGTAGGCATGCTCCCACACGTCCACGGTCAGCAGCGCCTTGTCGGCGGTGGTCAGCGGTGTACCGGCGGCGCCCATGTTCACGATGTCCACGGAGCCGTCTGGCTTCTTCACCAGCCAGGTCCAACCAGAGCCAAAATTGCCCACGGCGGACTTGACAAAGGCTTCCTTAAAGGCCGCGTAGCTGCCCCACTTGGCATTGATGGCAGTGGCCAATGCGCCAGAGGGCTCACCGCCGCCAGCTGGCTTCATGCAGTTCCAGAAGAAGGTGTGGTTCCAGATCTGGGCCGAGTTGTTGTAAATGCCGCCGCTGGACTTCTTAACGATTTCTTCGAGCGAAAGGTTCTCAAACTCGGTGCCCTTCTGCAGGTTGTTCAGGTTGACCACATAGGCGTTGTGGTGCTTGCCATGGTGAAACTCCAACGTCTCTTTGGAGTAGGCGGGTGCCAGAGCATCGATCGCGTAGGGCAATGCGGGCAGGGTATGTTCCATGGAATCCTCTCGTTTGGTTTGCAAATGAAGCCGATTGTAGGAATGAATTGATTTTTTAGCTGGCGACGGTCAAGTCAACCGCGCCGTCCGTAAGGGTTGCCCGCACCAACTGACCCGCACGGGCCTGTGTGACGCTGGTCAGGGTGTGGCCGTTATCCAGCGTCAGCCAGGCATATCCCCGCTTGAGCACCAATGTGGGGTCCAGCAGCCCCAAGCGTACTTCGGCCCTGCGATGGCGGTCTGAAGATCGCTGCATGGCACGCTGCAACGTCGGCAGCACGTCCCGCCCCGTGCGGTCCAGAGCCATACGGCGCGACTGCAGCGACAAATGCACGCTGTGCTGCAAGCGCTGTTGCACGGACGCCAGCAGCATGTGCTGGCGATGCGCAAGCGACGACGGTCGCCCCAGGCGTGAGGCTGCCAAATCCAGACGCTGCGACTGGCGATCCACATGGCGCAGCACGGCATCCTGCAGACGGGATTCGATACTTTGCGCAGTTGCCAGCCATGCGTCAGTGGGATGCGCAGCCAATTCCGCCGCTGCGGTTGGGGTGGGGGCACGCACATCGGCCACAAAGTCGGCAATCGTGAAATCGGTCTCGTGCCCGACGCCGCAAACCACAGGGACCGGGCTGCGGGCAATGGTGCGGGCCAGTTGCTCATCGTTGAAGGCCCACAGATCTTCCATGGCGCCACCACCGCGCACCAGCAGGATCAGGTCCAGCTGGAATGCATGGGCTGCGCCAGGGGTGTCGTGCAGGGCGTACAGGCTGTTTAGCGCTTGCATCAACTCCCGTGGCGCGCCCTCCCCCTGCACCGAGGCCGGCGCAACGACAACCGGGATGTGCGGAACCCGCCGTTGCAGGGCAATGACCACATCATGCAGTGCAGCGGCACCCAAGGATGTGACCACTCCAATGCCGCGCGGCATGATCGGCAGCGGACGCTTGCGGGCGCCATCAAACAGCCCCTCCAGTTCCAGCTTCGCCTTAAGCTTAAGGAATTGCTCGAACAGCGTGCCCTGCCCGGCGGGGCGCATGCTCTCCACCACCAGTTGCAGCTCACCACGTTGCTCATACACACCCAGGCGGCCGCGCACCTCGACCCGGTCACCATCGCGCGGGCTGAAATCCAGCAAACTGGCCGCACGGCGGAACATGGCACAGCGCATCTGACCGGACTCGTCCTTCAGCGAGAAGTAGCAGTGACCGCTGGCAGCACGGGTAAAGCCGCTGATCTCACCCCCCACGGTCACGGGGTTGAAGCGTGCATCCAATGCATCGGCAATGGCGCGGCACAGCGCGCCGACCTGCCAGACACGTGGCGCATAACCCGATTTCTCGTTATAAGTGGTTGATTCCATTAAATTTTCTAGTGCTGCATTTGTCATCAATCTGTCAAAACCCCGCGTGGGTGCGGCCTTGCACCCACACACAGACCAGTTCTGCACAAACTTATCCACAAGTTCTGTGGGCGGACAGTTCATGCACCTGCGCCATAATCGCGATGCATTTCATCCGTACGGAGTGACCTCTTTGTTTTCCATCATACAAGCCGCTGGCTGGCCAATCTGGCCCCTTATTGCATGCTCCGTCCTGGCATTGGCCATTGTCATTGACCGATTTATCAGCCTCAAGACCGCCAAAGTGGCACCGCCACGGCTGCTCGACGAAGTTCTGAGCGTGACGCGCACCGCCATACCCGGCCCGGACGTGGTGACCCAACTGGAGCAGAACTCGGCCCTGGGCGAAGTACTGGCCAGCGGGCTGCGAGCCATCAACGCCGACCCCCGCTGCACCGAGGATGACCTGCGCGCCACGATGGAAAGCACCGGCCGCATCGTCGCCCACCGCCTGGAGCAACGCCTGAGCGCATTGGGCACAATTGCCTCGGCGGCCCCGCTCATGGGGCTGTTCGGCACCGTGGTCGGCATGATTGAAATCTTCGGCTCACAGGCTCCGGGTGGCGCCACGGGTGGTAATCCAGCGCAATTAGCCCACGGCATCTCGATTGCGCTGTACAACACGGCCTTTGGCCTGATCGTGGCCATTCCCTCGCTGATCTTCTGGCGCTACTTCCGTGGGCAGGTGGATGCCTACCTGCTGACGCTGGAACTGTCAGCCGAGCATCTGGCCCGCCACCTCAAAGTGTTCCGCAAGTAGGTCGGCCATGAATTTTCGCCCCCGCAAAACGGACGAGCCCGAGATCAACCTGATCCCGTTCATTGACGTCCTGCTGGTGGTCCTGATCTTCCTGATGCTGTCCACCACCTACAGCAAGTTCACGGAAATGCAGCTCAAGCTGCCGGTTGCCGACACCGATGCCCAGCGCGACTACGCCAAGGAGCTTATCGTTGCCATCAGCGCCGATGGTGCCTACAGCGTGAACCGCTCGCCCGTGGCAGGACGCAGCCTGGAAAGCGTCGCCCTGGCCATGACGGAAGGCGCCAAGGCCGGCAAGGACACGGTAGTCATCATCAGTGCCGATGCCAGTGCCAAACACCAGTCGGTCGTCACGGTGATGGAAGCGGCCCGGCGCTCGGGCCTGAACCAGATCACCTTCGCCACGCAATCGTCGGCGCAGGCGGGTGGCCAGTAGCGAGACACCCGGTATGTTGCGGCAAGGGCTGCACCAGGCCCTGCTGCACGCCTGGACTGGTCATGGGCTGGCAGCCTGCCTGCTGTGGCCCATCTCCCTGCTGTACCGCGCTCTGGCCGCAATACGCCGCCAGCTCTACGCCCAAGGCATCCTGAAAATCCACCACGCACCGACGTTGATCATCGTCGTGGGCAATGTGATCGCTGGCGGCGCGGGCAAAACGCCCACAGTCATTGCACTGGTTGGGCATCTGCTGGAGAGCGGCTTGCAGGTCGGCGTCATCTCACGCGGCTATGGCCGCACCACCTCGGGCAGCGTCGAGGTTCTGGCGGATTCGCGCCCCCAGGCCGTCGGCGACGAGCCCCTGCTGATCCACCGCGCCACGCATGCGCCGGTCTGGGTGGGCGACACCCGCCACGCCGCAGCGACCGCGTTGCTGGCGCGCCATCCCCAAACCCAGGTGCTGATCTGCGACGATGGACTGCAGCACTACGCGCTGTACCGGGATCTGGAAGTCTGCGTCTTTGACGACCGCGGCATTGGCAATGGCTGGTTGCTGCCCGCCGGGCCCCTGCGCGAGCCCTGGCCACGACGGGCGCTCAGCCAAGCGGGGCAACGAGATGACCGACTGCTGGTGCTCCACACTGGCAACCAGAGCGCCTTCGCCGGCCATACCGCACGGCGCAGCCTGGCGCCCTATGCGGTGCGCCGCGATGGCACACGCGTCCCGCTGGATGCCCTGCGTGCTCCGGGCCAAAAACCCCTGCTGGCACTGGCTGGCATTGCCCGGCCGGAGTCCTTTTTCAGCATGCTGCGCGCCCTCCCGTTGCCACTGGCGCAGACGCATGCGCTGCCAGATCACTATGATTTTGATAGCTTATCACGCAGTATCCACGAGGGCTACACCCTGATTTGTACCGAAAAGGATGCCGCCAAGCTGTGGCAGGTTGTGCCTGACGCGCTGGCTATCCCGCTGGTGTTTGCCCCCGAGCCCGCTTTTTTCGCGGCAATGGATGACGCCCTCTCACTGGGGCTGACGGCACGGCTATCATCTGGGCATGGACACCAGACTTCTTGAACTCATCGTTTGCCCTGTGACCAAGGGCCCCCTGGAATACGACCGCGAAAAGCAGGAACTGATTTCCCGCTCCGCACGCCTGGCCTATCCCGTGCGTGACGGTATTCCGGTGCTGCTGGAAAACGAAGCCCGCCCCCTGACCGACGCCGAACTCGGCCTGTAGTGCGCCCATGGACTACACGGTCCTGATCCCGGCACGTCTGGCCTCCAGCCGCCTGCCCAACAAACCCCTGGCCGACATTGGCGGCGTGCCCATGGTGGTGCGCGTGGCCCAGCGTGTGCGCTCGGGCGTTCCGCCCTCCACACGCATCGTGGTTGCGGCAGACAGCCCTGCCATTCTGGCCGCCTGCCAGCAGCACGGCATTGAGGCCGTGCTGACCCGCGAAGACCACCTATCCGGCAGTGACCGTCTGGCCGAAGCCTGCCAATTGCTGGGCCTGGCTGACGACGCCATTGTGGTCAATGTGCAGGGTGATGAACCCCTGATTGACCCCGCGCTGGTCCAGGCCGTGGCGGATACGCTGCGCACGCACCCGGACGCCAGCATGGGCACCGCGGCGCACGCCATTGACAACGTCCAGGACTTTGCCAACCCGAATGTGGTCAAGGTGGTGCACGACGCCCGGGGCCTGGCCCTGTACTTCAGCCGCGCACCCATTGCCTGGTGGCGTGACGGCTTTGCGCAGGGCCTGCACGCCCTGCCGCAGCCGGCGCCGCTGCGCCACATCGGCATCTATTCCTACCGCGTCGGCTTCCTGCGCCAGTTCCCCCTGCTGGCCCAGGCCCCGATGGAGATCACCGAAGCACTGGAGCAATTGCGTGCCATGTGGCACGGCCACCGGATCGCGGTCCATGTGACAGACCATGCGCCCGGTCCCGGAGTGGACACCCCAGAAGACTTGGAGCGCGTACGGGCGCTATTTCTTGCCAGTGGCGCCCCATCTGTAAGTTAGCCGGCGGTTGCTCCATGCTATTCTCGGGTAGTAATCGCGTATCGTGAGGCGTCCCAGCGGCGCCGATTGTCGCGCTGAGGGTTCTAGTTCTATCCGAGGGTATCCATGAGACTGATTTTGTTGGGCGCACCTGGCGCGGGCAAAGGCACACAAGCCACGTTCATCTGCCAAAAATACGGCATTCCGCAGATTTCCACCGGTGACATGCTGCGTGCAGCCGTCAAGGCCGGCACGCCTCTGGGCCAGCAGGCCGATGCCATCATGAAATCCGGTGGCCTGGTCAGTGACGATCTGATCATCAATCTCGTCAAGGAACGCATCACGCAGCCCGACTGCGCCAAGGGCTTCCTGTTCGACGGCTTCCCCCGCACCATTCCCCAGGCCGACGCCATGAAGGCCGCCGGCGTGAAGCTGGACTATGTGCTCGAAATTGACGTGCCGTTTGACGCCATCATCGAACGCATGAGTGGCCGCCGCTCGCACCCTGCGTCGGGCCGCACCTACCACGTCAAATTCAACCCACCCAAGGTGGAAGGCAAGGACGATGTGACCGGTGAACCACTGGTGCAACGCCCCGACGACCAGGAAGAAACGGTCAAGAAACGCCTGGATGTCTACAGCGCCCAGACCCGCCCCCTGGTGGACTACTACAGCAACTGGGCCAAGGCCGAGCCGCAAGCTGCGCCCCAGTACCGCGCCATCAGCGGCACGGGCGATGTGGAGGTGATCAAGAGCCGGGCGTTTGAGGCACTGGGCGGCTAATCAGCGCCCCAGCCTGTCATCCCCGAAGGCCGCTCATGCGGCCTTTTTTATTGCGCAGTGGTTTACTGTGATTCAGCCATCAGCCCCAGCATCAGCGCGATGCGGGCCTTGACTGGGGACAACCCTTGTGAGTGTGCCAATCCGTCCGTGGCCGCGCCTGGCACAACGACGCCCTGCGCACAGCGGGTGGCGCGCACAATGCGCACACCCTGGGCCTGAGCCTCCAGCAGGCCGCGCTCCAGATCCTGATGAATGGTGCCGTTGCCTGTGCCCGCCACCACGATGCCACGCACCGGTTTCGCACCGTCCGAAGGCTCAGCGCACAAGGCTCGCACACTGGAACCGCTGGCGCCAACATAGTTCATGACAATTTCAACACGCGGCCAATCGGGTTGCGACCAACGCTGAAGATCGATTCGCGCATCGGTAGTGTTGATTGGGGGAGAGGCATGCAGCCAGCGCACCGCGCCCTCCTCCACATAACCCAGGGGACCGGCATCTCCAGAATCGAAGGCGGCGAGCCGATAGGTGTGAACCTTTTGCACATCCCGTGCGCAATGGACCGTGCCAGCGCAGACGGCCAGCACCCCGCGGGCCTGTGCGGATTGGGCAACCGCTACCGCATCCAGAACATTCTGCGGACCATCTGGCACCAGCGAGGACGCCGGACGCATGGCACAGGTCAGCACCACCGGCTTGTCCAACAGCTCCGGTGGAACCACCCGGGACAGGAAATAGGCCGTTTCCTCCAGCGTATCGGTGCCATGGGTGATCACGACCGCGGCTACATCCGGCTGGCCCAAATGGTGCTGCACCCGCTGCGCAAGCGCCGACCACTGCGCCCAGCCCATGTCCTTGCTGTCCACCTGTGCCACCTGCTCAAACACCGGCTCCCACCCACCCAGGGCGGCTCGCAGTGGCGCTATGGCATCCAGCAACTGCGCCACACCCACCTGCGCCGCCCGGTAGCCTACGTTGTCGGACGCGCTGGCAGCGGTGCCTGCAATCGTGCCGCCGGTCCCCAGGAATGCCACTTTTTTCAACATATTTCTACTTTCCACTTGCAAACACAATAAAACTGGTTAAAAATACAGCTACTGGATGCCGAAACAGTGTGTATAGACCAACAGCCAACCGGCCCAGAACCAAGGAGTCAGCATGCTTGAAAGTCCTAAACTCACCGCACGGCAACAACAGATACTGGATCTGATCCAAAGCGCCATCGCGCGCACCGGGGCTCCGCCCACCCGTGCCGAAATTGCCAACGAGCTCGGTTTCAAGTCCGCCAATGCTGCCGAAGAGCACCTGCAAGCCCTGGCGCGCAAGGGCGTCATCGAACTGGTCAGTGGCACCTCCCGTGGCATCCGCCTCAAAAGTGACACGCTGCGCTCCATCCACGAATCCCGTTTCAAGCAATTCTCGCTGCCGCTGCCGGGTCTGACCCAATTGGCGTTGCCGCTTATTGGCCGGGTGGCTGCCGGCTCTCCCATTCTCGCGCAGGAACATGTGGACCAGACCTATTACGTTGAAAACAGCCTGTTCCAGCGCCAGCCCGATTACCTGCTGAAGGTGCGCGGCATGTCCATGCGCGATGCCGGCATCATGGACGGTGACCTGCTGGCCGTGCAAGCCACCAAGGACGCCAAAAATGGCCAGATCATCGTCGCCCGCCTGGGCGATGAGGTCACCGTCAAGCGCTTCCGCCGCAACAAGAACCTCATCGAGCTGCACCCCGAAAACCCGGACTACCAGACCATCGTGGTCGAGCCCGGTGAGCCGTTTGAAATCGAAGGACTGGCGGTCGGCCTGATCCGCAACACCATGCTCATGTAATCCCCCACGGAAGCACCACCGCTATGAACATCGCTCTCATTGCCCAATCCGGCGTTTTCGGACCACTCTACAGCCTGGCGCGCCGGTGGGTAGCCCATCGTGCATCGGCTCGCCGGATTGCCTCCATACCCAAACAGGGGGAGCACCATATTGCTCCTAAATCAGTAGCATCTTGCGCAGCATCCACGAGGGCTACAGCCCTAAATGGCACTGCATCAATGCCGCTGCGGGTGGTCCGCGTGGTGGAAGCCGGCCAGGCCCGGGCCAGCAGCGGTCGCATGGTTATATCCGGCCGCATGGCCGACGTGTGCGCCGAACTTGATCGCCTGGCAGCCCGCGAAGCAGCCTTGTCCTGAGCAAGCTTGGTGCGTTGGGGCGGGTGGCCCCAACGGAATCGACCTGCCAAAGCAAATCAGCAGGTCCGACAAGGCACAATTGCATCCATGAATATTGTGATTTTGGATGACTATCAAGATGCAGTGCGCAAGCTGGAATGCGCGGCCAAGTTGGAAAGCTACGAGGCCAAGGTGTACACCAACACCGTCAAGGGCCTGGGGCAGCTCGCAGTGCGCCTCAAGGACGCCGATGTGATCGTCCTGATCCGCGAACGGACCCACATCAACCGCCAATTGATCGAGAAACTGCCCAAACTGAAAATGATTTCGCAGACCGGACGCGTGGGGCAACACCTGGACGTGCAGGCCTGCACCGAGCGCGGCATCGCCGTAGCGGAAGGCCTGGGCTCCGGCGTGGCACCAGCGGAACTGACCTGGGCCCTGATCCTGGCTGCCATGCGCCGGTTGCCGCAGTACATCGGCAACCTGAAACACGGTGCCTGGCAGCAAAGTGGTCTGAAGGCCGGCTCCATGCCGCCCAACTTTGGCATTGGCAGCGAATTGAACGGCAAATTTCTCGGCATTTGGGGCTACGGAAAAATCGGACGCATGGTGGCCGGCTATGGCCGGGCCTTTGGGATGCATGTCGTCATTTGGGGCAGTGAGACCTCCCTGGAGCAGGCCCGCCAGGACGGCTATGCCACCGCAAGCAGTCGCGAGAGCTTCTTCGAACAAAGCGACGTGGTGTCGCTGCACCTGCGACTCAGTGACACCACGCACCACATGATCGACCAGGCAGATTTGGCGCGCATGAAGCCCACGTCCCTGCTGGTCAACACCTCGCGTGCCGAACTGATTGAAACCAATACCCTGATCAGCGCCCTCAACCGGGGACGCCCCGGCATGGCTGCGGTGGATGTGTTCGAAACCGAGCCCATTTTGCAGGGTCACGCGCTGCTGCGCCTGGAAAACTGCATCTGCACACCGCACATTGGCTACGTGGAACAGAACAACTACGAACAGCTCTTTGGAGCGGCATTTGACAACGTGACCAATTTCATCAAGGGCACGCCAACCAATATCGTCAACCCCGGCGCCCTGCAGGTCCGGCGCTAAGCCCTCATTCGGGCTTGCGTGCCGGGGGCTTGAATGGCGCCAGATCGGCCGCGTCGAAATCAATCAGGTTGCCCGGTGGAGGCTGCGACAGGTCCAGGTCAACAGAGAGCGATTCGGCAGCCTGCGTGCCCGGAGCGATGGGCTGCGTCTTGCCGTCCTGCCAATCGGAACCACCCATCGACAGGCTGGGCGGGACCTCAGGGGCCATTCCACGGGCCGCACTAAAGGGTTGCAGACCAGTATCCGAATCCGATGCCATGCGCTGTGCGATGCTGTGCAGCATCAACAGATCCCGAAAGGCTTCCAGCTCGAATCCCTGCTTCGGGTCTTCGCCACCTGTGCGGACCATGCACGCCTCCAAGTAGTCCACTGCCTCCTGGGAGGGCCACTGCCCACAGATCGACTGACAGACATCGGGATAGGCTTCCAGCCCTTCCCGGGTTTGGTTGAATTCGGCATATGGCGGAACACGGCCTGAAAACAGCGCATTGAAGTCCGCCCGGTACTGGTCGTACTCGATTTTGCGACCCAGGGTGTGGAGCACTTTCAACAGGTCCAGGTACACCAGGGGATTGGAATCTGCGCTGCGTTCGATGCTGTCCTTCAGCATTCCAATGCCCTCTTCGTGCTGCCCCAGGGTCATGAAGAACTCCGCCTGCTGGCGTACGTCCAGCATTTCCTGCGTGTTCAGTGCCCGCAAGCTGGTGGTCATGCTGTGCGCGAAATCTGCATGGCCTGACGCACGCGATGCCGCGCTGAACGGCGCGGACGGGATGGAAGCGCTCGTGATCGGGGCCGGCACAAAACGCGACGGTGTCGGACCAGGCTCATCCAGATGGATATCGATGTCCACATTCGTGAGCGGCGCCGCGCTGTTGTCAGTGCCGGACTCAGATGGCACGGTATTGGGTGCATCTGCGGACCGGGCTGGCATCGGGGTTTCTCCAGACCGATCGGCAGACGCATCCTCCGTCCATTGCTGCGCGACGACGGAGTCCCCATCATTGCGCCACCACGGAGCCGCCGACTGGCCAGCCTGCCGCATACGGACCCATGCAAAGGCCACTGCGGCACTGCAAGCCAGCAGCACGGCAACAAGGCCAAACACCAAGGGGTTGAAATACCGCTCGGATTCGGCCTTGTCCAGCCGACCGGTGAGTTCCTGCAGAGTCTGCCGGTTCTTCGCCGTGATCGCCTGCAGACCCTTGAGATCGGTCTCCATCGCCTGCCGGCGACTGTCGGCGTTCAGAATATCCTGGGGGCTGGCGTTGAGTGCGCGCCACATGGCAGCCGCTTCAGCACGTTTTTGCAGGTCCTCGCCGTCGCCGACATGCATCTCGTTGCTCAGCTTCAGCGTCGGGTCGCGATCAACCGTCAAATCCAGAGGGGCTAGCTTCAAGTGCGCGCGACGCGGAGCAAGGGCTTTTGAAACCGGTGCTGGCGCAGTCACCGCAGCAATTGGGCGTTCTGAACGAACAGGCTCCAACTTTTTCGCAGGCTTTGCCCGCGCCAATCCAACATCCGGTTCCGCCGCCGCAGGAGGCAGCACGGGTAAGGCAACCGGGGCCACCGAACGGGGGGGCACCTTGGTTTCCGGCGTTGGCCGAGCCACTTCACTGGTCACATCGGCCAGCAGTACATAGCGGCGCGTGGTTTTGTGCTGGCAACCCGAACGCAGGTAGACCGTAACCACCGGTTCGTCGACACGCGCATCGGCGCTGACATACACATTGCCCGACAGCGACACCTTGGAAAAATCGCTGCTGACCGACACACGGCTTGCATCCTGTTGCGTGTCGCCATAGAAGACATCCGCCTCAAAGCACAGCGCAGACGCGTCCTCCTCCGGTTCCGCGCGAATCGGCACCGTCAACTTGAGAGACTGGCCAACCAACACCGCACCACGGGCTCGACCCACGGTCAAAGCAGGACTGTTGACAGCGGCGCATAACGCCGCGACTCCCAAAATCGCAAATTTATATTTTCTATGAAGGATCATGTACGAAGTTGATTTTCGCATAAGCAACCCAAAACGCGGGGCAACCGGGTTGCTACGCCCCCATGCAACGGCATGCGGCCACCCCGCAAATTCGTATGCACCATCCGCGCCAGACCACTTTCCGTGAACGTCAACACCAGACACGCAGGCGACAAATACGCGCCCACCCAACCACCCCGCAGGTCACAATGGTGTCGTCAAATTTGACACATGCAGTCACTCAAAAGACAAGCTATGGACGAACCTATCCTTACCATTGACGAACGCTCAGCGATCAATACCGGTCGCTGGTTTTCATCCCTGTCCCCTTCGCTCAAACACGACATCCTGCGATGCGCCTACGTCAAACGTTTCAAAGACGGCGATCTGATCACTGCCCGCGGGGAACCGCCGGAAGAGTGGATTGCCTGCGCCAAGGGCGCAGTGCGCGTGAGCTCAACCTCGATCTCGGGCAAGCAGATCACGCTGACCTATGTGGAGCCGGGGATCTGGTTTGGGGATGTGTCGATCTTCGATGGGGATCGGCGCACCCACGATGCCTACGCCCATGGCGAGACGACCATTCTGTGCGTCGCCAAGGCGGATTTCAAAAAGATACTGGCGCTGCACTTCGAGCTGTACGAGGCACTGCTGAGGCTGCACGCTCGGCGCATACGACAACTCTACGGCTTGGTAGAAGACCTCAACACCTTGCCCCTGCGCGCACGCTTGGCCAAGCAACTCCTGCACCTGGTGCGCAGTTATGGCGTGCCATCGCTCAGCGAAGCATCCGAGGTGCGCATTGGACTGCAGCTGGCTCAGGAGGAACTGGCGCAGTTGCTGGGCGCTTCGCGCCAGCGGGTCAACCAGGAACTGAAGTCCATGGAGCGCGAAGGCGCCATCCGCATCGAACAGGGCGGGCTGGTGATACGCGACCGCGATGCGCTGATGCACATCATTGACGCCGACAACTGAAAACCAAAACTTTCACAACCTACCCACCCTACATCCATGAGTCAATTCGACCATTTCGTTGGTACGCGCCCCGTCTCCGAACAACACGCCTTTGATTTGAACGTACTGAGCGCCTGGCTGGAAAAATGTCTTCCGGGATATGCAGGCCCACTCAGCGTGGAGATGTTCAAGGGCGGGCAGTCCAACCCCACCTACAAGCTCATCACACCGAACAAGAGCTATGTGATGCGCGCCAAGCCAGGGCCAGTTGCCAAGCTGCTGCCATCTGCACACGCAGTCGAGCGCGAATACGCCGTCATGCACGGCCTGCAGGACACCGATGTACCCGTTCCGCACATGTATTGCCTGTGCGAGGATGAGTCCATCATTGGCCGCGCCTTCTATGTGATGGAGTTCATGCAGGGACGGGTGCTGTGGGACCAATCCCTCCCGGACATGGACCGGGCCCAAAGAGGGGCCATCTACAACGAGATGAACCGCGTCATCGCGGCGCTGCACAAGGTGGATTTCGCCGCACGGGGACTGCAGAACTACGGCAAACCGGGCAACTACTTCGAGCGCCAGATTGGCCGCTGGAGCAAGCAGTACGTCGCCTCCATCACCCAGCCCATTCCCGAAATGGACCAGTTGATGGAATGGCTACCCAAGAACATTCCCGCCATGGCCCGCAACGACAGCATGGTCAGCATCGTGCACGGTGACTACCGACTCGACAACCTGATGTTCGATGCCGAGCAGGCCAAGGTGATTGCGGTGCTGGACTGGGAGCTGTCCACGCTGGGCCATCCGCTGGCCGACTTCAGCTACCACTGCATGGCCTGGAATATTCCACCGGGTTCGTTCCGCGGCATTGCCGGTCTGGATCTGGCAGACCTTGGCATCCCGGGACAGGACGAATACATCCGCATGTACTGCGAACGCACCGGCTTGGTGACACCGGAACAGCTCAAGGCTGACTGGAATTTCTACATGGCCTACAACATGTTTCGCATCGCCGCGATTTTGCAAGGCATTGCCAAGCGCGTCGAAGCGGGCACGGCTTCCAGCGCCCAAGCGGTCAGTTCCGCCGCCGGCGCCAGACCCCTGGCGCAGATGGCCTGGAAATTTGCCTGCGCTAAGGCATAAAAATCTTATTCCCTATTTTTTGGCACACCTCAACTGGAGATCCCATGGACTTTGACTACTCCCCGAAAACAAAAGAACTGCAGGCCCGCCTCTCGCAGTTCATGGATGACTACATCTACCCTGCCGAGGGTGCCTACCACGCCGAAATTGCAGCGAACACGGCAGCCGGCAAGCGCTGGACTCCACTGAAAACCATTGAAGACCTCAAGCCCAAGGCCCAGGCTGCCGGCCTGTGGAACCTGTTTCTGCCGGTTGATAGTGCACAGGCGTCGGGTTATGACGGCGCCGGCCTGACCAACCAGGAGTACGCACCTTTGGCCGAAATTATGGGCCGCGTCATGTGGTCCAGCGAGGTGTTCAACTGCTCGGCACCCGACACCGGCAACATGGAAACCATCGCACGATACGGCTCCGAAGAAAACAAGACCCGTTGGCTCAAACCCCTGCTGGAAGGCAAGATCCGCTCCGCCTTCGCCATGACGGAACCCCAGGTGGCGTCCAGCGATGCCACCAATATTGAGACCCGCATCGAACGCCAGGGCGAGGAATACGTTATCAACGGCCGCAAGTGGTGGACCTCCGGTGCCGGCGACCCGCGCTGCGCCGTGTTCATCACCATGGGCAAAACCGACCCGGAAGCCGCTCGCCACTCACAGCAGAGCATGGTTATGGTGCCCGCCAATACCCCGGGCATCAAGATCGTGCGTCCCCTGAACGTGTTCGGCTACGACGATGCGCCCCATGGGCACATGGAAGTGGCGTTCGAAAACGTGCGCGTGCCTGTCAACAATATTCTGCTGGGTGAAGGCCGCGGTTTCGAAATCGCCCAAGGGCGCCTTGGCCCCGGCCGCATCCACCACTGCATGCGCCTGATCGGCCTGGCGGAGCGCGCATTGGAACTGATGTGCAAACGTGCGTCCCTGCGCGTGGCATTTGGCAAACCCATTGCGGCCCAGACAGTGACCCAGGAACGCATTGCCGAGGCCCGCTGCAAGATCGATATGGCCCGACTTCTGACCCTGAAGGCCGCCTGGATGATGGATATTGCCGGCAACAAGTTTGCCAGGAATGAAATCGCCATGATCAAGGTGGTGGCCCCGAAGATGGCATGCGACGTCATCGACTGGGCGATCCAGGTCCACGGCGGCGCCGGCATGTGCGACGACTTCCCGCTTGCCTACGCCTACACCAACGCGCGCACCTTGCGCTTTGCAGACGGCCCGGATGAAGTCCACCGTAACGCCATTGCCAAATGGGAACTGGGCAAATACAACCCCAAGCCCAAGGCTGCATAAGGTATCCAGCTCCATGAAAAACGGCGCCAATAGCGCCGTTTTTTTGTCCCCTTACCAGGGTGCGTGACTCAGTCCCGACCATAGCTCGTTGAGGTCGGCAAAACGCCATTTGATGGGATCTTCCCGGCTGACGATTTTTTCGGTCGCGTGGGCATGCGACAGGTCAACCAGTTCCGGGACGATGCGCATATTTGATTTGGTGGAAAAGAATACCTTCACCACGGGCATGGTCAACGACTTTCCAGTCTGTTCCACTACCACGCCCAAGCGTCCCGACGTCAGCTTAACCAATGAGCCAATAGGATAGATGCCCAGGCTCTTCACAAAGGCCTGAAACACATTGGCATCAAAGTGCCCCTTGGCCCATTCGGCCATCTTCCGCAATGATTCGGCGGGGTCCCAGCCCAGTTTGTATGGCCGGTTGGACGTGATGGCGTCGTACACATCGCAGACCGCGCCCATTTTGGCAACCAAGCTGATCTGTTCTTCCTTCAGGCCTTTGGGGTAACCCGATCCGTCGGTTTTCTCGTGGTGGTGCAGGCACACATCCAGCACCATGGGGTGCACGTCGCGGCCGGTCAACAGCATGCGATGCCCTTCCACCGGATGGGTCTTGATGATGTTGAACTCGGCTTCGGTCAGTTTGCCAGGCTTGTTCAAAACCTCCATGGGCATCAGCGCCTTGCCCAGGTCATGCATCAGGCCTGCCATCCCCGCCAAGCGTACTTGCTCTTCGCTCAGCCCCAGCTGTTTGGCCAAGCTGACCATCATTGCGCACACTGCCACTGAGTGCATGTACGTGTAGTCGTCAACCGTTTTCAAACGGGCCAGACTGATCAAGGCGCCAGGATTGCGTGCGACGGAGTCGGTAATCTCCTCCACCAGTTGCCTGGCACCACCGGTATCCACCGATTTGCCCATACGGGCTTCCTCAAACATCGAAATAACCGCTTGCTTGGACTGCAGGCAAATCTTCGCTGCACGCTCCAGTTCCACTCCCACGGACACAGGTGCCACTTCACGCTTGCGGTGGCTTTCGTCCTGAAGCTGCGCTTCGACTTGCGCATCCGATTCAGCTTCCGATACCGCGGCAGTGCCTACCGGGACGTCCACGCCCCTATCGGAATCTATCCAGACCTCACGGATGCTGCTGGCCAGAATGGCTTTGATGTCTTGCGGATCAGTAACAACAAAGCCGTTTCGCCAGAAAGGATGCTCCATCCAAGAGCCACAGAACTCCTTGACGTGCATGCCCAGCGCAAGTTGCTCGACCTTGATTTTCTTTAACATGTCACTCCGCCTGCGTCAGCCCGACCTGGACACCCCTTCCCGATGCAATGACACGGGCACTAGTCCACCCGCAAAACAGTGGCTGCATCGTCAGTCAGCCATCAATGCAAGTGCCGTGGCTTGCGACCACCACCGCCATGACCGCCGCCATGGTTGCCACCGGACCCGCTTGGCGGCTTTCCCAAAGCCAGGGAACTCACCAACGCATCGAAACGTTGCGTGAACAATTTATCGACTTCGCTGACCACTCCGCTCAACTCGGCTCCATCAAAATGGCGCTCCATCAGGCTGACGACGTCCTGCACCAGCAGATCACGCTGCACCTGCATGATCGCTGCCGGATTTGGGCCGACAAACAGCATCAGAAAATCGTCTCTGGACTCGGTGCCGGGAGGGCCGTCTTCCTCGTCGAAATCCGCGTCGTAAAAGGTAACCTCCACGGCGGCGCCAGAATCTGCAATGTCGTTCAGATTCATGCACAACTCATCCAGGGTTTGGCGAAAATCGTAGTCTCCCGCAACCGTCCAGCACATCTGCAACAGGTGCTCCTGCGCGTCAAACTTGATGCCTGGCTCGTCTTCATAGGAACTGTTCGCACCATCCGACAGAGACCGTGCCCCGGCGTATTTCCACAGGGGTTTGAGTGCCTCCTGGAGTTGCTCAAAGTGCACGTCCGTACGCAGGGCGACTTGTCCGTGGACATGGATCTCGAAGGGTGCGTTATAGCGTGGCATAGGATGAAGTGTGTAGATGGTGCCCGAGACCGGAATCGAACCGGTACGCCCGTTATTCACGAAGCGGCGGATTTTAAGTCCGATGTGTCTACCTATTTCACCACTCGGGCACGTGCAGTCTATTGTGGAACAAAAATGCCCCGCCAGCGAACGTTGACGGGGCAGAGTTGATCGATATTTCTGGAGGCGCGGTCCGGAGTCGAACCGGACTAACCGGATTTGCAATCCGGGGCATAACCGCTTTGCTACCGCGCCATTGTCTTCTTGTCCACAGAACCAGATTGGTCCTATTCCACCGAATGAAAAAGGGAAGCTGGAAGCTTCCCTTTTCTGGAATCTGGAGCGGGAAAAGAGTCTCGAACTCTCGACCTCAACCTTGGCAAGGTTGCGCTCTACCAACTGAGCTATTCCCGCGTTTCAAGCCTCAAATTATAGCGTGGTTTTTCCGGTTTTCACATGCCTGTCAAAAAAGTTTATGAAAACCTGTCAGTGCTTTACAGAGCCCTGCAACGCTGAGGTAGGCACGCTGGCCGCAACCACTTCAGCTGCAGGTGCAGGTTCCTCCTCAGGCAGCGGTACCGGCTTGGATTCCAGCGCCAGGTCAAGCACCTTGTCGATCCAGCGCACAGGAATGATCTCCAGCCCGTTCTTGACGTTGGCGGGAATGTCCTGCAAATCCTTGGCATTGGCTTCCGGAATCAACACGGTCTTGATGCCGCCGCGCAGCGCCGCCAGCAGCTTTTCCTTCAAACCACCAATCTCGGTTACTTCGCCTCTCAGGGTGATTTCCCCTGTCATGGCCACATCTCCCCGAACCGGGATGCCCGTGAGCGCAGACACGAAGGCCGTTGTCATGGCGGCGCCAGCACTGGGGCCATCCTTGGGCGTAGCACCATCTGGCACGTGGATGTGAATGTCTTTCTTCTCAAAAATCTCGTCCTTGATGCCCAGTCGACGTGCACGGCTGCGCACCACTGTGCGGGCGGCCTCCACCGACTCCTTCATGACATCGCCCAACGAGCCGGTGCGCGTAATGACACCCTTGCCTGGGGTCAGGGCTGCTTCAATGGTCAACAGATCGCCGCCTACCTCGGTCCATGCCAGACCCACAACCTGACCCACTTGGTTTTGCTGCTCGGCACGCCCATAGGTGTACTTGCGCACACCCAGGTAGTCATTCAGATTGTCTGCCGTCACAACCACCTGCGGCTTGAGTTTCTTCAACAGCAGGCCCTTGACGACCTTGCGGCAGATCTTGGACAGCTCACGCTCCAGGGAGCGAACACCAGCTTCACGCGTGTAGTAGCGAACGATGTCACGCACTGCGTCCTCGGAAATCGACAGCTCGGTTTCCTTGACACCGTTGTTTTTCATCTGCTTGGGCAGCAAGTAGGTGATAGCGATATTGGTTTTTTCGTCCTCGGTGTATCCGGAGAGGCGAATCACTTCCATGCGGTCCAGCAGCGCCGAAGGAATGTTCATGGAATTGGAAGTTGCCACGAACATCACATCGCTCAGGTCGTAGTCCACCTCGACGTAATGGTCACCAAACTTGTGATTTTGCTCGGGGTCCAATACCTCCAATAGGGCACTGCTGGGGTCGCCACGGAAATCCGTGCCGAGCTTGTCAATCTCGTCCAGCAGGAACAAGGGGTTGCGCGTGCCCACCTTGGACAGGCTTTGCAGCACCTTGCCGGGCATGGCACCGATGTAGGTGCGCCGATGACCGCGAATCTCCGCCTCATCGCGCATGCCACCCAGGGCCATGCGCACGTACTTGCGTCCGGTCGCCTTGGCAATGGACTGCCCCAGCGACGTCTTGCCCACTCCCGGTGGGCCTACCAGACAGAGGATGGGGGCCTTGAGCTTGTCAACGCGCTGCTGCACCGCAAGATACTCCAGGATGCGGTCTTTGACTTTGTCCAGCCCATAGTGGTCTTCGTTGAGCACTGCTTCGGCATTAGTCAGATCATGCTTGATCTTGGTCTTGGCGGCCCAGGGCAAGCCCACCAGCACATCGATGTAATTGCGCACCACCGTGGCCTCTGCGGACATCGGTGACATCAGCTTGAGCTTCTTCAGCTCGCCCTCGGCCTTCTTCAGGGCCTCCTTGGGCATCTTCGCGGCCTTGATCTTTTTCTCGATCTCTTCGATGTCAGCGCCTTCTTCACCCTCGCCTAGTTCCTTCTGGATCGCCTTGACCTGCTCGTTCAGGTAGAAGTCACGCTGGTTCTTTTCCATTTGGCGTTTCACGCGGCCACGGATCTTCTTGTCAACATTCAGGATGTCAACTTCGCGCTCGATCTGTTCGAACAGGTTCTCCAGCCGTTCCTTGACACTGGACAGGCTGAGCACCGCCTGCTTGCTATCCAGCTTGAGCGGCAGATGTGCCGCAATGGTGTCAGCCAGACGACCGGCATCGTCGATGCTGGAAATGGACGTCAGGATTTCCGGCGGAATCTTCTTGTTGAGTTTGACGTACTGGTCAAACTGCTGCATGACCGCGCGACGCAGTGCTTCCACCTCGCTGCCCTTGCCACGTCCCTTCTCGGGCACCTGCACGACCACCTCGATAGGTGTCACATTGGCAGAGAAAAAGGACTCGCCCTCTTCAATTTTATTGACCGTTGCGCGCTGATGGCCCTCCACCAGGACCTTGACCGTGCCGTCGGGCAGCTTGAGCATCTGCAAAATGGTGGAGACACAGCCAACATCAAACATGTCGGACACCAGCGGATCATCCTTGGCGGCCGTCTTTTGCGCAACCAACATGATGCGCCGATCAGATTCCATCGCGGCTTCCAGCGCCTTGATGCTCTTGGGACGCCCCACGAACAGGGGGATGACCATATGGGGAAACACGACCACATCGCGCAAGGGCAACAATGGCAGATCAATGGGGGTAGCAGGCAGTGGGGAATGGCCAGACATGGGGTACCTCTTAGTTACCTGTTGAATATGGACAGGGAAACCTGAATTTCAAGCGCACTGCCATTATCAAAGCAGTTCGCGTGCGAATATCCGAATGAACCCGCACAAAAACCGGCTATATCCGGAAATTGCGCGGATCCACCTCACGCCTTCTTGGCAATCTCGCGATACACCAGTAGTGGAGGCTTGTTCTCATCTATGGTGGACTCGTCCACCACGACCTTTTCGACGTTGACGGCATTGGGCAACTCGTACATGGTGTCGATCAACGATTGCTCCAAAATCGAACGCAAACCACGCGCCCCCGTTTTGCGGGCCAGGGCTTTCTTGGCGATAGCCTTGAGCGCCGACGGGCGAATCTCCAGTTCAGCGCCTTCCATGGCCAGCAGCTTGGTGTATTGCTTCACCAGCGCATTCTTGGGCTCCGTCAGAATCTGCACCAGAGCGTCCTCGGTCAACTCTGCCAACGCGGCTACCACTGGCATACGTCCGACCAACTCGGGAATCAAGCCGAACTTGATCAAGTCCTCGGGTTCAACCTCCTTGAATACATCTGTCAGGCTGCGCTGCTGCTTGCTCTTGACGGTAGCACCAAACCCCATGCCAGATGCCTGCGTGCGGTTTTCGATGACCTTCTCCAAACCGGCAAATGCACCACCACAAATGAACAGGATATTGGTCGTGTCAATTTGTACAAAATCCTGATTGGGGTGTTTGCGCCCGCCCTGAGGTGGCACGCTGGCCATGGTTCCTTCAATCAGCTTGAGCAATGCTTGCTGCACGCCCTCTCCGGATACGTCACGCGTAATGGACGGGTTGTCGGATTTGCGGGAAATCTTGTCGATTTCATCAATGTAGACAATGCCACGCTGCGCACGCTCAACTTCGTAATTGCAACTCTGCAGCAGCTTGAGAACAATGTTCTCCACATCTTCACCCACATAACCGGCTTCGGTCAGTGTGGTGGCGTCTGCCATTACAAACGGCACGTCCAGCATGCGCGCCAGTGTTTGTGCCAGCAGCGTCTTACCCGAACCAGTGGGGCCAATCAGCAAAATATTGCTCTTGGCCAGTTCCACTTCATCTTTCTTGGCCTTTTCCTTGTGCCGCAGGCGCTTGTAGTGGTTGTACACCGCCACCGCCAGCGTGCGCTTGGCGGGCTCCTGGCCAATCACATAGTTGTCGAGGTTGGCCTTGATTTCAGACGGGGTTGGCAGCTCGCTCTTGGCATCCTTGCCTTCGGTGGTGGCGGGCAGTTCATCACGGATGATTTCGTTGCACAGCTCAATGCACTCGTCGCACACAAATACGGACGGGCCAGCAATCAGTTTCTTGACCTCGTGCTGACTCTTGCCGCAAAAAGAGCAATACAGGGTTTTTTCGCTGGAAGAGCCTTTTTTCTCGGCCATGTGACGCTCGCCTTTTCGGTAGATGCCGAATGATACTCAAATAAAAACGGTGTCTGCGTTGCCGCAAAACACCGCCGGATGGACTACTGCCCCCCCGCTTAAGGGCGCTTGGAAATGACCTGGTCGATCAGTCCGTATTCCTTGGACTCATCCGCCGACATGTAATAGTCACGCTCGGTATCCCGCGCAATGCGTTCCAGCGGCTGGCCGGTGCGTTCCGCCAAGATCTTGTTGAGCTGTTCGCGGGTCTTGAGGATTTCGCGGGCCGCGATCTCAATCTCGGTCGCCTGTCCCTGGCTGCCACCGGAGGGCTGATGGATCATGACCTTGGAATTGGGCAGGCAAAAGCGCTTGCCCTTGGCACCAGCGGATAGCAGGAATGCACCCATGCTGGCTGCCATGCCAATGCACAGGGTTGACACATCGGGCTTGACGAAGTTCATGGTGTCGAATATTGCCATGCCGGCGCTGACAGAGCCACCGGGCGAGTTGATGTAGAAGGAGATGTCCTTGTCCGGATTTTCACTCTCCAGAAACAACAACTGCGCCACCACGAGGTTGGCGGTCTGGTCATTGACCGGGCCCACCAGAAAAATCACCCGCTCCTTCAACAGACGCGAATAGATGTCGTAGGAACGCTCGCCCCTGCCCGACTGCTCAATCACCATGGGAACCATGCCCAGACCCTGCGGCTCCATGCCGCTGGCCATTCCGTACTTCACATTCATAGCGTCTCCAAAGAACTGTGTTGACTGTACCGAAAAAAACCGACCCTGAATGCAAATGGGGCTTGTCGGCAAGACTGCAAGCCCTGCGCAAGCCCCATAAACCAGAAATCCGTTCGCTGTTTCAGCGAACTGATACTCAGTTTTGCCCCATCAGCTCATCAAAGGAGATGGTCTTCTCGGTGACCTTGGCCTTGGACAGCACAAAATCGGTCACATTATTTTCCATCACAATGCCTTCCACTTCGGCCATGCGGCGGTTGTCGCCGTAGTACCAGCGGACCACATCGGCGGGCTTCTCGTAGCTGGCTGACAGTTCGTCAACGTGGGCCTTGATCTGCTCGGGCTTGGCTTGCAGGTTGTTGGAGCGCACCAATTCGGACACCACCAGACCCAAACGCACACGGCGCTCCGCCTGGGGGCGGAAGATATCGTCGGGGATCGGCGCCTTGTCGGCGTCCTTGATGCCACGCTGTTTCAGGTCAGCGCGGGCGCCTTCCACCATGCGGTCCAGTTCGGCCTGGACGCTGGATTTTGGCAAATCCAGTTCAGCCTGGGACAACAGGGCGTCCATCGCGACCTGTTTGTTGCGGGCCAGTAAACGGTACTTGACTTCACGGTCCAGATTCTTGCGGATGTCGCTGCGCAAACCTTCAACGGTTGCATCAGCAATGCCCAGGGACTTGGCCAGGGCGGCATCGACTTCGGGCAAATGGGCGGCTTCCACCTTTTTCAGTGTGACCATGAAGTCAGCGGTCTTGCCGGCCACATCCTGTCCATGGTAGTCAGCGGGGAATGCCAACTGGAAAGTCTTGCTTTCGCCCAACTTCATACCACGCACGGCTTCTTCGAATTCCTTCAGCATCTGGCCATCGCCCACGATGAACTGGAAGTCATCGGCCTTGCCACCGGCGAAGGGTTCACCATCAATCTTGCCTTCGAAGTCGACGGAAACACGGTCGGTGTCCTGCACGCCGGCATCCTTGGGACGCAGGGCGAAGGTGCGGCGCTGTTTGCGCAGAATGTCAACGGTCTTGTCGATCGCTGCGTCGGTCACTTCGGCGGTCACTTTTTCCACCGTTGCGTTGGACAAATCGGCGATCTTGACTTCGGGGAACACCTCGAACACCGCGTCAAAAGCCATCTGGCCTTCGGGAGAGGTTTCGCTCTCGGTGATGCGGGGCTGGCCGGCCACGCGCAGGTCGGCTTCATTGGCAGCTGAGGCAAAGGCCTGACCAACCTTGTCATTCATCACTTCATAGTGCACCGAGTAGCCATAGCGCTGGGCCACCACATTCATGGGCACCTTGCCGGGACGGAAGCCGTCCATCTTGACGGTGCGGGCCAGCTTGCGCAAACGGGAATCCACTTCAGTCTGGATCGCGCCGACTGGCAGGGTCAGGGTAATCTTTCGCTCCAGCTTTTCCAGAGTTTCAACAGTAACGGCCATGATCAGTCTCCTAAACTAAATGGTTGGGGCAGAGCGGGTCGCTGTGCGACTGCGGACTGCCCCGCAAGTAAGTGGTGCGCGGGGGGGGACTCGAACCCCCACACTGTTGCCAGCGTCAGGACCTAAACCTGGTGCGTCTACCAATTTCGCCACCCGCGCAAAAAAACAAAATGGGAGGCCAGCAAGTCCCGCAGACACCGTCTGCCAGACCCGGACCACCCATTTGAAATTGGTCAACCCGCTATTTTAACCTGCTGCGGGGCCCGGTTTTTGTACCAAAGCCCCGAAGTCCCGGTTTGGTGCTGCGACACCGGCAGGCCGGATCAGGAAAACGCGGGGGTTTCCCGCTTGACCCTGAACCAGGCGGCATACATTGCCGGCAGCGCCAGCAGCGTCAACACGGTCGCCACAATCAGGCCGCCCATGATGGAAACCGCCATCGGCCCCCAGAATACCGAGCGCGACAAGGGAATCATGGCCAGCACGGCTGCTGCGGCGGTCAGCACGATGGGACGCAAACGCCGCACCGCCGACTCCACAATCGCATCCCAGACCGGCACACCGGCCGCCCGGTCCTGTTCGATCTGGTCGATCAGAATCACCGAGTTGCGCTGGATCATGCCCATCAGCGCGATCACACCCAGCAAGGCCACAAAGCCAAATGGGCGCCCCGACAGCATCAATGCCCCGGCAACACCGGCAATACCCAGTGGTCCGGTCAAAAACACCAGCATGGCGCGGCTGAAGCTGTGCAATTGCAGCATCAGCAGCGTGAACGTGACAAACAGCATGATGGGAATGCCTGCCGCAATCGAGGCCGAGCCCTTGCTGCTCTCCTCCACCGCACCTGCCACCTCAATGCGGTAGTCGGTCAAGCCCTTGCTCTTCCACTGCGCCTCCAGCGCACGCAATGCCGGCAACAGTTCAGCGGTCACCGTGGCACCCTGCAAGCCCTCCACAATGTCGCCCTGCACCGTGATGGAATAGTCCCGGTTGTCACGCCACATCACGCCGGGCTCCCAGGTGAACGTGGGTTTGGCGATTTGTGTCAACGGAATGGACTTGCCGCTGGCGGTCGGCAAATAGGCATTGGCGACATCGGTGATGGCATTGCGCTCGTCCATCGGCTGGCGCAACACGATGTCGATCAGCTTGTCGCCTTCACGGTATTGGCCCACCGTGGTTCCGCCAAACAGGGTCTTGGAAGCCTGTGCAATCGACTGGCTGGTCACGCCCAGCGCACGCGCCTTGGTCTGGTCCACTTCAAGTCGTATGACCTTGATGGATTCATTCCAGTTGTCGTTCACGCCACGCGTGTTGCTGCTGGCACGCATCACGGCCTTGACCTCGTCGGCCCGCGCCCGCAACACCGACGGCTCGCCGCCCACCACCCGGAACTGCACCGGATACGCCACTGGCGGGCCATTGGGCAAAATCTTGACCCGGGCCCGGATTTCGGGGAATTCCTGGGCTATCAGCGCTGGCAACTGGATGCGCAGGGGCTCGCGCATCTTCAGCTCTTTGGGAACGATGATGAACTGGGAAACATTGCTCTGCGGAAAGATGTTGTCCAGCGGCAGGTAGAAACGCGGCACACCCGAACCCACCCAGGTACTCACGGTCGCCACGCCGGCCTCCTCCATCAGGCGCTGCTCGATGCGCTTGGTGGTCAACTCATTGGCCGCAAACGAGGTGCCTTCGGGGTACCAGACGTCCAGCAGGATTTCCGAGCGCGCCGAATCCGGGAAGAACTGCTGCTGCACCCGGCCCATGCCGACGATGCCCAGCGCAAAGGTTGCCAGCATGATGCCGATGGTGGTCCAACGGTGCTCCACACACCAGTTCACCGTGCGGCGGAACCGGTTGTAAAACGGGGTGTTGAACAGCTCGTGCGGCTCGTCGCCCACATCGTGGGGTTTGACCTTGAGCAGCACCGTGCCCAGGTAGGGCACAAAATACACCGACACCAGCCAGCTCAGCACCAGCGCCAGCACCGTCACGCCAAAGATCGCAAAGGTGTATTCACCCGTGGCTGACTTGGCAATACCGATGGGCAAAAAGCCCACGGCCGTGATCAGCGTGCCGGTCAACATGGGCATGGCCGTGATTTCATAGGCAAAGGTCGCGGCGCGCACCTTGTCCCAGCCCTCTTCCATCTTGCGCACCATCATCTCGACGGCAATGATCGCGTCGTCCACCAGCAGGCCCAGCGCAATGATCAGCGAACCCAGCGAAATCTTGTGCAGGCCAATGCCCCAATAGTTCATGCCCAGAAAGGTCACGGCCAGCACCAGCGGAATCGTGATGCCCACCACCAGACCCGGGCGCATGTCCACGTAATAGCGGTTGTACCAGTGGGTGCTGTTGCTGCGTTTGTGCAAGCCTAGGCTGATGAAGCTCACGGTCAGCACAATAGCAATGGCCTCGATCAGCACGCCCACAAATTCGTTAACCGACTTGGCCACGGCTGTCGGCTGGTCCTGCACCTGGACCAGATGCAGACCGGCGGGCAGGGCTGCCTCGATTTTTTGGATCACTGTCTTCAATGATTTGCCCAGGGCAATGATGTCCCCGCCCTTGGCCATGGAAACGCCCAGCGCAATCACCTGCTTGCCCTGGTGGCGCACCTTGGGCGCCGGTGGATCGATGTAAGCGCGCTTGATCTCGGCAATATCGCCCAGGCGCAACTGGTTGCCCCCGGCACTGGTGCCGGCGCCGTATCCCGTGCCACGGATGGGCATGGCCTTCAACTGCTCCACGGCCTGGAACTGGCCACCCACGCGGACCTGCACCACGTCCAGCGGCGTCTGGATGGCACCAGCCCCCTCCACCGCGTTCTGCTGGGCCAGTTGGGCCAGCACCTGGTTCATGTCCAAACCGAGCTGGGCCAGTCGCTTCTGCGAGATCTCGACGTACAGCTTCTCGTCCTGCACGCCCATCAGCTCGACCTTGTTCACGTCGGCCACCTTGAGCAGCTTCTGGCGTATATCGTCGGCAAAGGTCTTGACCTCGGCGTCGTTGAATCCATCGGCTTCGAGCGCGTAGATGACGCCAAACACGTCACCAAACTCGTCATTGAAGAACGGCCCTTGCACGCCGGCAGGAAGGGTGGCGCGAATATCGCCCACCTTCTTGCGTACCGTGTACCAGGTGTTGGCCACATCGGAGCCCCGCGTGGAGTCCTTCACCTGGAACAGGATGGTGGTTTCACCCGGCTTGGAATAGCTGCGGATCTTGTCGGCATTGGGCACCTCCTGCAGGGTGCGCTCCACCTTGTCGGCCACCTGCTCGGCCATCTGCTGGGCCGTGGCGCCGGGCCAGAAGGCACGCACCACCATCAGGCGGAAGGTGAACGGTGGATCTTCATCCTGGCCGAGCTGGAAAAATGCGCTGGTGCCCAGCACCATCAGCACGATCATCAGGAAGCGGGTCAGCGGGGCGTGGTCCACCGCCCAGCGCGAGAGATTGAACCCTTTTTCAGGGTGCAGGTGTTGTTCTTTCATGGCTGCCTCACTTTGCAGCCGATGCAGGACTTGCTACTGATTTAGTAGCATCTTGCGCAGTATTCACGAGGGCTGGAGCCTTCTTTTCTTTGTAGACGCTAACCTTCTGGCCGGGCGACAGCACATGCACGCCGGCAGACACCACCTGCATGCCCGGCTGCAGGCCGGCCGCCACCACCACGTCGTTGCCATCGGCCGTTGCGATTTCGATGGGCTGCAGCTTCACCGTCATGCTGGCCGTGTCCAGCACCCACACCGCCGACGACTGGCCGTCCTGGCGCAGCGCGCTGGTGGGCAGCTTGATGACCGGCGTACCGCTGCGGTCCAGCGCATGCGGCAGCACCGCCACGGTGGCACCCAGTGCCAGGGCATCCTGCGTGGACAGGGAAACCTTCACCGCAAAGGTCCTGGTCACCGGGTCGGCACTGGCGGCCACCTCACGCACGACACCCTTCAACGTTGTCGTGGCGCCCCAGGGGCGCACGTCCACCGCCGTGCCCAGCTTGATCTGCGACACCTTGTCTTCCGGCACGGCAAACACCACATCGCGTGGGCCGTCCTGGGCAATGCGCACCACCGGCGTGCCGGCCGCAACCACCTGCCCCGGCTCGGCCTCCACCGCCGTCACCACACCCGACACATCCGCCACCAAAGTGGTGTAGGCGGCCTGGTTGCCCTGGGCCGTCCCCTGGGCCAGCGCCTGGTCCAGTTGCGCCTGTGCCGCCTTCAGGGCAGCGTCACGACGCTCCAGTTCAGCGCTGCTGATGAAGTTCTGGTCACGCAGGTCCTTGTAGCGCTTGAAATCGGCCGCGGCGAGATCCCGGTTGGTCTGGGCCGCATTCACCTGGGCCTTGGCAGCCTGGGCCGCCAACTGGTAATCCTGGGGGTCCAACTGAGTCAGCACCTCGCCCGCCCGGACCCGCTGCCCCAGTTCGGCCTGGCGCCGCACGATCTTGCCACCCACCCGAAAACCCAGGCGGGATTCGACGCGGGCCCGCACCTCGCCGGCAAACTCACCACCAGAGCGCATGCCCTCCACGCCAACGGTCACAACCTTGACGGCACGGATGGGTTCTTCGGAAGGGGCTGGCCGGGAGCAGGCACTCAGGGCGATGGCTGCGGTGACCAGGGTCAGCGCGAGGGTGGGACGTTTGAATGGCATGGCGGGACCGCTTAGGAGGGCTGAATGGGAAGAAAACTCGTTTAATGACCAATTGGTTAGTAATTTATTCTAAACGAGAATTCCCGTCAACCGGGGTGCCTGCCCAGGACGTCATCTACACGGGTGTGCCCCGTCAGTCGTAGGCGATGACCGCCTTGCCCTGGGCGGCCTGGGCCCGCCAGCCCGCCAGGGCGGCATCACTGGGATAGAAGCGTGCGCTTTCCCCCAACTGCAAATCGGCTGTCGCTCCGACGCAGGGCGCCATCGGGTCGTTGATGGAGCCTTCACCGGCCTCATCGAGCACCCGCCGCACGGCCAGGCGCACGGCCAGGCCGCGCACCAGTTCACCATGCTCGGTGACCTCCTTCTGCGCCGGAAACTCGCGCACCAGGCGCGCCACATCAGGCCCCTTGCCATCCCCATCGGAGTCCACCGCCACGCGCAGGTATTTGCCGAAGCGGCAGCGTGCCTGTTCCAGGTCCCAGATCTGCGTGACGGTGAGCTGCTTGCCGCCAGAGAAGCGGTCGTTCTGCACCTTGCCCATGACGATGATCAGCTCATCATCCTTGAGCTGGTTCTTGTGCGCAATCAGCAGCGACTCCTCGGCGCGCGCCTCGATCGCCGCTGACTTGTCGTCCAGCTTGAACAGCCCCAGCTTGCCGCGCTGGCCATTGATGACGCGCAGGTCGGTCACGATGCCGGCCAGCAACTGCGGCTCGCGCGTGTCCAGCAACTCGTCCAGCTGGCGCTTGGCAAACCGGCGCACCTCCAGCGTGACCTCGTCAAACAGGTGGCCCGACAGGTAGAAACCCACCGCCGTCTTCTCGTAGGTCAACCGCTCCTTGATGCCCCAGGGCATGGCGTCCACCAGATCGGGCTCCTGTGTGCTGGAGCCATGGTCATCGTCGCCGCCCATGTCGAACAGGCCGTGCTGGTTGGCGTTCGCCGCAGAAGCCGCCGCAAAGTCAAAGGCCCGGTCGATCGATGCCACCAGCGAGGCGCGGTTGAGCTGCAAGGTGTCAAAGGCACCGGCCTTGATCAGTGCCTCCACGCAGCGCTTGTTCAGGCGGCTGCGGTCCACGCGCCGGGCAAAGTCAAACAGACTGGTAAACGGCCCCTCTTCGCTGGTCGGCCCCTTGCCTTCGCGCGCCGCGACGATGGCGTCAATCGCCTGCTGACCGGTGCCCTTGATGGCGCCCAGGCCATAACGAATCTCTTTGTTGGAAATGGGCTCAAAACGGTAGCGGCCACGGTTGATATTGGGCGGCTCAAAGCTCAGGCCCATCTTCTCGGCGTCTTCAAACAAGACTTTGAGCTTGTCGGTGTCGTCCATTTCCACCGTCATGTTGGCGCAGAAGAATTCGGCGGTGTAATGGACCTTGATCCAGGCCGTGTGGTAGGCCAACAGTGAGTAGGCAGCGGCGTGCGACTTGTTGAAGCCGTAGCCCGCAAACTTCTCCATCAGGTCGAAGATCTCGTCGGCCTTGGCCTCATCGATGTCGTTCTTGGCGGCGCCGGCGCGGAAGATGGCACGGTGCTCGGCCATCTCCTCGGCCTTCTTCTTGCCCATCGCGCGGCGCAGCATGTCGGCGCCGCCGAGTGAGTAGCCGCCCAGAATCTGCGCGGTCTGCATCACCTGCTCCTGGTAGACCATGATGCCGTAGGTCTCGGACAGCATCTCCGCCACCAGCGGGTGCGGGTATTCGGTGACCTCGCGCCCGTGCTTGCGCGCCACAAAACTGGGGATCAGGTCCATGGGACCGGGACGGTACAGCGCGTTCAGCGCGATCAGGTCTTCCAGGCGGGACGGTTTGGCGTCCTTGAGCATGCGCTGCATGCCCGAGCTTTCAAACTGGAACACGGCCTCGGTCTTGCCGTCCGAAAACAGCTTGTAGACCCGGGCATCGTCCAGCGGCAGGTTCTCATAGGCGAAGTTCTCCTGCCCCGGGTGGCGCTTCATGATGAATTCGCGCGCAATCTCCAGGATGGTCAGCGTGGCCAGGCCCAAGAAGTCGAACTTCACCAGGCCAATCGCCTCCACGTCGTCCTTGTCGTACTGGCTCACCGCCGACTCGCTTCCGGGCTGCTGGTACAGCGGGCAGAAGTCGGTCAGCTTGCCCGGTGCGATCAGTACGCCACCGGCATGCATGCCGATGTTGCGGGTCATGCCCTCCAGCTTGCGGGCCAGCTCCAACAGGGTCTTGACGTCTTCTTCGTTGGCCTCACGCTCGGCCAGAATGGGTTCGGCCTCACTCGCGTAGACGTACTTGTCGTTCTTCTTGCCATCCGTCGGCGGCAGTTGCAGCGTGACGTTGGTGCCCGGCTTGTTGGGAATGAGCTTGCTAATGCCATCGCAAAACGTGTAGCTCATGTCCAGCACACGGCCCACGTCGCGCACCACACCGCGCGCGGCCATGGTGCCGAAGGTGGCAATCTGGCTCACGGCGTCCTTGCCGTATTTTTCCTTCACGTAGTCGATCACCAGGTTGCGGTTGGTCTGGCAGAAGTCGATATCGAAGTCGGGCATGGAGACCCGCTCGGGATTCAAAAAACGCTCGAACAGCAACTTGTACCGAATCGGGTCCAGGTCCGTGATCTTCAGCGCATACGCCACCAGCGAGCCGGCACCGGAACCCCGGCCCGGCCCCACCGGGCAGCCATTGTTCTTGGCCCAATTGATGAAGTCGCCCACGATCAGAAAGTAGCCAGGGAAACCCATCTTCAGGATCGTGGTCAGCTCGAACTCCAGCCGCTCCAGGTACTGGGGCATCTGCTTCTCGCGCTCCACCGAATCGGGGTACAGGTGCGCCATGCGCTCCTTCAGGCCCTCGTGCGATGCGTAGCGAAAATACTCATCCGGCGTCATGCGCTGGCCGTTCACCAGGGGCGTCGGAAATTCGGGCAACTGCGGCTTGCCCAGCACCAGGGTCAGGCTGCAGCGCTTGGCGATCTCGACTGTATTGGCGATGGCAGATGGCACATCGGCAAACAGCGCCTGCATCTCGGCGCTGGACTTGAAGTATTGCTCGCGCGTGAACTTGCGCACGCGCTTGGCGTTGCCCAGGATTTCGCCATCGGCAATGCAAACGCGGGCCTCATGCGCCTCAAAGTCATCGGGCGTTGTGAACTGCACCGGATGGGTGGCCACCACCGGCAACCGGATGCGTGCCGCCAGTTGCACAGCAGCCGTCACATGTGCCTCATCCTCGGTGCGTCCAGCACGCTGCAACTCCAGGTAGAAGCGGTGTGGAAACACGCCGGCCAGTTGCAAGGCCACTTCGCGCGCGCGCTCGGCATCGCCCTGCACCAGGGCCTGGCCCACGGGGCCGGCCTGTGCGCCAGAGAGGCAGATCAGGCCTTCATTCAATTCCTGCAACCAGGCCAGCTTGATGACGGCCTGGTTCTTGACCACATTCTGGGTAAAGCCGCGCGCCAGCAGCTCCGAGATATTCAGATAGCCCTGCTTGTTCTGCACCAGCAGAACCATGCGGGTCAGGGCCGTGGGATCGGTACCCAGACCCTCCAGAAAGATCTCGGCGCCCAGCACCGGCTTGGTGCCCTTGGCACGGGCCTGCTTGTAGAACTTGATGGCGCCGAACAGATTGCTCAGGTCGGTGATGGCGAGGGCGGGCTGGTTGTCGGCAACCGCCGCCGCGATGACGTCATCGATGCGGTTGGTTCCATCGACAACGGAAAATTCGGTGTGCAGGCGCAGGTGTACAAACATCCGGCCATTGTAGGTTTCCACCGCGTCCTCACCTCCCCCCTCACACCCCCCGCCCTCTCTCGCCCCCGCCGGGGCGAAAGAGGGAGCCAAACAGCCCTATTTGGCCGCGTTTTCAAACAAGGGGGAATGCAAAGGACCTGGCCGGCTGGGACAAGTCCTTGTGATTAAAATCTGGCGCTATCCCTCGTGGGTATTGCGTTACACGCTATCGAAAGCAGAGCACTCATTGCCCCAGCGCTCAGTGGCGCGTGTACGTCCCACCTAAAGAAACAAGGCCAAATATGGCTGTTCGGCTCCCCTTTCCACCCTGGCGAGGGTGGAAAGGGGCGGGGGGGATAGGGGGTGAGTTCCTATTTGGCAGCCAGCGCAGCAATGCGCGCACCAAACAGCCGCCCAGTCTCCAGATCCCCCGCATTCATCTCCTCTCCACTCGCATCACCCGGCGTCTGGGCCATGGGGCCGGCGCTGGAGGCCAGGTAGTTCACATCGCTGCGCTGCGAGGCCTTGGTGTTGTTGTAGTTCAGGCCGGTTCCGGCCCAAATGCCGCCATGCTGCATGGCCAGCGTCATGAAGTAGTGCAGCGTGGAGTGCTTGTCGCCATTGACGTTGGCGCTGGCGGTGAAGCCACCAAAGATCTTGTCCTTCCACTCCTGGGTATACCAGGGCTTGCTGGAGGCATCGGCAAACTTCTTGAACTGCCAGCTCACGCTGCCCATGTAGGTGGGCGAGCCAAAGATGATGGCGTCGGCCGCGGCCAGCGTCTCCCAGCCACCGGCGGGCAGGTTGCCATCGGCATCAATGGCCAGCAACTCAGCACCCGCGCCCTGGGCCACGGACTGCGCCAGGCGCTGCGTATGACCATAACCCGAATGAAAAACGACTACGACTTTTGCCATCTCGATACTCCTTGAAAAAATTGACACAAACGAAAAAAAAGAATCAGGCGCTCAAATCAAACACCAGCACTTCAGCATCGCTGGCCTGGTCCAGGCGCAACGTGTCTTCCTGCCCCAGCAGGACTGCGTCACCGGCGGCCAATGCCACGCCGTTGACGGCAATCCCGCCACGCACCAGGTGCACATAGGCCTTGCGTGCGGGGTCCAGCGCCAGGCTGGCGGTCTGCGTGCCGTCAAAAAGACCGCTGTACATGCGTGCATCGGCATGGATCAGCACCGAATCATTCGCACCATCGGGTGACGCCACCAGCCGCAGCACACCCTGCTGCTGCGAAGCCGGCACGGTCTTTTGCTCGTAGCTGGGGGCAATGCCCTTCACGTTGGGCTCGATCCATATCTGGAAGAAATGCGTGGTCTGGTCGGGTGCGTGGTTGAACTCGCTGTGCTGCACGCCGCGCCCGGCACTCATGCGCTGCACGTCGCCCGGTGGAATGCCCTTGACGTTGCCCATGCTGTCCTTGTGCGCCAGCTCGCCGGAGATCACGTAGCTGATGATTTCCATGTCGCGGTGGCCGTGCGTGCCAAAACCGGCGCCGGGTGCGATGCGGTCTTCATTGATGACCCGCAGGTTGCCCCAGCCCATGTGCGCAGGATCAAAGTAACCGGCAAACGAAAAACTGTGGAAGGACTGAAGCCAGCCGTGGTCGGCATAGCCCCGGTCGGCGGATTTGCGCAGTGTCAACATGGGGGAATCTCCTCTATGGGCCCTTTCGGGGCGTTGGGCCTGCCGTGCAGACCGTCAAGTTGTAACTTTAGGGCGCGGCCGGTCTATTTCCATCCACCGTGTTTGATGGCATCATTCAAATCATTTCAATTTGACACACGACACCATGCAAAATGCACGCAATGTCCTGACCCCCGAGGCGCTGTCCATGCTGCAGGCCATCGCTGCTGCTGGCAGCTTTGCCGCCGCCGCCCGATCCATGGGCATGGTTCCCAGCGCCCTGACCTACCGGGTGCGGCAGATCGAGGACGCGCTGGACGTGCTGCTCTACGACCGCAGCTCGCGCCAGGCCGTACTGACCGAGGCCGGTGCCGAGCTGCTGCGTGAAGGCGCGCGCCTGCTGCACGACGTGGAGGCCGTGGCCAACCGGGTCAAGCGCGTGGCCACCGGGTGGGAACCCCAGTTCACCATTGCGGTCGATACCGTGGTCTCCAAGTCCACGGTCATGGAGCTGTGCGACGCCTTTTTTGCGCAGTCGCCCCCCACGCGCATCCGCCTGCGCGACGAGACACTGGCCGGTACCCTGGAGGCCCTGACCTCCGGCCTGGCCGATCTGGCCATTGGCGTCAAGCCCGATGCCAACAACCCCGCCGACGTGCACAGCAAACCGCTCGGTGACACCACCTTCGTCTATGCGGTGGCGCCCCACCACCCGCTGGCCAACGCGCCCGAACCCTTGAGTGACGCCCTGATCCAGCAGCACCGCGCCGTGGCGGTAGCCGACTCCGTGCAGCGCGGCCCCGGCCTGACCTTTGGCCTGCTCAGCGGCCAGGACGTGTTCACGGTGGGCAGCATGCTTGCCAAGCTGGACGCCCAGTTGCGCGGCCTGGGTGGCGGCAACCTGCCGCGCTGCATGGCTGACCCTTACATTGAGACCGGTCGCCTGGTGGTGAAGAAAACCGAGCGCGGCCAACGCCAGGTGAGCCTGCACTACGCCTGGCGGGGCGGCAAGGCGGCCAACCACGGCCGGGCCCTGCAATGGTGGCTGCAGCAACTGGAAAGCCCCACCACGCGCGCCGCCCTGCTGGAGAAACACCGGGGAAATTTCTATTAGCCAGCCCGGGGCGCGTTTAAACTGGCAGCCAACCCTCAACTCCTGGAGACCACACCCATGACCGCGTCCAAACACATTGCCATCGTTGGTGCGGGTATCGCCGCCATCACCTGCGCGCGCACGCTGGCGCAGGCGGGGCACCGGGTCATGGTGTTTGAGAAGAGCCATACCGTTGGTGGTCGCATGGCCACCCGCAACAGCGCCTTTGGCACCTTCGACCACGGTGCGCAGTATTTCACCGTGCGCGACCCGCGTTTTGTGCAGGCCCTGCAAACCACGCCCAACGTCTGCAAGGCCTGGAGTGCCAACACCGTGCAGGTGCTCGACGAGCGTGGCCGCGTGGCCGCCGTGGGCTTGCCTGCGCGCGAACCGCACTGGGTGGCCATTCCCGGCATGAGCACGCTGGTGCGCCGCTGGGCGCAGCCCCTGGTGGACGCCGATTGCCTGGAACTCAACACCCGGGTCACCCGCATTGAACGCGATGCCCTGAACAAGGCGCAATGGCAGTTGCGCACCGAAGGCGTTGGCGACAGCACCCACGTCTACAGCGGCTTTGATGCCGTGGTGCTGGCCGTGCCCAGCCCCCAGGCGCAACAGCTGTTGCAGGACACACCCAAGACCGGCGCCCTGCTGAAGAAGATCAGCGCCGTCACCGTGGCGCCCTGCTGGACGCTGATGCTGGCCTACCCACAGGCCATGCAACCCGGCTTCATGACCCTGGGCCCACAGTGGAATGCCGCACGCAGCACCCACCACCGCATTGCCTGGCTGACCCGCGAATCCAGCAAGCCCAGCCGGGGCGCCGTGGAGCGCTGGACCGTGCAAGCCAGTGCCGCCTGGTCGCAGGAACACCTGAACGACAGCCCGCAGCGCGTGCAGGCCAAGCTGATCAAGGCCTTTGCCGAGGTCACCGGCATCCGCGCCGAGCCCGCCCATGTTGACACCAAGCGCTGGCTTTATGCCAAGACCGACCAGCCCCTGGGCCAGTCCCACCTGTGGGATGCCAGCGCCGGTCTGGGCCTGTGCGGCGACTGGTGCCTGGGCCACCGCGTGGAAAACGCCTTCGTGTCCGGGTTGGAACTCGCTCTGGCCATTGCTTAAAGGTTGAAGACCTTGGGGGCGCCGGCGTACCGAGGCAGATTCGCCCCTTCCCCCACGGGCCCCTTGCACGCCGGCTCGCTGGTGGCAGCGCTGGCCAGTTGGCTCGATGCCCGCGCCCACGGCGGCCAGTGGCTGGTGCGCATTGAGGACGTTGATACACCCCGTACCGTTGCCGGGGCTACCGAGCGCATCCTGCAGCAGCTGGATGCCTGCGGCCTGGTTTCGGACGGGGCCGTGGTGCTGCAGTCCACCCGTTCAGCGCTGTACCAGAACGCGCTGGACAGCCTGATTGCCACCCACAGAGCCTACCCCTGCTGCTGCTCGCGCAAGGACATTGCCAGCGCACTGGAGCACCAGGGCCGGCCACGCCACCGCCATGGTGAACTGGTCTACCCCGGCACCTGCCGCCAGGGGCTGCCAGCCGGGCGCACACCAGACAACACCCCCTGTGCCTGGCGGCTGCGCACCAATGACTTTGAATCAAATCGGCCTCTAGCCCTCGTAGATACTTCACATTCAGCTACTGAAAGAATAGCAAATTCATTGATCCACTGGAATGACCGCCGTCTGGGCGCCCAGCAGCAGGATGTGCAGACCGAGGTTGGCGACTTTGTGCTCAAGCGCGCCGACGGCTGCTTCACCTACCAGCTGGCCGTGGTGGTGGATGACGCGGCGCAGGGCATCACCCATGTGGTGCGCGGTGTCGATCTGGCCGACAACACGGCGCGCCAGATTCTCCTGCAGCGTGCACTGGGCCTGCCTACGCCACAGTACCTGCACACGCCGCTGGTGCTCGGCGCCAACGGCGAGAAGTTGTCCAAGCAAAACGGCGCGCAGGCGCTGGACACCAGCAGCCCGCAGGCCACACTGGCGGCGTTGACCGAGGCCGCGAGACGGCTGGATTTGCCCACTGGCACTGCGACCGACAACGTGGCCGAAGCGCTGGCCGCCTGGGTGCCGGCCTGGCAGGCGCGCTGCCAGCAGTGGGCCAGCGTCGTTTCAGCCCCCTGATTTGGGCCGGGCCGCCACGGCCACAAAGTCGCTCTTCAGGCTGCCACTGGCAATCAGTGCATCCTCCACGGCAAACAGCATCTCCAGGATCTGCATGGAGTCGGGATCGTCCTCGCGGAAATTGCCGGCAATGCCGTGCAGCACAAACTGCAGCAGCGAGCCACCGCAGTTGTTCTGCACCACCACATCGAAATGCTGGCGAACCACGTCCAGGATGTCGGCGGAGCGCACCGCTTCCGACGGGTCTACCCGGGCGACTTCAAGCGGGTCGGGCATCAGCACAGTTTCCTGTAGCAGGCCCCGGTTGGCATCCGAGAACGAGCGGCGAAAGCGCTCGGGGATCAGGCCAAAGGTGTGCGTGATGGCCGAGCGCTGCGCCACGTCGAATCCGAAATGGTTAGCCCCTACATACTCGTGGAAGAACAGCCAACCGCCCGGCTTGAGCGCGTGGCTGACCTGTTCGCACACCGCCTCCAGCGCGCGAATATGGTGCAGTGAGCCGTTGAACCAGACCGCGTCGTAATGGTGGCGCGGCAGTTCGCTGTGCTCCACGTCCTGCACCTGGTAGTGGATGCCTGCCGCGCCCAGGGCCTGCGCTTCCTGGACCGCGATCCCGATGGCGCCTGGCGCAATATCGACCGCATCGCACTGCTGGAACGCCTGCAACCGGTACAGGTCCCGCTCCAAAGCGCCACTGCCACAACCGATGCTGAGCATGCGCGGCACCGGTGCGTGGGGCCGCAGGAACTCCCCCACGCAGTAGTGCACCCAACTCGGATACCCCCGCCCGGCCGTGGCCTGGCGCTGGAAGCGGGCCTGCACACGCGGCAGTGCCAGCCAATACAGCTCCGCCGAGAACGGATTGGAGCCGGCGGTGTTTTCGGACCAGTAGTCCGCCGTGATTTGTTTGTCTTCTGCATCCGACATAAGCCTCCAGCCACAGTAGCGTACCTGCACATCGGGTGCAGTGTATTCAAGTCCGATAATCGCCTGTCGTATGTCACCACACGCCCTGCCCTTGAAATCGATTGCCGTCAACAGCGGCTGCCAGAGCTTTGGTATCGCCGCAGCCCTGGGCGCCCTCTTTCCGGCAGCGGAGGTCACACCAAAGCCCCTGCCGGCTCAGTGGGACGATGCGGATCAGGAATGTGCCTGTGCGCTGCAACTGGCGGAGCAGGATGTCTGGGTCAGCTCCAGTCACACCGGTCTGTTGGAAAATCACCTGGGCGGCGGCGCACGCCGCCCAAAACTCATCACGGTTCCGGTCATCTGGTTTTCGGCCTTTCACCCCGATATCTGCTACGCCGCCAAGCAGAGCACCGGCGAGCTGACCGAACACCACTACAACTCGGCCATTGCCGTGTGGGCCTACCGCCATCGCGTGTTGCCCGAAGACGCCCAGCGGCTGTTCAACGCCCGCGTGTTCCGCGAACTGGGCTACTTCAACGAGTGGAATGCCAACGTGTGTGCGCTGCGCCAGGCGTTTGCTGACTCCGCATTGCAGGCGCACTTTGACACCTTCTTCCTGCACATCCAGCGCACCGGCAACTTCATGCACTCGGGCAACCACCCCAAGATCCATGTGCTGGCGCGCCTGGCCAAGATCCTGGCCCTGGAACTGGGCGGCGCGCACAGTCTGCTGGACCAGCACCTTGAGATCGACGATTTTTTGGCCGACACCATCTGGCCCATGTACCCCGAGGTGGCACGCAGCCTGTCCATCCCTGGCGGTAGCTACCGCTGGAAAATCAACGCCCACACCCGGCTAGACGGTGTGCTGGCCTACATCGACTTTGCCTACAACGCCTACCAGCACCAGGGCATTGCTCCCGAGGACATCGGCATGTACAACCGGGACGATGCCTTGTTTGATCGGGTATTGAGTGCCGCACTGGGCCGCACCCCATGAAACAACACCCCTACGTGGGCCTGCCCGCCCACTGCTACTGGAACCCGGCCATGACCGAGCCGGCGCCTGGCCACATCAACCCGGTGGTCAACGCCCCGCTGATTCGCCGCGACCATACCATCGTGTCGCTGGGCAGCTGTTTTGCACAGCGACTGGCGCGGCGCATCCAGGCCGAGGGCATGCCCTATCTCGTCACCGAGCCGGCGCCGGCTGAGCTGGATGCCGAACAGGCCCGGCGCAAGGGCTATGGCGTGTATTCGGCACGCTACGGCAATGTGTACACGGCGCGCCAGGCGCTGCAACTGTTCGACCGCGCGTTTGGCCACTTCCAACCCCGGGAAACCGTGTGGGAGCGCGGCGACCGCTTTGTCGATCCCTACCGCGCGGCCGTGGACCCGGATGGTTTCGCCTCGGTTGAAGCGCTGCACCAAGACCGCGAACACCATCTGGCCTGCGTGCGTGAGGTCTTTTTGCAGGCCGACTGGATCATCCTCACGCTGGGCCTGACCGAGGCATGGCACGCGCGCAGCGACGGGGCCGTGTTTCCGCTGGCACCGGGCGTGGCCGGTGGCCGGTACGACCCTGCACAGCATGGCTTTGTGAACTTTTCGGCCCGGGAAACCGCCGACGACCTGGCTGCCCTGGTGCGCCGCATCGCGGTGGTCAACCCCGGCGCGCACCTGCTGCTGACGGTGTCACCAGTGCCGATTGCCGCCACCTTCGAGAATCGCCATGTGCTGGTGTCATCCACCTTGACCAAGGCGGCGTTGCGCGTGGCGACAGACGAGGTCGAGCGGCAGTTTGACAACGTGGTGTATTTCCCTGCTTTTGAGATCGCCACCTCGCCGGCCGCAGGCGGCCACTATTTTGAAGACGACCTGCGCCACCTGAGCGAGCTGGGCGTGGAGCATGTCATGCGCGCCTTCCAGAGCTGTTTTGAACCAGCCCCTGGATCGCAGGACAGCGACGTCGACTTCCAGCGCCACGCCGAACGCCTGAAACAGGACCTGGATGTGACCTGCGATGAAGACCTGATGGTGGAAAGCCTGCAGGCCTTCAACAACCGCTGGGCCACCATGAACAGGACCTCCATCAACGCCCCGTTCGACGAGGCCCGCTACCTACGGTTGAACCCCGACGTGGTAGCGGCCATTGAACAGAGCATCTTCAAAACCGGCGCAGAGCACTATGAACTGCATGGGCGCCGGGAAGGCCGGCAGTTCTGAGCCACTGCGCGTTTTATACGACCCTGGTGGCAGGGCGATCAGCCGGCCGGCAGACATACTGACCAGTAGTCCGGGTCAACTGCGCTCGCCCGGCAATATCCAGGGTGCGTTCGTCAACCACGGTCAACTGGTTGGTGCCCTTGTTAAATTGGCCGTTGATCCAGAAGCCCTTGCTCCTGGCACTGAATCGCAGCGCATCCGCGCTGGACGCGTCCACGGCAACCTGCGCGCTCTTCACCAGCGCACTGCCCGAGCGCAAATGGAAGTCAATGGTCAGCGGATAGTCGCGCTGGGTAGCAGAGGCCGGATCGCTCTCCATGAAGTAGGACCGGGATTGCTCCTGCCCGGAGCATGCGTACTCCTGCTCCCAACCAACGTCCGGGCCGCAGCCCACCAATAGCGCACCCGCCAACAAGGCAACAGCGCGTGAACCCAATGCATTTCGAACCATCTCACGACCCCAACAGCTGAATACTCCAGAACGCCAAGAAACCACCGAACAAAACCAGTGTCGAAACAGGCTTCTCTTCCACCTCATGGGCCTCCATGAGCAGTTCCTCGGTGACCAGATACAACAGCGCGGCGGCACTGAAGGCCAAGGTGCCGCCAATCACGGCATGCGACGCGCCAGCCAGCAGCAGATTGCCCAGCAGTGCAAACACCAGCACGGTGACACCCAGTGCGCCCGAAATAGCCACAATGCGCCAACCCGAGGTCGCCTCCGAGGTCAGTGCCAGGCCCAGAAACAGCAACTCAACCGATAAACCCAGGGCAAGAATGGTTCCGGTCTCGCCTCCGGCAGCAAAGCCCGCACCGATGATGAATCCGTCGGTTGCAACGTCAATGAAGGTTGCCAGCAGCAGCCCGGTACTGAGCCCACCGGAGGTACCGGCAGCAACCGCTGCACGCTCCAGTCGCAAGGTCCACAACTTCAGACCGTACATGAACAGACTGCCCAGCGCAAAGGACGCTATCAGCACCAGGCCTGGTGCATGCTCACGCCCGATTTCAGGCAGCAGCTCAACTGCCAGCGCAGCCAACACAACGCCCGCAGCGAAGTGCTGGATCAGGCTGCGCGTGGAGTGACTGGGCGTCCAGAACGCGGCCAACACACCGCCACCCAATGCGACCAGAGCCGGAATGGCCATGATCCAGAAGTTATGCATCGTCATCTAGTACCACTCAATCATCATCACCCTTGCCCCGGCCACCTCTGGTGCTGCCATCGCGATTGCGAATGTCATGCTCGTCGGCGCTGCGGTGGCATTCCACGCAGTTGTTGAAGTCCCGTATGCCCTCTTCCACGTGTTCGCGGCGCACGTTGGCCGGTGTGTGCTCGTGGCAGCCGTAGCAGGTGTACTGCTTGTAGTCGTTGCGGACATGGCAGGTCACGCAACGCGTGTTGTGGTCCCGGTCCAGCACAAAGTACTTGTCATGGTCAAAGGTGGCGGGCGTCCACTTGCTTTGGGTATGGCATTGGCCGCAGTTGCCGGAGATCTGCTGGTGCAGCGTGTCCTTGGGCGCCTTGTGGCAGGTATCGCATTTGTCGCTGAGGCCCTTTTTGAGCAGGTCGTGGTTGAAGCGCCCTTGCACCTGGTAGCGTTTCACACCCGCATGGTCGCTGTGGCAGGCCACGCAATCGTGGCTGGTCAACTCCTGATGGAACGGCGTGGTGGCCAGGGGCTTCACAACCGGCAGGCCGGTCGTGGTGAACCGGCCAATATCGGCGGGCTTATGGCATGCCACGCACTTCTCGGACTGCACGCCGAGCAGGGATGTGTGGCAGGCAAAACAGTCGGTGTTGATCTTCTGATGGCCGGCAATCAGCTTGCCCGGCCCCACCATCAGGTGCGGGTAGACAAAGGTCAACACCGTCAGCACCGCGATATTGATCGCCAGAATCCATTTCAGCGTGCGGCTCATACCCATCCCCAGAACAGGAAGATGCTGATGATGTGCCCCAGTGCGAGCACCGCAAACACCACGAAGATGGGAATGTGAACCTTGCGCCATTGCGCCATGGCACCCAGCGCCACGGCATCCCAGAACACCGCCTGTTCAACCTCGGGCTTGGACAGCCCCCGCAGCTGGAAATGCTCCCGCTCACCCTGCACATGCTGGCGCGCGCGGTTGAGCAGCATCTTGCCCACCATGCCGCTGATCACGTTGACCCCCATGGCCACGGTGGCCAGCCACGGCAAGATGGCATTGAAGTGGATGCCCGCATGGATCAGCACCATCAGAGAACCCAACCAGGCGCTGAACTCATGCATGTTCAGCAAGGTCTTGGGGTTGCCGGATGTCACGTATTTGCGCTTGCGCAGGGAGTAATACAACGATCCGATGATGAGCAGCGTGCCGGGAATGCCCATGTATCGCCCCACCCACACCAGGTTGAAACGGTGCAGCACAAAGTCCCCCACCAGGGTGGCCGCCGCCAGCAGGCCCAGAAGCAGGGTGAAGGGCAACACATGTTCACGCCACAAGGAATTTTTCATTCAGGCCTCTAGTGTCACGGCGGTCTTGGGTGTGGTCACACACAACAGGCAGCTACCGGGATCGGGGTCAAAGTCCGGCGACTGGCTGTAGGCCACCTCGCCGGCACGAATGCTGGTCTGGCAGCTTCCGCAACTGCCGGCCCTGCAGCCCGAGCCGACCGCAACGCCATGGGCCTCGGCAAAGTCCAGCAGATTGCCGCTGCCGGGCGTCCACGCCAACTGCTTGTTGGACTTGGCGAAAGTGACCACCACGGCTTCGGTGCCCGCCGGCGTCGCATCTGGCAGACGGGTGGGCATTTTGCGGGGAATGGATGCCGGACCAAAGGCCTCGAAATGGATGCGCGCGTCGGGCACACCCCAGTCTTCCAGTGCCGGCACCAGACTTTGCAGCATGGGTGTCGGGCCGCAAAGGTAATAGTGGTAGGGCTTGAGCGGCAGCAGGGTGCGCAGCAACGCCACATTGACGCGACTGTGGTGGCGCGTTGCGGACTCCGGTGCGGGGGCATCCAGGTCCCCCGGCTTGGGATCGCTGAAGCAGATGTGCAGTCGAAAACTGGGGCGCGCGGACGCCAGCGCCTGCAGATGGCGCAGCATGACCAGCTCCGCACCATCGCGAACACCGTAAAACAGCCACACCTCACGCTCTGGCTGGGCAGCGGTGCACCAGTTGAGCATGCTCATCATCGGGGTGATGCCAATGCCTCCGCCAATCAGCACAATCGGCGCATCACCCGCATCCAGATAAAAATGCCCGGCCGGCGCACGCACCTGCAGGAGGCTGCCAACCTGGACATGGTCGTGAAAATGGTTGGACGAACGCCCCGGTGCAAAACCACTGCCGGCTGGCGCTGGTGCGCGCTTGATGGAAACGCGGTAGCTGTCGGCGCGCGGCGCATCGGACAGCGAATAGCAGCGCACCACAGACTCCGCACTGACATCTGCGGATGCCACATCCAGCCTGAAGGTCAGAAACTGCCCCGGCATGAACGGGGGCAAGGGTTGACCATCCTGCGGCGCAAGGTAGAAGGAACAGACTTCACCCTTGGCATCCTCCACACCACGATTGACCACCTGGAAGGTCCGAAATCCCGACCACGCGGCGGGCAAGACTGCCTGAGAGTTGGCCGGCTCCACAGTGGGCAACGGCACATCGGCCTCCACAACCGCCGTTCGCAGCGCCTGATAGCCTTGCCAGTGGCGTGCAAAGCCCAAGCCGAGGTAGATGGCGACCTGGAGCAGGATGCCACCCGCAATCCAGAGCAGCAGCTGTAGTGAAGTCATAGTCGGCGCGAGCATACTCCTGCTGTCTTAAGGGAGACTTAGCTTCACCGCAAGACAGCCCCATGCCTGCAAAGCTTCACACCCGGATGCAATAATCAATCGATGTCCTTTTCCCTCACCCACCAATGACCGGCATTGATGCGCGAACCGTGTTCCTGCTAGTCGGTGTGCTCAGCGGATTCATGGCCATGACCCTGTATGCGCTCAAGCGCACCTACCCGCCCGCAATCCAGGGCCTGGGTGAGTGGGCTTTGGCCTTTTGTCTGGTAGCTGTCGGAGCGCTGCTGGGAGTTGGTCTGGGCACCCTGCCCGCATTCCTGGCAATTAACCTGCCCCGGCTACTGCTGGCCTCCGGCTTGTTGCTGGCCTACGTCGGGGCGCAACGTTTTTTTGGTGTTACACCGCGTTATCGCGGGTGGATCGTCGCGATTGTCGTGACGATGTTGCTGAATCTGTGGTTTACCTTTGTGAATCCGAGTTTCACGGTGCGGCAATCCCTTGCCACAGCACTGAGCACCGCCCTGCTTGCATCTTTTGCCAATCTGGTGCGCAAGCATGACACCAAGTCATTCGGAGGCAATCTGACCCTGTGGGTGCTAGCGGCCACCGGTGCCGTCACACTGATGCGCCTGGTCACATTGCTGGTGCTGCCCAGTGGCGACAGCATCCTGGATATGTCACCTATGCAGGCGATCTACGTCGTCACCTTCGCGTTTTGCATCTTTCCGCTTGGGGTCGGTCTGATCCTGATGGCCACCGAACGGCTGCTCGACGAAATACGCTATTTAGCCGCGCACGACTCGCTCACCGGCGCGCTGAACCGTCGGCACCTGAACTCAGCCTGTGCGGCCGAGCTGGAGCGCAGCGCACGCTATGGCCACAGCATGGCCCTGCTTGTCATGGACCTGGACCACTTCAAGGCGATCAACGACCAGTACGGGCACCAGCTTGGTGACCGCGTGCTGGTGAACTTTGTCAAGATGACGTCTGCACTGCTTCGGCAACACGACCAGTTGGGCCGTTTCGGTGGTGAAGAGTTTGTAGCCTTGTTGCCAGAAACCAATCTGGAGGAGGCCGTGGTAGTGGCCGAGCGCATCCGCCAGGCCTGCGCCACACCCGGCCCCGAAGTGGGCTGCACTGTCAGCATTGGCGTCACCACCAACAGCGCGGAGGGCGACACCGTGGACACGCTGTTTGCGCGGGCCGATGCGGGCATGTACCAGGCCAAGGCGCTGGGACGCAACCGGGTCGAGACGGCCTGAGGATCAGGTCATTGCAGCCCGACTTGGGCCGCCCGCACGATACTCGCCGCATCCACCCCAAAGTAGCCCCGCAAGGCAGCCCGCGTGTCGCTGCGGCCAAACCCGTCGGTGCCGAGTGTGAGGTAGCGCCGCCCCTCGGGCAGGTAGGCACGAATGCTCTCGGGTACGGCGACCACGTAGTCGGTGGCGGCGATGATGGGGCCGCTGCTGTTCCGCAATTGGTGGGTGATGAAAGGCACGGGCACATCCACCTCACCCGCCAGGCGGCGCTGCTCGCAGGCGCGGCCTTCACGGGCCAGTTCGCTCCAGCTGGTCACGCTGAACACGGTCACATCCACGCCCTGCGCGGCCAGCTGTTCGGCTGCCTTGATCACCTCGGTCAGGATGGCACCGGAGCCCAGCAGTGTCACAGCTTTAAGCGTTTCAGGCCTCTGGCCCTCGCCGATACTGCGTGAGTAGCTCCCAAAGTGATAGCAACCCTGCACCACATCCGCCGCCGCACCGTCAGGCAGATCCGGCTGGGCGTAGTTCTCGTTCATCAGCGTGACGTAGTAGAAAACTTCCTTCTGCTCCACCAGCATCTCGCGCATGCCATGGTCGAGGATGACGGCCATCTCGCCGGCAAAGGCGGGGTCGTAGGCCTTGCAGTTGGGGACGGTGGCGGCCACCAGGTGGCTGCTGCCGTCCTGGTGCTGCAGGCCCTCGCCGCCCAGCGTGGTGCGGCCAGAGGTGGCGCCCAGCAGGAAGCCGCGTGAGCGCTGGTCGGCAGCAGCCCAGATCGCGTCGCCCACGCGCTGGAAGCCGAACATGGAGTAGTAGATATAGAACGGCAGCATGGCCAGGCCGTGCACGCTGTAGCTGGTGGCGGCTGCCGTCCAGCTGGCGATGGCGCCGGCCTCGCTGATGCCCTCTTCGAGAATCTGGCCGTTCGTCGCTTCGCGGTAGCTCAAGACCGAGCCAATGTCTTCGGGCTCGTAGCGCTGGCCGACGCTGCTGTAGATACCGACCTGCTTGAACAGATTGGCCATGCCAAAGGTACGCGCCTCGTCTGCGACGATAGGCACGATGCGTGGCCCCAGCGCCTGGTCCTTCAACAGGTTGCCCAGCATGCGCACAAAGGCCATGGTGGTGGACATTTCCTTGCCGGCTGCTGCGGTGGCAAAGGCTGCGTAGCTGCTCAGAGCGGGTACGGGCACCACATCGGCAGCCGTCTCGCGGCGTGGCAGGTAGCCGCCCAGTTGCGTGCGCTTGGTGTGCAGGTAGCGCATCTCGGCGCTGTCGTCTGCGGGCTTGAAGAATTCGAGGTTGGCGGCTTGCGCGTCGGAGAGCGGCAGGTTGAAGCGATTGCGGAATTCGATCAACGCGGCCTCGTCCAGTTTCTTCTGGCTGTGCGTGGTCATCTTGCCCTGCCCGGCCTGGCCCATGCCGTAGCCCTTTTTGGTGTGGGCCAGGATCACCGTGGGCTGGCCGCTGTGTTGGGCCGCTGCGGTGTAGGCGGCGTGGATTTTGACGATGTCGTGGCCACCACGTTTGAGGCGGTCGATTTGCTCGTCCGTCATGCCCTGGGCCAGTTTCTTCAGTTCCTCGTTCTGGCCGAAGAAGTTGTCGCGGTTGAAGCGGCCGTCCTTGGCGGCAAAGGTCTGCATCTGGCCGTCGACGGTGTTGGCAAAGGTCTGCACCAGCGTGCCCGTCAGGTCGCGGGCGAACAGGCCGTCCCAGTCGCTGCCCCAGACCAGCTTGATGACGTTCCAGCCGGCGCCACGGAACAGCTTCTCCAGCTCGTCGATGATGCGGCCATTCCCGCGCACCGGGCCGTCCAGGCGCTGCAGGTTGCAGTTGACGACCCAGACCAGGTTGTCCAGCTTCTCGCGGCTGGCCAGCGTGAGCGCACTCATGCTTTCAGGCTCATCCATCTCGCCGTCACCAAACACGCCCCACACCTTGCGGCCCGAGCAATCGAGCAGATTACGGTGCGTGAGGTAGCGCATGAAGCGCGCGTGGTAGATCGAGCTGATCGGGCCAATGCCCATGGACCCGGTGGGGAACTGCCAGAAGTCGGGCATCAGCCAGGGATGCGGGTAGCTGGACAGGCCGCGTGCACCGCGCGATGGCGCCGTGATCTCCTGGCGGTAATGGGCCAGATCGTTCGCTGTCAGGCGCCCTTCCAAGAAGGCACGGGCATAGACGCCGGGCGCGCTGTGCGGCTGGAAGAACACCAGGTCGCCACCATGGCTGTCGTTGCGGGCGCGGAAGAAGTGGTTGAAACCCACCTCAAACAGGTCCGCCGCGCTGGCGTAGCTGGCGATGTGGCCGCCCAGCTCGCCGTACTCGGCATTGGCCTTGGCCACCATGGCCAGCGCGTTCCAGCGCATCAGCGAGGCCAGCTTTTCTTCAATCGCCAAGTCGCCGGGAAAGCTGCCCTGCTGGTCCACCGCGATGCTGTTCACATACGGCGTGGCCAACTCGGGCGACCAGGCGATCTGCGCCGTGTTGGCGGCACGCACCAACTGGTCCAGCACAAAGCGGGCGCGCTCGGGGCCGGCGCTGGCCACCAGGGCGGTAAAGGCATCGGTCCATTCGACGGTTTCCGCCGGGTCTGCGTCGCCAGACGGCGTGGGGAATTGCGAGGTGTTCATGGAGCGGTTTATACCGCCTGCACGCTGTCCAGCGCTTGCCGAATGTCGGCCACGATGTCTTCAATGTCTTCCAGCCCGACCGACAGGCGCACCAGGCCTTCGCCGATGCCGCAGGCGGCGCGTTCTTCGGGCGTGTAGGTGCTGTGCGTCATGCTGGCCGGGTGTTGTGCCAGGCTTTCGGCATCGCCCAGGCTCACGGCGCGGGTCACCAGTTGCAACGCATCCATGAAGCGCATCCCAGCTTCCATTCCACCCTGGAGTTCAAACGCGATCATGCCGCCGAACTGGCGCATCTGGCGTTTGGCCAGGTCGTGCTGGGCAAAGCTCTTCAGGCCGGGGAAATGCACAACGGCGGTGGCCGGGTGGGCTTCCAACAGCTCAGCCACGGCCTGGGCATTCTGGCAGTGGCGGTCCATGCGCAGCGCCAGCGTCTTCAAGCCACGCATCACCAGTTGCGCATCGGGTGCCGACATCACCGCACCGGTCATGTCCTTCAGGCCCTTCAGGCGCACATGCATGGCCAGTTCGGCATCGGCAAACACGGCTGCACCGGCGGTCAGGTCGCCGTGGCCACCCAGGTACTTGGTCATAGAGTGCACCGACACATCGGCACCCAGGAGCAGCGGCTGCTGCAGGTAGGGCGTGCAGTAGGTGTTGTCCACCACCAGTTTGGCGCCACCGGCGTGGGCAATTTCGGCCACGGCGGCAATGTCGACCAGACGCATATTCGGGTTGGCCGGTGTCTCGCAATAGACGACCTTGGTCCTGGGGCCCATGGCCTTCGCCACTTCTTCCGGGCGTGTCATGTCCACATGGCGCACGGTTACGCCAAAACGGGTCAGGCCGTGGTTCATGAAGGCAAAGGTGCAGCCATACAGCGTCATGTCAGCCAGCACCTCGTCGCCCTGCTCCAGGAGCGTCCACAGCGTGGCGGTGATGGCTCCCATGCCCGAGCCAAAGACCACCGCACCGGCACCCTGCTCCAGGCTGCTCAGGCGCGCTTCCAGCAAGGCCAGTGTGGGGTTGGCAATGCGGCTGTAGAAATAGCCCGGCTCGGTGCCGGCAAAGCAGCGCGCGCCATAGGCCACATCGGGAAAGGCGAAGGTGGACGTGGCATACGTGGGCGGCACCAGTGCACCGTGGTGGTCCGCCGGGTTGTAGCCCCAGTGGATGGCGCGGGTGCTAAAGCCACCTGCTTTCGGTTTGGCGGCAGTGGGAATGGCATCCAGGGGCAGGTCTTTGAAGTTCATGGCGTTGTCTCCTCAATGCTTGTCATGTGGGAGAATTTTTGTGCAGGTCGGCCGAAAAAAATTCGTTCAAATGCACAACCCATGACCATAATTTGGATGAATTTCTCGAAATTTCATTGATTCAAGGCAAAAATTACCTATGAAACCCTTTGACGCCACCGACCAGGCCATCCTGCTGGCCCTGCAGCGCGACGCGCGCCAGACCATGGCCGAGCTGGCTGAGCAGGTGTCGCTGTCCCAGTCACCGTGCTGGCGCCGGGTGCGCCAGCTGGAGGAGTCCGGCGTCATCGCCGGCTACCAGGCCCGGCTGAGCCGCAAGCAACTGGGCTATGGCGTGACCGGCTTCATCCATCTGCAGATGGAAAACCACACCGCCGAGATTGCCGCCGCCTTCGAGCGTGAGGTGGTAGCCCTGCCTCAGGTCGTGTCTTGCCACAACCTGTCGGGCCACTACGACTACCTGATCGAGGCCATCGCCACCGACCTGGAGGCCTTCTCCACGCTGGTGCGCAACAAGATCCGCTGCCTGCCGGGTGTGAAGGAGATCGCGACCAGCTTCTCGCTGAAGGAAGTGAAGGCGGCGGGCAGTCTGCCGGTGGGTGGATGAGTCCACCCAGGCATGCCTACTTACAATGCAGGCCACTTTGCCGGCCCTGCGCCGGTGCCAGAAAGACGACGAATGAGTTCCCAACTACCTCCCACCGATTCACCCGCCCTGCCCGTCACCGACACGGAACAGCCCGCCAAGCCCTTCATGCGCACCATCAAGAGCTTCGTGAAGCGGGCCGGGCGCACCACCACCGGCCAGGCCAAGGCGTTTGAGGAACTGGGGCCGAAGTTCCTGGTTCCCTACCAGCAGAGCGCTATCAATTTAGAAGCGATATACGCAGATTCCACGAGGGCTAGCGGCTCAAAAGACTTAAACCATTCCCCCATAGTCCTTGAAATCGGCTTTGGCATGGGCGAGGCCACGGCGCACATTGCCGGCGTGCTGCCGGACACGCGCTTCCTGTGCTGCGAGGTGCACGAGCCCGGCGTGGGCGCCCTGCTCAAGCGCATCGGCGAGCAGAACATCAGCAACATCCGCATCTGCGCCCACGACGCGGTCGAGGTCATCGACCACATGCTGCCCGAGCAATCGCTGGACGGCGTGCACATCTTCTTCCCCGACCCCTGGCACAAGACCAAACACAACAAGCGCCGCCTGATCCAGTCACCGTTGATCGCCAAGCTGGCGCGCAGGCTCAAGGTGGGCGGCTACCTGCACTGCGCAACCGACTGGGAGCCCTATGCCCAGCAGATCCTGGAAGTGCTCACCGCCGAGCCGCTGTTGAAGAACCGCGCGCTGGCCACCCACCCCGAGCTGCACGGCTACGCGCCCAAGCCCCACTACCGGCCGCTGACCAAGTTCGAGAACCGCGGCATCAAGCTCGGCCACGGCGTGTGGGATGTGGTGTTTGAACGCATCTGACGGGCGGGAATGAGCCTGTACCGCCCCAACCCGCCGCCTGCCCGCGATGGCGTGGGGCCGAGTTGCGTGGTGCTGGCGCCCGGGCCTTGGACCAGCATGCTGGATTTTCTGGTGCAGCGCTTTGCCGGTGTGCCGGCCAGCGTGTGGACCCAGCGCCTGACGGACGGCGACGTGGTGGACGACCACGGCCAGGTCATCACCACCCAGACCCCCTTTGAAGCCGGACGGCGCCTGTACTACTACCGCGCGCTTCCAGTCGAGCCGCGCATTCCGTTCGAAGCCGTCGTGCTGTGGCAGGACGACCATCTGCTGGTGGTGGACAAGCCGCACTTCCTGCCGGTGGTTCCCTCGGGCAAATACCTGCAGGAAACGGTGCTGATTCGCCTGAAAAATGCGCTGGGGCTGGACGCCCTCTCCCCCATCCACCGCATCGACCGCGACACCGCCGGGCTGGTGCTGTTTTCCAAGCAGGTGGCCAGTCGCGGGGCCTACCAGGAGCTGTTTCGCACGCGGCAGGTGGATAAGACCTATGAGTGCGTCGCGCCATGGAATGCCGACCTGCCCTGGCCGATTCAGCGCGAGAGCCGCATCACCCCAGCCGCGCACTTCATGCAACAAACGGAAGTGCCGGGCCCGCCCAATGCACTGACCCACATCACCCCGCTGGAGGTGCAGGGTGCGTGGGCCCGCTATGCGCTCAAGCCAGTGAGTGGCCAGCGCCACCAGTTGCGCGTGCACATGGCGGCACTCGGGTTGCCCATCCGGTTTGATGGCATCTACCCCACCCTGACCCCCGAGGGCAGCGCCGACTACGCCCAGCCACTGCAGTTGCTGGCCAAATCCATTGCCTTTACCGACCCGCTGACAGGCCAGCCCATGGCCTTTGAAAGCCCGCGCAACCTGCTGCCACTGCCTTAAAAAAAATAGCAGTGACATTTCACTGCGGCAGGACCACAATGCAATGGCAGCCGGTATCCACCGACCGAATCTGTCAGGAGAGCGCGCCATGTTTCGCCTTCACTCCACCACGATTGCCCAGCGCCTGGGCCTGTTGATTGCGTGTTCGATTGGCGGCATCGCCCTGCTGTCAGCCATCTTCCTGTGGACCGAACGCACGCAGATCCTGGAGGAACGCCAACTCGGCGTGCGCCAGACCGTGGAGAGCGCCCACAGCCTGATTACCCACTTCCACAGCCAGGTTGCAGCCGGCAAGATGCCCGAGGACGAAGCCAAGCAACGTGCGCTGGCGGCCCTGAAGTCCATGCGCTACAGCGGCTCTGAATATTTCTGGGTCAACGACATGCAACCCCGGATGGTGATGCACCCGATCCGCCCCGAACTGGATGGCAAGGACCTGTCCGACAACAAGGACCCGACCGGTCTGCAACTGTTCAAGGAATTCGTCAAGACAGTCCAGGCCAGCGGCGCCGGGTTTGTGATGTACATGTGGCCCAAGCCGGGCAGCGAAAAGCCGGTGCAGAAGGTGTCCTACGTCAAGGGCTTCGCGCCGTGGGGCTGGATTGTGGGCTCGGGCGTGTATGTGGACACGGTGGACACGTCCATCACCCAGCGCGTGATCCGGGCCGGGCTGGGCACGTTGGTGCTGGCCGCCATTCTGCTGGCCTTGAGCGTGCTCATCACCCGCAGCGTGGTGCGCCAGTTAGGCGGTGAGCCGGGTGAGGCCGCCGACATCACGCACCGCATTGCCACCGGGGACCTGACGGTGGACATCCAGCTAAAACCCAACGACACCACCAGCCTGCTGCACGCCATCCAGTCCATGCGCGACAGCTTCTCCACTATCGTCGGCCAGGTGCGCGCGGGCTCCGAAGGCGTGGCCACCGCCAGCGCCGAGATCGCCCAGGGGAACCACGATTTGTCGGCCCGCACCGAACACCAGGCCAGCGCACTCGAAGAAACCGCCGCATCCATGAGCGAACTGGGCTCCACCGTGAAGCAGAACGCCGATAGTGCCCGCCAGGCCAACCAGCTGGCGCAAAGCGCCTCCACCGTGGCGATGAAGGGCGGCCAGGTGGTCGGCGAGGTGGTGGAGACCATGAAGGGTATCAATGAGGCCTCGCGCAAAATTGCGGACATCATCAGCGTCATCGACGGCATTGCGTTCCAGACCAACATCCTGGCGCTCAATGCCGCAGTGGAAGCGGCACGTGCCGGTGAACAGGGTCGCGGCTTTGCCGTGGTGGCGACCGAAGTGCGGGCTTTGGCCGGGCGTTCGGCCGCAGCGGCCAAGGAAATCAAGACGCTGATCGACACCAGCGTGGGCCGCGTGGAGCACGGCACGGCGCTGGTGGATCAGGCCGGGACCACCATGGGCGAGGTGGTGACCGCCATCCGGCGCGTGACCGACATCATGGGCGAGATCAGCGCGGCCAGCAATGAGCAGTCACAGGGTGTGGCCGAGGTGGGCGAAGCGGTCACCCAGATGGACCAGGCCACGCAGCAAAACGCGGCACTGGTCGAGGAGATGGCGGCTGCGGCCAGCAGCCTCAAGAGTCAAGCGCAGGAACTGGTGCAGGTGGTCTCGGTCTTCACGCTGCGGGGCTCATGACCACTGCACCTTGCCATTGGTGCTGTACCAGGCATCCACCCTGGAGCTGACCTCGCCCTCGATGCGGGCGCGGCGAATCTTCATGGTGGGGGTCAGGAAGCCGTTTTCGATGGTCCAGGGCTGCTGCGCAATCACAATCATCTGCAGCTTTTCGTGGTTGACCAGATGCGAATTGACGTCGCTGAGCAACTTGGCCAGCTCGGCCTCCACTTCCTTGCGAAACGCCGGGTCCTTTTGCTTGGGTCGCACTTCTTCGTTGAGCACCACCATCGCATAGGCAGCGGGCTGGCCCAGGCCGGAGACCATGCTCATCTCGACCAGTGGGTGGGCGTTCAGGCTGTTCTCAATCGGCGCGGGCGCCACGTACTCGCCCTTGGAGGTCTTGAACAGTTCCTTGACCCGGCCGGTGATCTTGAGCAGGCCATCGGCACGGCGCTCGCCGCGGTCGCCGGTACGGAAAAAGCCGTCGGCGGTGAACACTTCGGCGTCCAGGTCAGGGCGCTTGTAATAGCCCACCAGTTGACCGGGTGACTTGATCAGAATTTCGCCGTCGTCGCTGATGCGCACCTGCACACCGGGCAGGGGCACGCCGACGCAGCCGGGGGCGTTGATCTCGGGCGTGGAGTTGTGCGAGTAGGCAAAGTCTTCCGACATGCCGTAGCCCTCGATCAAATTCAGGCCCAGCCGGCGGTACCAGGAGATCAGCTCCGCCGGAATGGGCGCCGAGCCACTGCCCGCCAGCAGGGCCTGGTCCAGCCCCAGGTTCTTGAGCACCTTGCGCTTGACAATGCCGCTGAGAATCGGAATCTTGAACAGCAGCTCCAGCTTCTTGGGCGGCATCTTGGCAAACACGCCGTGCTGGAACTTGAGCCACAGGCGGGGCACCGAGATGAAGGTGGTGGGGCGTGCGCGGTTCAAATCCTGCACAAAGGTGTCCAGCGACTCGGCAAAGAAGACATGGGTCTTGCCATCCACCATGGACATGCACTCCACCCAAGCGCGCTCAAACACGTGGGCCAGCGGCAGGTAGGACAGGATGCGGTTTTCATCCAGATCACCGATACGGGTCTTGATGTCCTTGGCAACGCACTCGGCCACCTTGGTGATGCGCTCAAAGCTGTGCATCACGCCCTTGGGCGTGCCGGTGGAGCCGGAGGTGTAGAGCAGGATGGCGATGTCGGTGCCAGCACGGGCCACGCGGCCGGTCAGCGGCGCGGTGCGGGCCACGATGTCGTCCCACTTCTCGTAACCGGTCTTGGGAGCGAGCGGGAACGCAATGCAGGGCAACGTGGCGGGCACGCCAGGCTTCTGCGCTTCCCAACTATCGAGCTTGCCCACAAACAGCAGGCTGGCGCCACTGTGTTCCAGCACGTAGCCAATGGTCTCGGCGGTTTCGGTGGGGAAGATGGCAACCGTGGTGCAGCCGGCCATCCAGATGGCCAACTCGGCCATGAAGAAGTGGGCGCAGTTCTTGGACAGCAGGGCCACGCGGGCGCCGGGCTCCAGCTTCAGCGACTTGATGTGCACCGCCATGCGCCGGGACTGGTCCAGCGTCTGCTGCCAGGTGTAGTCCACAACCTGCCCGCCGCCAATGGGTTGGGTCATGTAGACCCGGTCAGCCAGCTTGGCTTCGTGGTCAAAGATGTAGTCCAGGATCAGTTTATTTTTGGCCACTGCGGGTCTCCTCTTGTATGGAAACCGGAGAATACCGCAGCAGTAGCAAAAACACGTAGGGGAAAGTCCCCAATGCAACAAACTCAGGATTTGATTTCGGCGGCCGCAATCTGGTATTTGAACTGGTCGGGATCGTAGGAGTCCAGACGCCCGCCGGCATTCTCGGCCGTGGGGTACATGAAAAAGCCCAGTTTGGCGCCCTTGGACTGCGGCAGCACCACGTCGTGGGCCATGTTGTAGGCAATCCAGTTGCCCTCCCAGCCACCAAACAGGTGCTTGTTGACGGGCACGATCAGCGGGTCTGCGGCGGACTTGATCCACTCCGGCTTTTCCTGGCGCATGACCTTGGTCACATCGGCCGGGTCCATCGCCACCCAGCCATAACCGGCCAGATAGACCTCGGCACGGCAGTGCTGCGCACCCTTGAGGCTGGCGGGGTTGCCGCCCAGCTCGCGGTAGCCAAAGGCGCTAGGGGCCACGCGCAGGCCATAGACATCGCGCGCCGGAATGCCCACCGAGCGGCACAGGCCGACAAACAACGCGTTCAGGTCGGCACACTTGCCGCCCAGGTTGCCGGTTTCCAGCATGGTGGCAATGTCACCCGCGCCGCAGCCGCGCACCTTGGGCTCGCGGAAGGTGTTGGTCACCACCCAGTCATAGATGCGCTGGGCTTTTTCCACATCGGTCTTGGCGCCACGCGTGGCCGCCAGCGCGGTCTTGCGCACCAGGCCGTCGGTGGGCAACAGCTCGGTGGGGCGGGTCCAGAATTTCAGCGTGGCGGCATCCTCGGCGGGGGCCGTCTTGTGGGCCCAGTCCACGGCCCGGTTCTGGGTGCGCACCTGGGTGGTCAGCTCGACAAACGGATTGGCCTGGTCGGCGGCAAACTCCACGTAGAGCATGCGGGCGCCATAGTGGTCATCGTCTTCCAGGCGGGCCGTGCCGTTGCTGGCGTAGCTGCTGACCAGGGACTGCTGCCAGTCGGTGTTGACGGAAGGAATGGGCAGCCACAGGCGGGTTACGCCCTGGGTTTTTTGGATATCGACGCGCGTGGTCAGGTCAAAGGTGCGCCAGGTGCCGGGCTCGGGGCTGAACCGGCGCTGGGTGGGCGCCTGGGTGCTTGCAAAATTGATAGCAGGAAGCGCAGTAGTGGCGAGGGCTAGAGCCGAATTTCGTAAGAATGTGCGGCGCAATTGCGCGCATGCAGCAGCTTGAACGGTGGTCATACAGAGAACTCCGATTGGGGTGGTAAAAACGGGCGCAATCGGCGTAGGTCAAAATACCCCGAACTTGGCACAGGCTGATGCGGGGCGATCCCGCGCAGCGCCTGAATTATCGCCGCTACCCCTGCGCACCATCTGCGCACGCAACCTTCTGGACACATTGGTTTGAACTCTGACACCCTGGCCGACCTGTCGCTGGCGGCTTTTGAACGCATCGTGGGCGCCACGCCCGGCTTTCGCCCCCGCGCGGGCCAGCACGAAATGGCCGCCTGCGTGGCCGCCACGCTGGCACGCGGCGACCTGGGTGAGCAAGCCACCCCCACCAAGGCCATCGCCGTCATCCAGGCCGGCACCGGCGTTGGCAAATCGGCCGCCTATGCGTCCACGGCCATCGCCATGGCGCTGGAGCGCAAGACCCGGGTGCTGATTTCGACTGCCACCGTGGCGCTGCAGGAGCAGCTCATGGGCAAGGACCTCCCTGCCCTGGCCCAGGCCATGGACAAGCCCTTTGTGTTTGCGTTGGCCAAGGGCCGCGGGCGTTATGTGTGCAAGCTGAAGCTGGAGCGCCTGGTGGGCAGCGGCGGTGCGCCCGAGGACCTGTTTGACGCCGACGACGACGCGCCCAAGCCCGCCAAGTTTGGTACCAGTCTGTCGCAGGAAGAGGCCGAGGAGCGGCGCATCCAGCTGTACGAGAGCATGGCCACCCTGCTGGCAACCAATAAGTGGGATGGTGACCGCGACACCCTGGCCGAGGCGCCCGACCCGCGCGACTGGTCAACCGTCGCAGCCGAACGCCACACCTGCACCGTGCGCCACTGCCCGCGCTTTCGCGAATGCAGCTACTACGAAGCCCGCACCCGCCTGGCTGAGGCCAACGTCATCGTCGCCAACCACGATCTGGTGCTGGCCTCGCTGGGCATGAAGACCCTGCCCGACCTGGACAACTGCCTGGTCATCTTTGACGAAGGCCACCACCTGCCTGCCGTGGCGCTGGACCAATTTTCCAGTGCCATGGACATGAGCAACCTGCGCTGGCTGGACAAATTGCCCAAGACCGTGCAGGAGGTTGCCACTGCCCTGCATCTGCACGCGGGTGAGGACGTGGCCACCGTGACCAGCCAGCTCAAGCAGGCGCTGACCCAGCTCGCCCGCATGGCCATGGAACTCGTGTGGGGGCACACCGGCAAGAACCTGGACGGCGAAGGCCAGGATGGCACGCTGCGCTTTGCCAACGGCGTGCTGCCCGAGGCCTTGATCGAGCCCATCACCCAGATCCATGCGCAGGCCAATGGCCTTTCAAAAGCGCTGGAAGCCCTGGGTGTGGACGTCAAGGCAGTGGCCAAGGAAGACCCCAGCCAGGCCGTGTTGTGCGCCCAGCTGTACGCCAAGCTGGGCAGCCTGGCGCCACGCCTGGGCAGCATCGTGTCCTCCGCCAGCCTGCTGCTGGAGCACGGTCCCCAGCCGTTGGCCAAATGGCTGCAGGCCGAGAGCGAGCACGGCTACCTGACCATGACGGCGCACGCCTGCCCCATCGTGCCGGGCGACCTGCTGCGCCAGTTCCTGTGGAGCCAGGTCCGCGCCGTGGTGCTGACGTCCGCATCGCTCACCAGCTGTGGCAGCTTTGACTACTTTTTGCATGAGGCCGGTCTCTACGGCAACCCGAATGTGCAGGCGCTGGAAGTGGCCAGCCCATTTGACTATGCCCGCCAGGGCACACTCACCGTGGTGCACACCAAGGCCGACCCCAAGCAGGCCGACGCCTACACCCGCGAGATGGTGGCCGAGCTGATGCAAGACCTGGCCAATGTGGAAACCGGCGCGCTGGTGCTGTTCACCTCACGCGCGCAAATGCGCATCGCCACCGAGGCCCTGCCCGCCGCGCTGATGGAGGTGGTACAGGTGCAGGGCACGCAGTCCCGCGCGCGCCTGCTGGCCACGCACACCGCGCGGGTGGAGGCGGGCTTCCCGTCCATCATCTTTGGCATGCAATCGTTTGGCGAGGGGCTGGACCTGCCCGGCAAGCTGTGCGACACCGTGTTCATCACCAAGCTGCCGTTCGCGCCACCGTCCGAGCCGGTGGACGAGGCGCGTGCCGAATGGCTGCGCAGCGTGGGCCGCGACCCGTTCAACGAACTGGTCATTCCGGCCACCGGCATCAAGCTGCTGCAATGGACCGGCCGCGCCATCCGCACCGAGGATGATCACGCGGCGGTGATTTGCTACGACAAGCGGCTGCTGCTGCAGAGTTATGGCAAGAGGATGCTGGCGGGGTTGCCGCCGTATCGGGTGGAGCAGCGCAAGGCGAGGTAGACGCTCTGGCCGCCACTGGACATTCAAATGGAATACTGGCCACTAGCCCCTGTGGAATATACACGGAACGCTACAAAAACTGGAGCAAATGACGCAAGCCCTTCTCTTGGCTCGCTATTCAGTTCGTTCACGCATTTCTTTGCGGCCAGTAGAAGCGTCACTCAGACTAGACAATTTTCTTAACCAGAAAATGGTACGTGGCAACAATCTCGACATCCAACTCCCTCTCCATGCCTTTGATGGCGAAGTCGCTGACTTTTCCGATGGAGGCGCCCATACCGAGGGAAGAGCCATTCTTGACGGCATCTCCTTTGACGTTAAACAACACTCGGCCCATACCTTTCGATGAGCCATCTCTGACGATACCGTCCTTGACATTGCCCAAGGGGCGCCCCACGCCTTTGGATGAACCATCCCTTATTACGCCGTCTTTAATATTGCCAAGTGCTTTGCCCATGCCAATGGTTGATCCGTCTTTCAGCACGCCGTCTTTGAAATTTGTCATTACTTCCTCTCAACAGTTTTACTTACTAGAACTCACTAATATCCAAAAAATATTAAAACCGAAAAATCTGCGGCACCCAAAAGAATGCCGCAAGCGAGTGTCACCGGCTATGAAGAGAATTCCGTAAACGGATATCTGTCGAGCAAATTCACAAAGTCCTGTATGAGAAACCAGTTTGATTTACTCTTGCCATTGAGACTTTCGTTATCGGCTGTTTTGAACCGGCGATTTTTCAACTGCAGTTGTTTATCCACATTGTTTACCGCTTCTTTTAAGAAGGCCTCAAAAGACGAAAGTCCTCCCATAAAGCCAATATATAGTGGTCCATCGACATTCGGTTTGTGAGTATTGAACAATGCCCGGATTGCATCAATTCCGTCATAGCTACCAGTGGAATACTTCCCGTCACGCTGCAACTTTCCCTGAATGTAGGAAAAATCATTTTCAATGAACCTGATGAAAGATTTCATCAAAAACTTTGTCTCACTAGACAAAGGACTTGTTTTTCCTATCGACTCGTCACGCAATATTTCATTCAGTATTTGCGATATAGATGACCGGCTTTCCTGACCTTTCCCCTCTTCGGATTTCCAAAAAATATGCACTGGCTCCGCATCGTTAGCGCATTTGGTGCGGTCAATTAATTTCATTGCCCTATCTGCAGTTGGACCAACACCGGTAGGTGTTAAAAACAAGAAATACAACTTGTGATCCTTGCTCTTGTTGAAAGTAGCGTCAAATCCATCAATTTCATCTTTCAACTGAGCTTCTTGAATGGATCCTGGGCTTGTCTTATTCTCAATCGCAAGGACAATTTTGTCTTTGATCTTAATGAGAATGTCGATCGACCTTTCACTTCCTGAATCCGCTTCATCCACGGGGCCGGTATTTACTCGGACCTCCATTTCGGTATGAATCTGTAAACGCCCCCGATCCCGCATCACCAAACCAGAGAACTCCCCTGCACTGAGGACTTTATTTATCTCTGCCTCGCCTCCAAAGCTGGTTTGACAAATCCGTTTAAGCAACTCCATTCCCAAGCCATGATCATGGTAGGGGTCCAGCATCCACCCCAGAACTGCAGATATGTGTTCCTCTTTCAGGACCCGGTTACCAGCGCTCAAAATTTCAAAAATATTCATAGTTCAGTTTCTCCCTTTAGTAAATGGCATCGAACATGCCGATTTCAAAATAGCGGGCTTGCCTATGTCGTCAACGACAAATCCACACCCGCAAACTTGCTCCAAATCTTCACCATCGCCAAGGTATCGAGCGCGCAATAAGACACCAACTGCGCTTGGATTTCTTGTTTGCGCGCTCCCGTCGTCACCGGGTCAACGGCTTCCAGATACGCCTGCATTGCCATGTCACCATCCTGGACACCCGCAAGCTGGTCATAGCGCAATTCGGGAGCAATGGCGGGCAAGACCTTCTTGATACTCCAACTCCCCTGTTGACTGGGGTGGTAGTAGCGCGCTTGCGCGATGGGCAGCAAGTCCACCAGGCGCGCCTTGATTGCCAGAAGCGGGGCGCGCAACCCGTGAAACCGCTCAGCCAGGTCCAATATCCGTCGCCCCTCGAACCCCGTGTTGTACACAAAGATGGGTCCATGCCCATCGCACAGTGTCACCAATGCGCGCGCAAACGCCAGCGACGGATCGTCGCCAGACAGATCGAGAAATCCCTGATGGCTCAAAGTGCCCTGTGCGTCGAGGTGATGCAGGCTGAACTGAAAAGGCAGGGACTGGAATGGTCGTGTGCCTGCCCACTTCGGAACGCCAAACTGAGTGGTCTCAAAGTCCAGAAAGTACGCTGGTAGTGGATAGTGAGCCAAATCTCGCAGTGCCCCGGCGGCATCGAAGAAGCTTTCGTTCCGCACCGTGCAATCGCGCACCAACAACTGACGGGTATTCAACAAAGCGTCGGGAACATTGCGAATATCAACCACCGCATGCTCATGAATATATGTCTTGAGTTCCTTCGATTGGATACGCGGCAACCAGGTTACCGGATACTCAGCAGTCGCCTCACCTTGATGACAGTGCCTGAAAAAGCCACACGGAAAGGGGTCGGAACACTGCAAGCCGGTGGAGACATCCGGTGCAGCGCCCAGTGCGGCCACGGAATGTGCCTGCGCAATCCATTCGCGCACCTCATCTTCACGTGCAAAAGCAGTTTCAGTGAGGTCCTTTTCAACCAAAAGGCCACGGTAGTCACCATCACCTGCATAGGTCCACCCGGTATCAATATGCGCAAGCGACACACTTCCCAGGCGCACACCGAAGGCGCGCGCCACATAAGTCTGAACCGCAATGTCGTCCAGGTAATAGTCTTTGACCGATGTGGAAGACTTCACTTCCACCATGCGCCATCCGGGCTTGCCATCCACCTCCACAGGCAACAGTACATCGGCAAAAGCCATTCCACCAGCGGCTGCAAACCCCGCCTCAAAGATTGGCAGATCACCGCCCAATAGGGTGCGGGTGCGCTCGATGGCTGGGCCTACGCCCTCACCCCGCAAGTCAATCACAGCACCCCGACCCTGTGGGTCGTACAAACTCTGCGCGATATCGCCGACCTGGTGGCCGGTCTTGAAGATGGCCTGCGTAGACTTCGAGTCTTCGCGCAGCCCAGGCTGATGCACCTCCAGCCACAAGCGCTTAGGGCACTGTCTAAAGGCAATCAGCTTTGACTTGGAAAGATCACGTCGAGGCATACGTGTCTCCGGTATCGACCTGTTTGATCCCATTCACTGACTATCTCCCCTATTCATTCGACACGGGTATTATTCGCAGACCAGTAGCTCAAATTCCGAGCTACTCAAAGAAATATTTTCCAAATGAGCAGAACCGAGCGTTTTTACAAAATCGACCGCTTGCTGCAAACCAACCATTGCGTTCCGTTGAGCCAAATGCTGAGCGAGCTTGGCGTATCGCTGGCAACGTTCAAGCGGGATATCTGGCACCTGCGCTCGAAACTGCATGCGCCTATTGAATGGGATCGAGACGAACGTGGATACAAGTATGCCCAGGCCCGTGGCAAGCAGAAGGCATTACCCGGTCTTTGGTTCAACTCCAGCGAAGCTTACGCGCTGCTGATGATGCAGGCGCTGCTTTCTGACATGCAACCCGGCCTACTGGGTGCACATATCGAACCCCTGAAAGCCCGTCTGCGGGCGATCATCGAATCCGGACAACACTCCGCCAACGAAGTGGAAAGCAGGGTTCGGCTGCTCAATGTTGCGACACGTCCCGTTCCAGACAAAAACTTTGAATATGTGGCAAAAGCACTTTTGCGTCGCCAACGCCTTGCAATCACCTACTACGTTCGGGAGCGGGACGAGTCGAGCAGCAGGGAAGTGTCTCCCCAGCTACTGATCCACTACCGTGGCAATTGGTTTCTTGTGGCGTGGTGCCACCAGCAGACTGCGCTACGGTCATTTGCGATGGATGCAATGGAGCAAGTTAGCGTTGTGGCAAAAGCGTCGAAGACCATCTCCAAGCGTGAACTGGATGGCTTTATTGGGCAGGGATACGGCATCTTTTCAGGCAGCAACGTCCGCTGGGCCAAGCTGCGGTTTTCCGCGGAACGCGCTCGATGGGTGGCGCGAGAGCAATGGCACCCACTCCAACGGTCCGCATTGGATGGCGACGACAGACTGATCTTGGAGATACCGTTTGTGGACATGCGTGAGTTATCGATGGACATTCTTCGACATGGTCGGCACGTCGAAGTCCTGGGACCGCCTGAGCTTCGGCTGGCGGTGCTGTCAGAGCTAGAGTTGGCTGTTAAGCGCTATTCAGCGGCCGGAGCTGCCGCCGTATCGGGTTGAGCAGCACAAGGACATGGTGGTCATACGCATTCTCAACCGCATAGCGATCCAGTCTCAGGCCGGCGTGATCGTGGCCACGCGAGACGAGAAGACCATCGCAAGTCCATAGACGTGAAGCAGACCCCCGACGGTGTGAGCGTTGATTTGAAGGCCAAGTCAGGCGAGTCGATTGATCAAGACGACATTGCCCGCTGCCTGGACCGCACGGCAAAACACATCAGCCGTTAGAAGGTTTGGTAGTCAGCCACTTCAGCCGACTACTTTGGTGCTTGAACTGTCGCCGCGCTTGAGCATCAATACGCCCAAGGCCAATGCGCAGAACGCAGCGCCTGCATAAAAAGTTGATGATGGACCGTGGCGATCCCATAGCCAGCCCGCCAGTCCACTGGCAACCAGCATCGCCAAGCCACTCATGAGGTTGAACACGCCATAAGCGGTGCCACGCAAGTCGGCAGGTGCCGTGTCTGCCACCATCGTCGCCAGGAGCCCCTGTGTCATGCCCATGTGGATGCCCCACAGGGCGACACCCACCAGCATCGTCTTCCAATCATTTCCGCTGGCCAGAACGACATCGGCCAAAGCCAATACAACCAGGCCAAGCGCCAAAAGCTTGCCGTGGCTCATTCGGTCCGAGAGCCATCCGAATGGGTAAGCCGCCGCCGCATAGACCAGATTCATGGCGACCATTACCAAGGGCACAAGAGCCGTGGCGACGCCAGTCTGCTGGGCGCGCAATACCAAGAATGCTTCGCTGAACCGGGCCAAGGTGAAAACTGCACCTATACCGACTACCCACCAGTAGGCACGCCCGAGTCGAATCAAGTTCTCGCGCTTGATGGGATTGGTCTTCTTGTCGCCCATCTTGCGTTCTGGCTCCTTCACCCCAAAGAACAGAAGCGCGACCGCGAGGAGACCCGGAATCACAGCCACCCAAAATACAGCGCGAAAGTCATTGGCCCAAACAATCATGAGGCCAACCGCAATCAGCGGGCCAAGAAATGCGCCCACAGTGTCCAGCGACTGACGCAGGCCAAACGCTGCACCGCGGGATTCGGGCGGCGCGATGTCGGCGACCAGCGCATCACGCGGCGCTCCCCGGATGCCTTTGCCAACACGGTCAATCAACCGAGCGGCTACCACCAAACCGGAGCCTGATGCAATGGCAAACAACGGCTTGGTGAATGCGCCCAAGGCGTAGCCGAACAAGGCAAGTCCCTTGCGTTTTCCCAGGTAGTCGCTCAACGCGCCGGAAAACACCTTGACGATGAGAGCAGTGGATTCAGCCAAGCCTTCGATGATTCCAACGGTGAAGACACTGACTCCCAATGCGCCAACCATGAACATGGGCAGAAGGCTGTGGACCATTTCCGAGGAAATGTCCATGAGCATGCTGACGAAGCCCAGCACCCAAATGCCTGCCGGTATCTGCCTAAAAGATGAATGGTTGGTATTCAAGAATCGCCCTGATTACGAACATGCGTCCTGTCTCAGCATACGCAAGCCGTTGAACAATGCAAGCAGCAAGAACACTACCTTGATGCCGAAAGCCAATGCAGTGTTCTGCGGGCACATCCATACGCTTGTAACGAAAAGTAGCTACCGTCAACGCAAAGGGATACCCCACGTTGTAGATGCAAGCTGGAACGAAATTCTGGCTCGCTCATGACAGTCGGAGCTTATAAGACTGTTGCTTTTTATGAGTGAGTGTTAATTATGTTGAATGTGAAAACCCTGATCGCTACGGCTCTTCTTTCGAGTGTTGCTGCCGTGTCATTTGCGCAGACTCCTGCTACTCCTGCAGTCGTTAGGGCAGAGGCAAAGGCGGACCAAGCGAATGCCAAGGCTGTCGCAGCAGAAGCCAAGGTAAACGTCAAGGCAGATGCCAAAGTTGAAGAATCCAAAGTGAGCACCACCAAGACCGAAGCCAAAGCCCAAGCGACGGCAAACAAAGCCAAAGCGAAAGCCCATGTCAAAGCCAAAGAAGCCAGTGCAGAGGACAAGGCAGCTGCTGAAACCAATGCCCAAAAAGTCGATGTGAAGGCCGATGCCAAAGCTGACAAGGCTATCGTCAACGCCAATGCAAAGACCGACAAAGTCAAGGTGGACGCAAAAGCTGACAAAGCCACTGCCAAGATCGAAACCACGGCGGTCAAGGCAGAAGGCAAGGCCGATGTGAAAGCTGCAACCGGCAAGTAATCAGCTGATTGCTCTTTGTGAAAAGACAGGCTTTGCCTGTCTTTTTTCGTTGGTGCTGCATTTCAGGTGATCGCAGCCAAACTTCCCTCAGCCGCCGCCTTCAGCAGCCGCCGAAACGACGGGCATTCCATGTGGCTGGGCGCGGGGCAATCAACCGCGTGGCGCAGGCCGTTGCTCATGGCTTGCAGCCGTTTGATCAGGGTATCGACCTGATCGGCCTTGGTCGCCAGCATGGTGCGGTCGATGCTCGGCTGGCCATCCGCCGAGAACATCTGCGCGATCTCGTCCAGCGAAAACCCCGCCGCCTGACCCAGTGAAATGAGGGCGAGCTGCTCCAGCACGGTGGGGGCAAAGGTGCGGCGCAGGCCCTGTCGGCCCACCGAGGCAATCAGGCCTTTCTCCTCGTAGTAGCGCAGCTTCGAGGCCGGCATGCCGGAGCGTTTGGCGACTTCTGCAATGTCCATAGGAAAGAAATGTCTTGACTTCAAGTTGACTTGAATTCGTATATTGCCCTCACCGAATCAACCCGTCAACTGAAAGGACGTTCCATGACACCCATTGATGAAGGACTGTTACGCGCCGTAGCCATCGGCATAGCCGCGACCGCCGTGATGGACCTGTGGCTGCTGCTGCTCCAAACCTTGAAAGTGCCCACGCTCAACTTCGCGCTGCTGGGGCGCTGGGTGGGGCACATGCCGCGGGGCCACTGGACGCATGACGGCATTGCCAAGGCTGCGCCGGTGCGGGGCGAGCTGGCGCTGGGCTGGGCCGTGCACTACGCCACCGGCATAGGCTTTGCGCTGCTGCTGGCATACGCAGCCGGCCCGCAATGGCTACAGGCACCCACCGTGGCTCCGGCGCTGGCCCTTGGCATGGTCACGGTGGCCGTGCCCCTGTTTGTCATGCAGCCCGCCATGGGCGCGGGCATTGCATCGTCACGCACAAAAACGCCTGCGCTGAACTGCCTGAAGAGTCTGGCCAACCACAGCGTTTTCGGGCTGGGCCTGTACGTATCGGCATTTGCCGCATCCACCATTTTTTCCTAGGAGCTAACAACCATGAAACACATCGCAGTCATCTACCACAGTGCCCACGGCAACACCGAGCACTTTGCCCGCCAGGCCGTGGCCGGCGCGCGCAGCGTGCCCGACACCGAAGTCAGCTTGCTGAAGGCCGAGGACCTCACCCGCGACCCCGACCAGCTGATCCACTTCGACGGCTTCATCTGGGGTTCGCCCACCTACCTGGGTGGCGTCAGCGGGCCATTCAAAACATTCATGGACTCCACGGGGCGGTTATGGCGCACGCAGCAGCTCAAGGGCAAACTCGCCGCAGGTTTCACGGTGTCGGCGCTGCCGTCCGGCGACAAGCAGAGCACCTTGCTGTCCATGTTCACCTTCTCCATGCAGCACGGCATGATCTGGGTGGGCAATCCCTTCCTGCCCGAGCAGCAGAAGGGTGTGCCCTACGAACAGGCACTGAACCGCCTCGGGTCATGGACCGGCATGATGGCGCAGGCCGGGCACTCCAATGCGGCACAGTCGTTCGCCCCGGGCGACGAGCGCACCGCCGAGGCCTTTGGCCAGAACTTTGCCTGCGTGCTGGCTCGCATGGCGGTGCTGGAAGAGGAGCTTGCCTGATGCTCCCCGCCCGCTTTGCCCCCGTTCTGTTCGGCCTGATCCTGTCGGGGCTGATGTCGCTGGTGGTCTCCGCCATCGCCACCTTCCGTGCGACTGGTCTGGTGGATCACTTTCTAGCCCTGTGGATCGGCGCCTGGCTCGCGGCCTGGCTGGTGGCCTTCCCACTGGTGCTGATGGTGGCTCCAGTCACCCGTCGCATCGTGCAGCGTCTGGTGCACAACCCGCAAACATAGCCATGCACTTGCATTGGGTTCGCAAAATACCCAAAACGAACTGATTTCGTGCTGAATGCACCAAGATGGCGCAAGAGGCACCGCATTTCACAGAGAGCGGCCTGGCACGGCTTGTGCATATAGATCTACGCGGGCAGCCACATTGGTTTGCTTTCAAAAATGGACGCTAGGGTTCCGATTCCTTTTCATTGGGGAGTGTCTGGTCCGAGAGCAGCCGGCCAGCAGTGGCCCACACCTACCACTGCAGGCTCCACGGCGGGACAAAAGCCCGGGAGATGCACTTCGCAAGCGAGGTGGTCTCCCGCATTTGTCCAACAACCTGGAGTCTTGTTATGTCCTCTGATATCTTTTCGATTTTTCGCTCCGGCAAGCGCGGTGTCGTGTCTGCCTGCCTGGTACTCGCCGGTCTGGGTGCAGCTACTGTGGCGACACCGGCAGCGGCCGAAGTCAAGGTTGGCCTGTCGGACTGGCCGGGTTGGGTGGCCTGGTATGTGGCCGAGCAAAAAGGCTTTTTCAAGAAGAATGGCGCCGACGTCAAGCTGGTCTGGTTTGCCAACTACACCGATTCGATTTCTGCGCTGTCCTCGGGTCAGCTCGACGCCAATTCGCAAACCTGGTCCGACACCCTGGGCCCCCTGGCCAAGGGCTTGCCACTGAAGGCCATTCTGGTCAACGACAACTCTGCCGGCAACGACGCGCTGATGGTCGGCCCCAAGATCACGTCATTCGCCCAGCTCAAGGGCAAGAAGGTGGCGCTGGAGCAATACAGCGTTTCGCACTTTGTGCTGGCCACGGCCTTGACCAAGAACGGCATGAAGCCCAGCGATGTCAAGATCGTCAACCTCTCCGCCGGTGACGCGGCGGCCGCCTTCATCAGCGGCAAGGTCGACGCCGCCGTGCTGTGGAACCCCTGGGTGAACCAGATCGAGAAGAGTGGCAAGGGCAAGGCCTTGTTCACCTCCAAGGACATGCCCGGCCTGGTGCCCGACTTGCTGGTGGCGCAGGACAAGGCGATCCAGACCAAGCGCAAGGAACTGGTCGGCATGATCAAGGCCTGGTTTGAGACCGAAAAATTCATCCGCGAGCAACCAGCCGAAGCCGCCAAGATCATGGCCAAGGTGGTCAGCATGTCGCCCGAGGAATACACCGTGTTCCTGCCCGGCACCAAGTTCTTTGATGCGGCCGCCAACACCCAGGCATTCGATGCCAAGCAGCCTCTGTCCTTGTCCAGCACCGCACCGACCATTGCCGCCTTCTTGACCCAGCACAAGCTGATCGACGGCAAGCCCGACGCCAGCAAGGGCATTGACGGCTCGCTGTTGCAAGACGCACTGAAGTAACAAGGCTGCAGCATGTGGTCCATACGGCTGGCGATCTCGCGTCGCAGTTATGGGGTGTTGGCGCTCGTCGGCCTGTTGGTGCCGCTGCTGGGCTGGGCATTGCTCAGCGCGTTCGGTGGTGTCAACCCGGTGTTTCTGCCCAGCCCCGACAAGGTGGTTGCGCGCATTGGCAGCTGGGCGCTGGAAGACGACCTGCTGGGCGACGCCGCCATCAGTACGCTGCGGGTCGTGACCGGCTGGGCCTTGTCGGCGCTGTTGGCGGTGCCGCTGGGCTTGCTGATTGGCAGTTGGCGCGCGGTGCAGGCGCTGCTGGAGCCGCTGACCGACTTCATCCGCTACATGCCGGCCGTGGCCTTCATTCCACTGGTGATGCTGTGGGTGGGGATTGACGAAGGTGCCAAGGTGGCCATCATCTTCATCGGCACCTTCTTCCAGATGGTGCTGATGGTGGCCGAGGACGTGCGCCGTGTGCCCATGGCGCAAATCGAGGCGGCGCAGACCATGGGCGCCACGCGGCGCGAGGTGCTGTACCAGGTGATTCTGCCGTCGGCCAAACCCGCCTTGCTGGACACGCTGCGCATCACCATGGGCTGGGCCTGGACCTACCTGGTGGTGGCCGAACTGGTGGCCGCCAACTCGGGCCTGGGCTTTGCGATTCTGAAGGCCCAGCGCTTCCTGCAGACCGACAAGATCTTTGCCGGCATTCTGCTGATCGGGATCATTGGTCTGGCGATTGACCAGCTGTTTCGCCTGCTGCACCGCAAGGCCTTCCCCTGGCTGCACACGAGGTAAGCACCATGAAAATTGAATGCAAAAACGTGTGGAAGTTCTTCGGTGAAGAACCGCGGCAGACCACGGCGCTGCAAGACGTGAACCTGGGCATTGCCGACAACGCGTTCATCACGCTGGTGGGTGCCTCGGGCTGCGGCAAGTCCACCCTGCTGCGCACGCTGGCCGGGCTGGAGACGCATAGCCGGGGCGATGTGCTGGTGGATGGCAGTGCCATCACCGGGCCGGGGCGGGACCGGGCCATGGTGTTCCAGCACTACAGCCTGTACCCCTGGCTGACGGTGGCGGAAAACATCCGCTTCTGCCGCCAGCTCAGCACCCACATCCAGAACCGCACCAGCTCCGATGTGGAAGCCGCGTCCGGCCGGGCTGATGCCTTGCTGCAACTGATGGGTTTGACGGCGTCGGCCAGCGCCTACCCGAACCAGCTGTCGGGCGGCATGCAGCAGCGCGTGGCGATTGCCCGGGCGCTGATGGGCATGCCACAAATCCTGCTGATGGACGAGCCCTTTGGCGCGCTGGACGCGCAGACCCGCGAGGTCATGCACGACCTGATCCTGCACGTGCACGCTCTGGAGCGCACCACCATCGTCTTCGTGACCCATGACGTGGAAGAGGCCATTTACCTGGGCCACCGCGTGGTGCTGATGGCACCGCGCCCCGGCCGCATCGACTCTATTTACGACGTGCCGCTACCGGAGAAACGGGAACAGGACATGAAGCTCTCACCCGAGTTCCTGCGCCTGAAACGCCAACTGCTGGACCGCATCCGCGAGACATCCGGCATGAAAACCGACCTGGAACAACTGCAACGCCTGAACCGCGTGGCCGAAGAAAGGAACCCCGCATGAATCCCACCACTATTCCCCCTGACCGCCTGCTGTGGGAGGAACACCTTCCCGGCGGCAACCATTGGTCTGGCCGCCTGCGCCGCGGCACGGCACTGCGCCTGACCGACCTGCAAGGTGGTGCCAACGTCTCCGCGCTGTTCTTCAATGCCGAGCAGCCGCTGGAGCGCTACAACATGCCCGACACACTCAAGTCCCAGCACACCGGCTTCCTGACCGCCGGTTTCGTGTGCCAGTCGGACATGGGCCGGGTCTTGTGTTCCATCACGGGCGACAGTGTGGGCTGGCACGACACCTGGTGCGGCGTCAGCGACGCGGCCATGGTGCTGGCCCGGTACGGCGAGAAGCACTACCAGCAGCACCGCAACGCCATGCACCGCAATGGCCGCGACAACCTGCTGATCGAGCTGGCCAAGTGGGGCCTGGGCGCGCGCGACCTGGTGCCCGGCGTCAACTTCTTCAGCAAGGTCGTGCCCGATGCCGACGGCGTGCTCAGCCATGTGAGCGGCCACAGCGTGGCGGGCAGCCAGGTGGACCTGCGCTTTGAGATGGACACGCTGGTGGTGCTCAGCAGCGCGCCACACCCACTGGACGCCAACCCGGTGTATGCCCCCGCCGAAGTGCGCATCAGCGCCTACCGGGCCGCCCCCGTGGCGGCGGATGACGCCTGCCGCACCCAGTGCCCGCAAAACGGCCGGGCCTTTACCAACACCGAACGCTATTGCGGAGTTGCAGCATGAGCAAGCTACTCGAAAGCACCCTGAATCCCGCCAACGCCGTGCTGGACCAGACCTGCCTGGCGGGTGACCCCTGGATGGCCACGGTGCGCGCCGGGCAAACCCTGCGCATCCTGGATCTGGAAGGTAACCAGGCGGTAGACACCCTGTTCTACAGCGCGATTGACGCCGCAGAGCGCTACAGCGCCGCCGACACCATCGCCCGCAACGGCCAGCTTTACCTGGGACTGGGCTCGCGGTTGTACTCCAGCGCAGGCCGGGTGATGCTGACCATCACCGCCGACACCTGCGGCCGCCACGACACGCTGGGGGGTGCCTGTTCCAGCGAGAGCAACACCGTGCGCTACGCGCTGGACAAGCGACCCATGCACAGCTGCCGCGACAGCTTCATGCACGCCATCTGCCACTGCCGTGAGGCGGGTCTGCTCGGTATGGGCAAGCGCGACATTGCGCCCAACATCAACTTCTTCATGAACGTGCCGGTCACCCCCGAGGGCCGGCTGAGTTTTGAAGACGGCATCTCCGGCGCCGGCAAGTACGTGGAGTTGAAGGCCGAGATGGATGTGGTGGTGCTGATTTCCAACTGCCCGCAGCTCAACAACCCCTGCAACGGCTACAACCCGACGCCGATCCGGCTGCTGGTCTGGGATTGAATTGCTACAGAAACGATAGCTATCCACGCAATATATACGAGGGCTAGAGGCTAATTTCGCTTATGGCCTTGTCTCCAAACCCCCTCCACGGGACGGCCCGTGGCGCTGCACCACCCGGCGGGACGACCCGCTCCATGAGGACGTTTCCCCATGTTTGATACCGTCTTGATTGCCAACCGCGGCGCCATCGCCTGCCGCGTCATCCGCAGCCTCAAGGCCCTGGGCCTGCGCTCGGTGGCCGTGTACTCCGAGGCCGATGCCGACTCGCTGCACGTGGCCATGGCCGACGCCAGCGTCTGCATCGGCCCGGCGCCTGCGGCCCAGAGCTACCTGGACCCGCAGCGCATCCTGGACGCTGCGCGTGCCACCGGGGCCGGTGCCATCCACCCCGGCTACGGATTTCTGTCCGAGAACCCGGACTTTGCCCAGGCCTGCGAAGACGCCGGCATTGCCTTCATCGGCCCCACGCCAGCGCAGATGCGCGCCTTCGGCCTGAAGCACACGGCGCGCGCCCTGGCCGAAGCCCAAGGCGTGCCCTTGCTGCCGGGCAGCGGCCTGCTGGACGACTTGGCGCAGGCGCAAAGCGAGGCCGCGCGCATTGGTTACCCCGTGATGCTCAAGAGCACGGCGGGCGGTGGCGGCATCGGCATGCGGCTGATCCGCAGCGATGCCGAAATGGCCCCGGCGTTTGACGCCGTGCAGCGTCTGGCCCAGGCCAATTTCAAGGACGCGGGCCTGTTCCTGGAAAAGTTTGTCGAGCGTGCCCGCCACATCGAGGTGCAGTTGTTCGGCGATGGCCGGGGCACGGTGGTGTCGCTCGGTGAACGCGACTGCTCGGCCCAGCGCCGCAACCAGAAAGTGATTGAAGAAACCCCTGCGCCCGGCTTGTCGGAAGAGACCCGCACCGCCCTGCAACAAACCGCCGTGCGCCTGGCCGAGGCTGTGAACTACCGCTCCGCCGGTACGGTGGAATACGTGCTGGACGCTGACACCGGCGCCTTCTACTTTCTGGAGGTCAACACCCGCCTGCAGGTGGAACATGGCGTGACCGAGCAGGTCACCGGCGTGGACCTGGTGGCCTGGATGGTCAAGCTGGCGCGGGGTGACGACTTTGCCTTGCACGTGCCCGCTCCGCAAGGCGCCTCCATCCAGGTGCGGCTCTACGCCGAGGACCCGGCGCGCAACTTCCAGCCGTGTGCGGGCGGCTTGACCGAAGTCGTGTTTCCGGCCGACGCGCGGATTGAAACCTGGGTGGCGACGGGCAGCGAAGTGCCCCCCAACTACGACCCGATGATCGCCAAGCTCATCGTCACCGGCGTGGACCGCTTTGATGCCGTGGCCAAGCTGCAAGCTGCGCTCGCTGCAACGCGCTTATCCGGCATAGAAACCAATCTGCGCTATCTGCGCACCGTGGTGGCCGACCCGGTGTTTGTGCAGGGCCGCATGGTCACGCGCAGCCTGGCCGATCTGCACTACCAACCGCAGGCGCTCGAGGTGTTGGAGCCTGGCGTGCAAACCACCGTGCAAGACCACCCGGGCCGCACCGGCTACTGGGCGGTGGGCGTGCCCCCGAGCGGGCCTATGGACGACCTGGCCATGCGCCTGGCCAACCGGCTGGTGGGCAATGCGTCGGATGCCGCCGCCCTGGAATGCACGCTCAGCGGCCCCAGCCTGCGCTTCCACCACGACACGGTCATAGCCGTCTGCGGCGCGGCCATGGCGCTCAGCGTGGATGGCGTGGCACTGCCACTGTGGCAATCACACACGGTCAAGGCTGGCAGCGTGCTGAAGCTGGGCGCCGTGCAGGGCTGTGGCGCGCGCAGCTACCTGGCGCTGCGCGGCGGGCTGGACGTGCCGCTGTACCTAGGCAGCCGCTCCACCTTCACGCTGGGCCAGTTTGGTGGCCATGCGGGTCGCACGCTTCGGGTGGGCGACATGCTGCACATGGGCTTGGACGCGGTTGCCGAACCGCTGGCCAGCTTGCCTGCCGAGGTGGTGCCGGTCTACGCTACGCATTGGGACATTGCCGTGCTCTACGGCCCGCACGGCGCACCGGATTTCTTCACCGATGCGGACGTGCAGATGTTCTTTGGCACCGACTGGCAGGTGCACTACAACTCCAGCCGCACCGGCGTGCGCCTGATCGGCCCCAAGCCCGAGTGGGCACGACGCGATGGTGGCGAGGCGGGGCTGCACCCGTCCAACATCCACGACAACGCCTACGCCATTGGCGCCATTGACTTCACCGGCGACATGCCCGTCATCCTCGGCCCCGACGGCCCCAGCCTGGGTGGCTTTGTCTGCCCGGCCGTGGTGCTGGCCAGCGAGCGCTGGAAGATGGGTCAGTTGCGCCCCGGCGACAGCGTGCGCTTTCGCTGCGTCACCGCCGACGAGGCGCTGGCTCTGCAGGCCGCACAAGAGAAGCGCATCGCAGACTTGGTGTGGAATCCGCCCGCCGTGCCACAGCGCGAAGAGGCCGTGGGTTCGCCCATCCTGGCGCAGCGCGCCGCCAACGGCGAACGCCCGGCACTGGTGTTGCGCCAGGCCGGCGACCGCTATGTGCTGGTGGAGCTGGGCGACGCCGTGCTGGACATCGCACTGCGCCTGCGCGTGCACGGCCTGATGCAGTCGCTGCAGGCGCAAAACCTGGCGGGGATTGTGGACCTGACGCCGGGCATCCGCTCATTGCAAATACATTTTGAGCCGCTAGCCCTCTCCGTATCGACGTTGGTTGCTGCAATTTTTATAGCAGACGATGCGCTGGGCGATACCGACGACTTGGTGGTTCCCTCGCGCACCGTCTACCTGCCCCTGTCGTGGGACGACAGCGCCACCCGCCTGGCGATTGAGAAGTACATGCAGTCCGTGCGGCCGGATGCGCCCTGGTGCCCCAGCAACATCGAGTTCATCCGCCGCATCAACGGTTTGGAGAGTATTGAAGCCGTGCAGCGCACCGTGTTTGACGCACGCTATCTGGTGTTGGGCCTGGGCGACGTCTACCTGGGCGCGCCGGTGGCCACGCCGCTGGACCCGCGCCACCGCCTGGTCACCACCAAGTACAACCCGGCCCGCACCTGGACGCCCGAGAACGCCGTCGGCATAGGCGGCGCCTATATGTGCGTCTACGGCATGGAGGGGCCTGGCGGCTACCAGTTCGTCGGTCGCACGCTGCAGATGTGGAACCGCTGGCGCGATGCCTCCAGCGGCGCACCGGCCTTTGAGCCCGGCAAGCCCTGGCTCTTACGCTTCTTTGACCAGATCCGCTTCTATCCCGTCAGCGAGCAAGAGCTGCTGCAGATCCGCCACGACTTTCCTGCCGGGCGCTACCCGCTGCGGGTCGAGCAAGGCACGTTCAACCTGCACCAGTACCGGCAGTTCCTGAAGGAGAACGACAACGACATTGCCGCCTTCCGTGCCCTGCAAGGCCAGGCCTTTGAGGAAGAGCGTGAACGCTGGCGCGTGGCCGGTCAGGCCGAGTATGTGGGCGAGCCCGAGGTGGCGGATGCCGCGGTCTCGGCGGACGACCTGCCCCCCGGTGCCCACAGCGTGGCCAGCGCCGTACCCGGCAGCGTCTGGAAGCTGCTGGTGGCCGAGGACGACACCGTGGCCGAGGGCGACGCCCTGTTGGTCATCGAGTCCATGAAGATGGAATTCACCGTGGCCGCGCCCTGTGCAGGCCAGGTCTTGCGCATGGCCTGCCGCGAAGGCAGCGCCGTGTCGGCCGGACAAACCGTCGTCGTCATCCAAGGAGAAACCGCATGACCCAACCTACCATTTCACTCAGCATCTCCAGCCTGCAGCAGGCCTATCGCAACGGCACTTTTACGCCACTGCAGGTGGTGGAGCAGGTGCTGGCCGCCATCGGCGAGGACACCCACACCGCGTGGATTTACCGCATCGATTCAGCCACACTGCGCGCCCAGGCACAGGCCTTGATGGACCGTGGCCCCGAGGGCCTGCCGCTGTGGGGCATTCCCTTCGCCATCAAGGACAACATCGACCTGGCCGGCGTGCCCACCACCGCCGGTTGCCCGGACTACGCCTACACGCCCGAGGCCAGCGCCACCGTGGTGCAGCGCCTGCTGGACGCGGGCGCCATCGCCATCGGCAAGACCAACCTGGACCAGTTCGCCACCGGCTTGAACGGCACGCGCTCGCCCTATGGCGCCTGTCGCAATGCCTTCAACCCCGACTACGTGTCCGGTGGCTCCAGCGCGGGCTCGGCGGTGTCGGTTGCCTTGGGCCATGTGAGTTTTTCACTGGGCACCGACACGGCCGGCTCGGGCCGCGTGCCTGCGGGATTTAACCACCTGGTCGGCCTCAAGCCCAGCCTGGGCCTGCTGTCCACGCATGGAGTGGTGCCGGCTTGCCGTTCGCTGGACGTGGTGTCGATCTTTGCGCTGACGGCCGATGACGCGCAACAGGTGTTCGCGGTGGCCCATGGCTATGACGCGCAGGACGCGTTCTCGCGACCGGCCCAGCCCCACGGTTTTGACTTTGGTCGCGCCGAACAGTGGCGCGTGGGTGTGCCGCGTGCCGAGCAATTGCAATTCTTTGGCGACAGTGGCTACGCCCAGTGCTATTCGGAAGCCTGCGCGCATGCCAAAGCGTTGGGTGCCGAGCTGGTGGAGATCGACTTTGCCCCTTTTGCGGAGACCGCCCGCCTGCTGTACGAAGGCCCGTGGGTAGCAGAGCGCTACCAGGCCATCCGTGCCTTCATCGACGCCCAACCCGAATCCGTGTTCCCCGTGACCCGCGAGATCACGCTGGGTGGCGCCAAGCCCCTGGCGGCCGACGCCTTTGCCGCCCAGTACCGCTTGCGCGCGCTGGCGCAGCGCTGCGCCGCCGTGTGGTCCGGCATCGACTGCATGCTGCTGCCCACCTCGCCCACCATCCACAGCATCGCCACGATGCTGGCCGAACCCATCGCCCGCAACAGCGATTTTGGTTACTACACCAACTTCGTCAACCTGCTGGACTACAGCGCCATCGCCGTCCCCGCCGGCTTTCGCCCGGACGGCCTGCCCTGCGGTGTGACCTTCGTCGCGCAGGCCCACCAGGACCAGCCGCTGATGCACCTGGCCCAACGCTGGCAACGTGCGTTGCAGGGCCAGGCGGCCACGCTCGGTGCCACCGGCCAAACTGCAGTGCCATTTGAAGCCGCAGCATCGGCATCGGCGGTTCCATCCGGCCAGATTCGGGTAGCCGTGTGCGGCGCCCACTTGGCAGGCCAGCCGCTCAACCACCAGCTCACGAGCCACGGCGCGCGTTTGGTGCTGCGCACCACCACCGCGCCCGAGTACCACCTCTACGCACTGCCCGATGGGCGTCGCCCCGGCCTGGTCCGCGTGGCCAGCGGTGGCGCCGCCATTGAGGTCGAAGTGTGGGAGCTTCCTGCCGCCCAATTCGGCAGCTTTGTGGACGGCATTCCCGCCCCGCTGGGCATAGGCCGCACCGTTCTGTCGGATGGCAGCCAGGTCGCAGGCTTTGTCTGCGAACCGTATGGCGTTGATGGCGCCACCGACATCACCGTGTTTGGCGGATGGCGGGCCTACCGTGGCGCCAAAGAATGAGTTCCAGCCGACTCCGCTGGGCGCCACAGCCCTGACTCTGGGCAGACACTGACCGGTGCGCCGTTCAGCCAGATTTGCTCTTCATCCAGTTGCGCTGCCGTTGAAGGGTCGGTGTCGAAGGTAATCCCAAGGGCTTGCGCGACTTCAGCATTATCGACAGGCAGCTCCCAGGTCAGAAATACCTGGCTGCAATCCTGCTCGGGTGAGAAATCGGCCGCATGGAAGCCGCTGCGGTTGCGCGCAATCACGGCGTGCGGCTGGCCGGTATCGAAGAACATCACCGTGCCCCGGACCAACGGGATACGCAGGCCTGTGGCGGGGAAGTGCACGTCCAGCCCCCGGTCCTCGCTCAGGAACAGGTTGCAGAAGGCGGCACCGCCATAGTGGGCTGCGTCATGGTGGTACTTCGCGCCACGGCAGGCCATCAGGGCCACGTCGCTCGTGGCCAGCATGTCGCGCAAACCCAGCGTGCGGGTCCAGTCGGACACGGCCTGCACGCAGTGCCTGTAGTCGGGCCAGCGCACGCGCGCACGCGCCAGGGGCAGGACATCGACGTCGCCTGATTCCAGACGCTCCGATATGTCCCGTTCCCAATCGGCGACCAGCCTAGTCGGCGGCGCGGGGATGTTGACCACGCCGGTCATCACGGCATCGCTCACGTTGCGGCTGCGGATGGTATCGCCACTCCAGAAGAAGGAAGTGAGGCGGTCTTGCGCAGGGTGCGGTTGCGGGGGGCGGCTCATCGGGGTCAGTGTACCCAAGGGAGGGTGCGATACTTCAGGTTAACGCGCGCTGTTGCTGTGGCCCACATGCGCCACTGTCCCCTGAGAGGTTGTCGTTGTGAAATCGTTTCTGCAGCGCTGTCTGCCCTGGTTGTTTGGCAAACCGGCGCCCCGGCGCCCAACGGCGCACGCCGCACCGGAACCTGCACCGGCGGCAGAACGCCGTGGTCCCCTGCCGTCTGCCGACGATGAAGCCAAAACCGCATCCGAGGTAACCGCCATCAGTGCGCGCCGGCCCCTGATTGCGTCCAGCGGCGCAGTGGCGGGCTTCGAGTTTCGCATTGGCGAGGATGTAGCCCGGCATCTGAAGCGACAGTCCGACGCCTATGCACGTTCGGCCCGCGTGGCGGCGTTGCTGACAGCGGCCTACGGCATTGGGAAGACCGGCCGTATCGGCTTTGCGCGCATGCCGGCCTGGTGGCTGGTGCACGCGACCGAAGCCGATGTGGGGCCTGGCGTTTTGATCGGGCTGGAATCCATGCCATCGGCGGTGCCGATTGCACAGTCTTCGGCAGCCATCGAACAAGCCGTCCTGATGCTGCGGGCCAAAGGCGTTCAGGTCGGCTGGGAGCCGGACTTTGATGGCCACATCCTGCCGGACTTTGTGATGCTACGCCAGGGTGCCAAGCCCATGTCCACACTGCTCGACTCTGCCAGCACCTGGCCACCGGCATGGCAAGGCCTGCCGATTCTGGTCACCGACATCTGCGACGTCGAAGAGCTGGAAATGGCCCTGTACAACGGTGTGACCTACGTCTGCGGTGTGCTGGATCGCGAGGCCAGCTCCAGCGACCCCGCCAGCCAGCAACCAGTACCGCCCGAGGTGCGGCGCGTAGGCTTGTTGCTGAACCAGTTGGTGGTGGGCGCCGATACGGCGGTCATCGTGAACGAGATCAAGGGGGATATCGGCCTGTCGTACCGGTTGCTGCGGCTCATCAACAACTCCAGCTATGCACAGTTGGGCAGCCATGCCAGCGTGGAGCAGGCGGTGCTGCTGCTGGGTCGGTATGAGCTGTACCGGTGGCTGTCCATGTTGCTGGTCGAGTTTGCCGGTAGCCGCAAGGCCGCATCGGCCCTGCAGGAGCTGACCTTGTGGCGCTCGCGCCTGATGGAGCTGGTGGCCATCGAGAAGCACGAAGACGCACCCGACCAGTTCTTCACGCTGGGCCTGGCTTCCATGCTGGGCCAGTTGCTGAAGATCAGCCAGGCCGAGGTGGTCAGCACGCTGAACCTGCCGGCACCCGCCAGACAGGCGCTGCTGGAGCAAACCGGGCCGTGGCAGCCCTACCTGGAGATGACACAGCGCCTGGAAGCACGCACGCTGGACCTCACGGTGGAGCTGGCGTCGCATTTCCGCGACACGGCCCGCCTGCTGATGCTGTCTGATCAGGCCTGGCATTGGGCCGCAGAGCAAACTGCACTGAGCAATGCGCCTGCCAGCCCATTGGGTGGCACCGCATAGGCGGTGTACCATTTGAAAATGCGATATTCCATTCCATACAGGGCATCGACGCCCACCCGCTACGCCGTGCTGATACTGGCCGCCCTTGCGCTGGCCGGCTGTGAATCCATGTCCGTGTCGGAATGCAAGGTGGCGGACTGGCACCGGGTCGGCTGGACTGACGGCTCGCATGGTGAAAGTGAGCAGCGCATTGCCGACTACACGGAAGACTGCGGCAAGGCCGGCATCATCCCCAACGCCCCGGCCTACCGCCAGGGCTGGGACGCCGGCATCGTCCAATTCTGCACCGCCGCCAATGGCTGGCGCGAAGGCACACAGGGGCACTCCGGCAAGGCGTCGGTCTGCCAGGGTCAAGCTGGTTACCCGGCCTTTGCGCGTTATCTGGAAGCCGGGCTGCAGGTGTACCGCACCAACGAGCGTATGCAAGGCAACGCCCAGGAGTCCAACCGTTTACAGCAACGCCTGGATGCGTCGAAAAACGACGATGAGAGAAAACACCTGCGCGAGGAACTGCGGCACATTGACCGCGAGCAGTTCCGCCTGCGCAACCAGTTGATCCAGCAGCAGATGCTGGCGCCATAGCGCCAGCGACCCCACTTAACCGCCAGTGTGCTGCGCGAAGCGCGCCTTGACCTCGGCAATGGACTGGGCATTGAGGCGGTTGCCATACTGGCTGACCACCCGCCCCGCCGCCTGATTGGCCAGCCAGGCCGCCTGCGCATGGCTGTGTCCGTGTGTCACGGCGTACAGAAAGGCACCGGCAAACATGTCCCCTGCACCATTGGTGTCCAGCGCCCGGACAGCGGCGGCCGGGACTTCGGTGCGCTGACCGCCTTCCAGCACCAAGCAACCCTTGGCACTGCGCGTCAGGCACACGGTGCGTGCCATCTGACCCATCTGCTTGCAGATCACATCGATGTCCTGTGAGCCGCACCAGACCTGGGCTTCTTCCTCGTTGCAGAACAAGAAGTCCAGGCCGTCACCCACCATGCCTTCGAGCCCCGCACGGCAGAAATTGATCATGCTCATGTCGCTGAGCGTGGTGGCCAGGGCCACACCCGCTTCCTTCGCAATAACACGGCCCTGCAACGCGGCATCCAACCCGGTGGGCGATGCGGCCAGGTAGCCTTCCATGTAGTAGACCTTGGAGCGCGCAATGTCTTGCGGGTGCAAAGACGTGTGGTCGATGTCCGCCGTGGCACCCAGAAAGGTGCTCATGCTGCGTTCGGCGTCGGGCGTGACCATGACCATGCAACTGCCGGTCTGCCCGACCGGAGGCTTGGTGTGGTTCAGGTTGGTGGCCACGCCATTGGCGGCCAGGTCTTCGCGGTAGAAGGCGCCCAACTCGTCGTCCGCCACGCGGCAAGAGTAGAACGCCCGCCCACCCAACTGGGCCAGCGCCACAACCGTGTTGCCGGCCGAGCCGCCACCGGTGCGCCGGGCGTGCAGGCCGTGCACATGCGCCAGCAGGTCCGCGCGGCGTGGTGCATCGATCAGCGTCATATGGCGCTTTTCCACGCCCATGGCTTGCAGCTGCGCGTCGCTCACTTCGTATTCGGAATCCACCAGCGCGTTGCCGATGGCGTACAGGTCGTAATGGTGTGTCATGCGTTGCTTACTGTTCGACGAAGGCGCGCTCGACGACGTAGTCGCCTGGCGTCGTGGTGCTGCCCTCGACAAAGCCACGTGCGTCCAGCAATTCGCGCATGTCCTTGTTCAGTGCGGGGCTGCCGCAGATCATGATGCGGTCGCGAACCGGGTCCAGCTTGGGCAAGCCCAGATCGGCTTCCAGCTTGCCGCTGGCCAGCAGGTCCGTGGCGCGGCCACGGTTCTTGAAGGGTTCGCGCGTGACGCTGGGGTAATACAGCAACTGCGCCTTGACGAATTCGCCCAGGTACTCGTCGTTGGGCAGATCCAGGGTGATGTAGTCCGCATAGGCCAGTTCATTGACCTCGCGCACCCCGTGGAACAGCACAACCTTTTCATACTTTTCATAGGTGGCCGGGTCCCGGATCAGGCACAGGAACGGCGCCAGGCCGGTGCCGGTGCCGATGAGATACAGGGTCTTTCCGGGAAGCAGGTAATCGATCAGCAGCGTGCCGGTGGGTTTGCGGCCCACCACGATCTTGTCGCCGACCTGGATGTGCTGCAGACGCGAGGTCAGTGGGCCATCCGGCACCTTGATACTGAAGAACTCCAGATGGTCTTCGTAGTTGGCGCTGACGATGCTGTAAGCGCGCAGCAGCGGCTTGCCGGTTTCCAGGCGCAACCCGATCATCGTGAAGTGCCCGTTGGAGAAGCGCAGCGACTGGTCGCGGGTGGTTTTGAAGCTGAACAGCCGGTCGGTCCAGTGGTGGACGCTCAATACGGTTTCTTCCTGGAATGCGCTCATGGTGGGGCCTTGCAAAGATTCAATACGAACTTGGGGAAAACCCTTTAGTGTAAATCGTTCGCAAGGCCTTGCTGTCACGGGGTTTACCGATGCGGTCAACACCGGCATGTAGCGCCAGGTTAACGGAGGCGCTTAAGGAGTCCGGCTCACACCGATGGCAAACCGGTTTGGTTTGTCAGCCTTGTTGCCTCAATGCATGGTTTGGCACGCCTGCACTGCCACAACCGCGAGTGCGGCCGGCGTCCGCAAGTCCTGCCGTTCACCTCGGGTGCGATTTGGGGGTGAACGTTTAAGCCCGGATCAGACGCATAGCGGGTCTTCACCTTTCCGAACTACCTGCTCCAAACCGGTCATTGATAACTTTCGCCGAATTGGGCTTTCAACCCATGGAAGTAACGATGCTCGAGTCACAGAAGTTCCATGGCTTAAATTTCACCCGGGTATTATTGACACGTTAATTTAACCCGGGTAATATTGACTCATCCAATTCAAGCCCAATCTCACCGTGACTGATACCGCTACACCTTCTTACACCAGCTTCAACGGCCACAAGCGAATTGCCTCTGGCACCTTGAAGGTCAACGCATTGGCTGTGAAACACGCCCTGGCGACCGGCATACCCAATCCGCTGCTGACCTTCTGCGACCAGACCGGCCAAGTTGTCGATATCGACATTCGAGGAAGCGATGCAGAGATGTTTGCCCGTCTACCTCCAGACGGATACCAGCTTCAGGGAACCGACTCGGCACTGATTGATTCCGCAGATCCTGGTGAGCCACGTGGCCGTGGCCGCCCAAAGCTTGGGGTTGTCGCGCGAGAAGTCACGTTACTGCCGCGCCACTGGGACTGGTTGGCTGCACAGCGAGGCGGTGCATCGGTGACTTTGCGGAAACTGATTGATGAGGCACGCCGGGCAAGCGTGGACCGTGACAAACAGCGCAAGACGAATGAACGTGCGTACCACTTCATGTCCACCATGGCTGGTGATATGGCTGGATTTGAAGAAGCCTCGCGTGCACTGTTCGCAAACGACGCGGCAAAGTTCCACCAACTGACTGAAGCTTGGCCGACCGACGTTCGCGATTACCTCAGATACCTTGCATGTCCACTGCCGTTGGCAGAAGTGCCATCGCTTGCACCGTGACTCATTTGGAACAAAAAGGATTGATGATGACCAACAAAAAAGCGCTGAAACGACAGTATCTGGAGACGAAAACCAGAGCCGGTGTCTATGCGATCCGTAACCAGATCACGGGCCGAGCTTTGGTTGCCGGAAGTACGAACGTTCAGGGCACACTCAACCGGCATCGTTTTGAACTGCAGCATGGGCAGCATCGCAACGCGAGGCTTGCGCAGGACTGGGGCGAGCACGGTGAGACCAGCTTCTACTTCGAAGTAATCGACATGGTCAAACCTAGCGATGATCCGGCGTTCAACGCCGCACAGGAATTGGAAATGCTGGTTAGCCTGTGGCGCCAGGAAATCCCTTGTGTCGGTGAACTTGGCTACGACGAACCCAGGAGCGGACCTCGATGAACACGAATCTCGGCTTCTGTTTGGCGCTACACCGTGCCCACGCCAGCCTGCAACTCAAGCTTGACGACGAGCTGGGGCTCTACCATGGCATCAGTTTCAATGACTTTGCGCTGCTGAATTTGCTCGCGCAAGCGGACGGTGGTCGGGTAAGCATTCCGGAACTCGTGCGTCCGCTGGGTCAGCCTCAATCGGCTGTGCTGCGTCAGTTGATCGTGCTCGAAAAGATTGGCCTCGTGGTGCGCGACGGTGCGAATGGATTTCGTCAGGCCGTGCTTCGCCCGGCCGGGTGTGCGCTGGTGAACGCCGCATGCGAGACCGCCGATAGCAATTGCACCGAAGCCGTCGAATCAATCGCCCCCGCAGCGGTTGAGATGGTTTCCGCAGCACTGGTAACGCTTGCACGCACGCCAAACTTAGCACTCTCGTGAGCAACGCCATCGCGACGCAAGAACATTGAAGGACCACACGCCATGCCCAAGACTAAAGCGAACGGAATTGAAATTGAATACGATTGTTTTGGCAATAACGACGCGGAAGCTGTTCTGCTGATTTCCGGTCTGGGTACGCAGATGATTCGCTGGAGCGAAACGTTTTGCCAGATATTGGCAGAACAAGGCTACCGCGTGATTCGCTTTGACAATCGCGACGCTGGTCTTTCAACTTACTTCGATAGCGCGTCGATGCCAGATCTCGCTGCAATTGCCGCCGCAGTCTCTCGCGGCGAAGCGCCCAATGTGCCGTATACGCTCTTCGATATGGCGAACGACGCTGTAGGGCTTCTCGATTCGTTGATGATCAAACGAGCGCACGTGGTTGGGAGATCAATGGGCGGCATGATCGCACAACTGTTGGCCAGCGAGCATGCTGAACGCGTTCTATCTCTGGTTTCCATTATGTCGAGTACTGGCAATCGTGATCTACCGCAGGCCAGCCCTGCAGTGATGGCGGCGATGACATCGCCCGCGCCACATCCTTTGAATGACGAGCAGGGCTATCTCGCGCATTGCGTTGCCTTCTCTCAAGTGATTGCCGGGCGAGGCTATCCGTTCGACGAAACCGCCCAACGAGATCAAGCCTTGGCCGAGGTCAAACGAGCATACAACCCAAGCGGGTTTTGGCGGCACATCGCCGCCATCGCAGCAACCGGTGACTTAAGACCACGGCTAGCCAACATAAGTGCTCCGACGCTTGTGTTGCATGGGTCAGACGACCCACTTGTTCCCCCGGAAGCTGGGAAGGACACGGCGGCCAATATTAAAGGATCCGAACTACTCATCGTCGAGGGAATGGGCCACGATTTTCCACCATTGCTGTTTGGGGTTGTGGCCGGATTCATCGCAGATAACAAACCCCGCTCGCGCCCAATAGGTTAAAGGCATATTGGTCCTGACGGCGCGCTGCGCCAAGACGGTCAAAAGATGCGGGGGAAGGCGAGAAATTCAGTGACTCTGAAATTTTCGTGGATTTGGGCGTACCGATGGCGGGTATCCTTGGATTGAATTCGAAAGCTCTTCAGTGACCGCTTCTATGAAGGCTAGTTTGTCAAGCCTTCGTCTAGAAAGTGGGAAAGAATTCTGTCGTTGTACCCTGTTGACGTGGACCCATGCACGGGGAGTGCAGTTGTTCCTGATCGACCCAGGCAAGCTATACAGTGACCATCGCAACTGCGAACTGGGCACGGATTGAAGCGTGGCGTGAAATCCGCCAGGGATGCCAGCTGTGCCTGTGTTGCCGACGTTCCCAAATCAGACACAACGAATTTTCATGCAACCTGCCCGTCGTTTTCACGCGCAATGATCCATTCGGCAACCGCAAGATTGATGACCCATCCCGCTGCCATGCACAGCGTCCTGGCCAGTTCGCCTTGAATGCTGGGGAATATGAACCAGGGCAGATGGGTGAATGCTTGCGTACCTGCGCCAAGTCCGACGGCATAACCACGCATCATCCAGGCGCGGTGCTGCGGGATGTCACGCCGCAGAATGGCGGCAATGCCGAGACACAGAAGCAAGGCCATGGCCGATCCGGCCAGCAGCCGGATGGCGTAGAGCGCAGGGCCATCAAACTTTGCCAGCGACTCAACGCCGGCCGGGTAGTACAGCGTCATCCAGAGGCCCGAGAAAGCCACCAGCAATCCGCTGGTGACCACCAACCGGCCGGACATGCGGTGCCAATGGGGCTTGCGGCGGCGCAAGCTGGGGAGAAATTGAAAGGCCCCCAGCACACAGAATATCAACGCGCTGAGTATGTGCAGCACCACGGGGAAGGGTGCCACTGCGAATCTGGCGTTTTCTGGCGTAATGGCGGGGTCCGCCGCCAGCTGAAACACCCGCAATGCCCCGGCCAGCAGGGGGATGAAACTGATGGCCAACAGCCCCGTCGGTATGAGCCATCCGGATTTGCGGTGGCGGCCTTGGCGCGGCGGCTGCAGTGGTGTGCCCACAGTCATCGCAAATTTTTGTCAAAGAACTTGATCGACTCTTGCGCCAGGCGGTCCAAAAATGCAGCCCGGTCGAACCCTGCCGGGTCGGCAGCCACGCTGCCGTCTGGTGAGGGCAGGTCCATCGTCGGTGTGTTCATGAACGCGTAATGTCCGGCATTCGGCACGAGCTCCAGCGTGGCGTTAGCGCCGCGCATGTTCGCCTTGACCCATTGCGCGTGGAAGCGCGGGACCAAGAAGGTGTCTTTCTCGCCCGCGTAAATGGCCACCGGCACGGTGATCGATGCCAGCGAGGACGCGCTGAACGCCACGCCCATTGGCGCCAAGGCTATCACGGCGCGCACGCGCGTATCGGCCTGCACCGGCTCTTCCTGCCCGTCTGCGGCGGCGCCGGCCGGAACCGACGCACCGCCGATGGAATGCGACAGATCGCACAGCACGGGGTCCAACTCCGCCTCGATCCCGCAATGTGCACGCAGGCGCGACAGCACCGGCTTGCCGCCTGCCAGCGCCAGCACTGTGTAGCCGCCCGCCGAATGACCCATTGCACCGACCAGCGGCCGCCCGTCAGCACCATTGGCGATGCGTGCGCGCCATTGCGGGTCGGCGAGCAGGGTGTCGATCACGCGCGAGACCTGGCGCGGCCGCTCGGCAAAGTAGCGCACCGGCGTGGCACGCATCGACTGGTCCTGCCAGGTGTCGCCCACCTGCTCGACGCTGGCCACCAGGTAGCCGTTGCGTGCCAGCGCTTGGGCGAGCGTGGCAAAGCCAAGGTTGACGGAAACCGTGCCATGGCTGATCACGATGAGGCCCTTGGCAGTCGGCTCGGGTGCGCCGTTGATGGCCACGGTCTGCGGGAACGGCCCCATGGGAATCACCCGGGCCGCATCCGGCGTCGGGTAATACAGCGCGAAGTGGGCCGGTTTGGCATCCGCGCTGGTGGCGGTCACCGTCATCTGGCGAAAGCCCGCCTCGGTGGCGTTGGCGGCAGGCTGTAGCAGAGCACAGGTTACTGCTATGACCAGCGGGAGGGCATGAGAACTAAATGTCGAGCGAGCAAACATGGGTGGTTACCTTTAGGGTTGGGTTGGGTTGCGGGGATGGGCAAACGAAGTATTCCCGCGCGTTTGTGCCCCGTCGCGAGCCGTGCGACGAAATGCTGGTCATCCGGCGCGGGTTGCAGAAATCGCGCGCGAACGGGCTAATTACTGCCGCTGCAGGCTCCCGCATTACCCCGAAGGTCATTGAAGTACAAGCTGGATTGGACGCCTATCAACGGTCATTGCTGAGTGACCGGATTCGCCCCACTACGACCCAAACCACAACCTTGCATCGGCCCTCTCCAGAAAACACGCCATTCGCAGGGTTTGGGGTATTGGTCCCTGCCGATTTCTGGGCCTTTGACAGTATGAGGCGGGGGCCAACACCCAAAACCCTGCCGCCAAAAACTTCATACGCTACAAACTAAATAGCAGTCTACGCATATTCCATGAGGGCTACAGCCCAAAAAGCCCCTACAACCACCTATAACCAAGCCCTAGGCAAATGACGATGCATTCGCCACGGCCAACGCCGTCATGTTCACCACCCGGCGCACCGTGGCCGACGGAGTCAACACGTGCGCCGACGCAGCCGCACCCAGCAGGATGGGGCCAACCGTCACACCGTGACCGGCCGTCATCTTCAGCACATTGAACAGGATGTTCGCCGAGTCCAGATTCGGGCAGATCAGCAGATTGGCCTCACCATGCAGCGTGGTGTCCGGCAAGGCCGAGCGGCGCACGGCCTCGGACAGGGCCGCATCGCCCTGCACTTCGCCATCGCACTCGATGTCGGGTGCCATCTTGGCAAACAGCTCGCGCGCCAGGCGCATCTTGCGGGCAGAGGGGCGATCCGACGAGCCGAAGTTGGAGTGGGACAGGAACGCCACTTTGGGTGGCAAGCCAAAGCGGCTCACCTCTTGCGCGGCCATCAACGCGATGCTGGCCAGTTGCTCGGCAGTCGGGTCCTCGTTGACATAGGTGTCGGCGATGAACAACGCGTATTTCTCCAACATCAGTGCATTCATGGCGGCCATGCCGGGGGCGCCCGCCTTCAGACCAATGATGTCGCGCAAGTGCTGCAGGTGCACGTCAAAGCGGCCCACCATGCCGCACAGCATGGCATCGGCGTGGCCCAGTTTCACCGACAGGGCGGCAATGGTGGTATTGGAGCGGCGCACAGCGGCCTTGGCGGCCTCGGGCGTCACGCCGTGGCGCCCCATGAGCTTGTGGTACAGCTCCCAGTACTGGCGGAAACGGGGGTCATCTTCCGGGTTGACGCAGTCCACATCGCGCCCAATCTGGATGCGCAAACCGGCTTTTTCCAGGCGCGCCTGGATCACGGCAGGGCGACCAATCAGGATCGGGTACGCCAAGCCTTCGTCCACCGCCACCTGGGCAGCGCGCAGCACGCGATCGTCCTCGCCTTCGGCATAGGCCACACGTTTGGCCGCCGGCTTGACGGCCTTGGCAGCGCTGAACACCGGGCGCATGAACATGCCGGTCTGGTAAACAAAGCGCGAGAGTTGCTGGCGATACGCCTCCATGTCCTGGATCGGGCGTGCCGCCACGCCGGAGTCTGCCGCAGCCTGCGCCACAGCCGGGGCAATGCGCAGGATCAGGCGCGAGTCAAAGGGCGTGGGGATCAGGTAGTCCGAGCCAAACACCAGTTCCTTGCCGGCATAGGCGTTGGCAACCTCTTCGCTGATGTCGGCCTTGGCCAGGTCGGCGATCTGGCGCACGCAGGCCAGCTTCATGGCCTCGGTGATCTTGGTCGCGCCGCAGTCCAGGGCGCCGCGGAAGATGTAGGGGAAGCACAGGACGTTGTTGACCTGGTTCGGATAGTCCGAGCGGCCGGTGGCGATGATGCAGTCCGGGCGCACGGCCTTGGCCAGCTCGGGGCGGATTTCCGGCTCGGGGTTGGCCAGCGCCAGGATGATGGGCTTGTCGGCCATGGTCTTGACCATGTCCTGCGTCAACACACCGGCGGTGGAACAGCCCAGGAACACGTCTGCACCCTTGACCACATCGGCCAGCGTGCGCGCCTCGGTCTTCTGCGCAAAGCGCGCCTTGGATTCGTCGTAGCCACCGGGGCGGCCCTCATAGATCACACCCTTGGAGTCACAGGCAAACACGTTTTCCACGCGCACACCCAGGCCCACCATCACGCCCAGGCAGGCCAGTGCCGCCGCCCCAGCGCCGGACACAGCCACCTTGACATCTTCAATGCGCTTGCCCACCAGCTCCAGACCGTTGATCAATGCTGCGCTGGAGATGATGGCCGTGCCGTGCTGGTCGTCGTGGAACACCGGAATGCCCATGCGTTCGCTGAGCTTCTTCTCGATGTAGAAGCATTCGGGCGCCTTGATGTCTTCCAGGTTGATGCCGCCCAGCGTGGGCTCCATGGCAGCAATGATTTCGACCAGCTTGTCGGGGTCGTTCTCGGCGAGTTCAATGTCGAACACGTCGATGCCGGCAAATTTCTTGAACAGGCAGCCCTTGCCCTCCATCACCGGCTTGCCGGCCAGCGGGCCGATATTGCCCAGGCCCAGCACGGCCGTTCCGTTGGTGATGACGCCGACCAGGTTGCCGCGCGAGGTGTACTCCACCGCCAGCGACGGGTCGGCCTGGATGTCCAGGCAGGGGTAGGCCACGCCGGGCGAATAGGCCAGCGACAGATCGCGCTGGTTCGACAACGGCTTGGTTGGGGTGACGGAGATCTTGCCGCGTGTGGGGGTGCGGTGGTATTCGCGGGCCGCTTCGCGCAAGGCCTGTTCAGCAGGTGATAGTTCACTCATGGTTATTGTTCTCCGGATAAGACGTTGATATGTGCGACGCAGCGGGTCAATCGCCCAGGCAGATGCCCAGATCGCGCGCGGTTTGCAGGGTGTCACTGTCCATGGGGACCGCCTTCATGCGCCCCGCCACTTCTTCCAGTGCAATGTAGTTCACGTTCGGGAAGGCCAGCGCGACCATGACGCCCGAAAGACCTTCGTCCAGCGCGCGGACCGCCGCTGCACCGAAGCGCATGGCAGCCAGACGGTCAAACGAGGTGGGGCTGCCGCCGCGCAGCAGGTGACCCAGCACCACCACGCGGGTGTCCTTGCCGGTGCGCTCCTGCAGGGCCTTGGCCACGCGCTCGCCAATGCCGCCCAGTCGCTCGGCGTGGCCAATCTCGGCCGGGGCCTGCAGCTCGGTGTGGCCATCCCGTGGTGCAGCGCCCTCGGCCACCACCACCACGGAATACAGGTGCCCATTGGCGTCCCGGTGGTGGATCAGGTCGGCGACCCGGTCCAGGTCAAACGGGATTTCCGGCATCAGGATGGCGTGCGCGTTTCCGGCAATGCCACTGTGCAGGGCAATCCAGCCGGCATAGCGGCCCATGACTTCCACCACCATGACACGCTGGTGGCTCTCGGCCGTGCTGTGCAGGCGGTCCAGACACTCGGTGGCAAAGGCCACTGCGGTGTCGAAACCGAAGGTGGTCATGGTCTTGTCCAGGTCGTTGTCGATGGTCTTGGGCACGCCCACCACGCGCAGCCCCTTCTTGTGCAATGCGTCGGCAATGGTCAGGGAACCGTCGCCACCAATCGACACCAGGGCATCCAGTTCCTTCAGTGCAAAGTACTGCAAGATCTCGTCCGAGCGGTCAACCTCGCCAATCGTCCCATCGGGCATGCGGGTCGGAAAGTGAATGGGATTGCCCTTGTTGGTGGTCCCCAGAATGGTGCCACCCAGGTGGCCGATGTCGTGCACACGCTCGCGCGTCAGGCGCACCACGCCGCCTTCGACATAACGTTCGGGAAACAGGATGCCGTTGAAACCGTCGCGAATGCCATAGCACTCCCAGCCCCGGTTGATGGCGGCGACCACTACCGAGCGGATCACCGCGTTGAGGCCAGGCGCGTCACCGCCGCCGGTACAAATGGCAATGCGGCGAATGGGTGAAGGGGGCATGCAAACTCCAGCGCAAATCCTTGATTATCCGCAAGTCTTGTGACCTTCAAATGTCTTCTGGCACCATTTTGATGGCGCCACAGGGGCACTCGGCCACGCAAATGCCGCAGCCCTTGCAGTAGTCGTACTTGAAATCGAAGCCCTTGCCGGGCCCGAGCTTGGTCACCGCGTTGTCTGGGCACACGCCATAGCAGTTGTCGCACTCGAAGCAATTGCCGCAGGACAGGCAACGCCGCGCCTCAAACAGGGCATTGGTCTCGTCCAGACCGCCTTGCACCTCTTCAAAGGTGGACTGCCGACGGATGATGTCCAGCATGGGCCGCATGGTCTTGGGCGCGTCGCTGTAGTACCAGGTGTTGAGCGTGTCAAAACTGGCCAGCTCGTGCTTCTCGGCGGGTGTGTAGGTGCTGCCCTGTAGCCACGCGTCAATATTGCGCGCCGCCTTCTTGCCGTGGCCAATGGCCACCGTGACATTGCGCTCGGCGGGCACCATGTCGCCACCGGCAAAGATGCCGGCATAGCCCGTCATCATGTTGGCATCGACCTTGACGACGCCGTCTTCCACGGCCAGGCCTGGAACCCCCTCGATCAGCGACAGGTCCACGTCCTGGCCCAGGGCCAGCACCACGGAGTCGGCCTCCAGCGTCTCGAACTCGCCCGTCGGCTGGGGGAAGCCCTTGTCGTCCAGCGCCATTTTCTCCACCGTGATGGAGGATTCACCCGCCTGCTTGATGGTGGACAGCCACTTGATCAGCACGCCTTCCTGCAGGGCTTCTTCCACCTCAAAGTCATGCGCGGGCATCTTCTCGCGGTTGCGCCGGTAGACGATGATCGCCTCGGTCGCACCCAGGCGCTTGGCGGTGCGCGCCACGTCAATGGCGGTGTTTCCTCCCCCGTAGACCACGACACGGCGACCCAACATGGGCTTGTCTTCACCCTCCATGGAGCGCAGCACCGATACGGCATCGAGCACCTTGGCCGAATCCCCTGCGGGAATAAAAGCGCGCTTGGCGATGTGGGCGCCAACCGCCAGGAACACGGCATCAAAGCCGCCCTGCTGCTGCGATTCCAGCACATTGGCAACCTTGCAGTTGTATTCAATGCGCACACCCAGGTCCACAATGCGTTGCACCTCGGCATCCAGCACCGTGCGCGGCAAGCGGTACTGCGGAATGCCAAAGCGCATCATGCCGCCGGGCAAGGGGCCTGCCTCCTGCACCGTGACTTGGTGGCCCATGCGTGCCAGGTGGTAGGCGGCCGACAGGCCGGAAGGCCCGGCACCGACGACCAGCACCTTCTTGCCGCTGGCCTGTGCAGCGGGCGCAAACTTCCAGCCCTTGGCAATCGCCTGGTCGCCCAGAAAATGCTCGACCGAGTTGATGCCCACTGGCGCATCCAGCTTGCCGCGGTTGCACGCGCCTTCGCAGGTGTGGTAGCACACGCGCCCCATGATGGCGGGGAACGGGTTGTCCTCCACCAGCGTGCGCCAGGCCTGTTCATAGTCGCCGGATTCGGCGTGGAACAGCCAGGCCTGGATGTTTTCCCCGGCCGGACACTGGTGGTTGCAGGGAGGAAGCCTGTCCAGATAGACGGGGCGTGAATTACGCCAAGAACCGGTGTGGTTGGCCAGCGAAGACCCGACGTCCAGCGTGATGGCAAAGGGTTTTTGCATAGCGTTATCTCCTTGCGGGACAGACCTTTAGCTCTGTCCTCAACTGATTAAGTCTCATCCAGCAGGCCATAGCGGCGGATATTGCGGTCGGCAATGGCTTGCAGGCGGGCGATGGTTGCAAGGTCCGGCGTAGCGCCAAACAGATGCGCAAAGCGTTTTTGCGGTTTAAGGTACTCCTCAATCGGCACCTGGTGGCGGATCTTGGACGAGCCCGTCACCTCGCCGCGTTCGGCCTCGAACACCGGGAAGAAACCGCTCTCATGGGCGAGGCGCGCCAGACGGATGGTGTCGTGCGAGGCCGCGCCCCAGCCGAGTGGACAGGGCACAAAGATGTGGATGTAGCGCGCGCCACGAATCGACATGGCCTTGGTGACCTTGTATTCCAGGTCGCGCAGGTCGGCCACCGTGGCGGTGGCCACATAGGGAATCTCGTGCGCCATGGCGATCTGCGGCAGGTTCTTGCCCTGACCGAACACATTGCCGGGGTTGGGGCCAACCGGCATCGTCGTCGCCGTGCGCGCCGCCGGCGGCGTGGCGCTGGAGCGCTGCACGCCGGTGTTCATGTAGGCCTCGTTGTCGTAGCAGATGTAGAGAACATCGTCGTTGCGCTCGAACATACCGGAGAGGCAACCAAAGCCGATGTCGGTGGTGCCGCCATCGCCCCCTTGGGCCACGACGCGCACGTCGCTGCGGCCCTTGACGCGCATCGCCGCCGCAATGCCAGTCGCCACCGCAGCGGCGTTGCCAAACAGCGAGTGAATCCACGGCATCTGCCACGAGGTTTCCGGGTATGGCGTGGAGAACACCTCCAGGCACCCGGTGGCGTTTGCAGCGATCAGCTGGCCGTTGGTGGCCTTCATCGCAGCGTCGATGGCGTAACGCGCACCCAGTGCCTCACCGCAACCTTGGCAGGCGCGGTGGCCAGAGTTGAGCGAATTGTTGCGCTCGGTGTTGGCCTGCACGCTGCGCTGATCTGCTGCAAGCAGCCGGTTGCCAACGGTGAAGGTACCGGTCTGGTAGAACTTGACGACAGTTTGTTGGTCCATGATGTCAGCCTATCTTTGAAGACACGGTGCCGATGTCGCGCAGAATGCCCTCGGCCACCGGACCGGAGCGGCGCTGCTGCTTCTCGCGCTCCAGCACGCGGTTGACGATGCCCCAGTCCAGGTCCAGGAAGGTCAGCAGCTCCAGCCGGTCGGCAATGGCTTCGAGCAGCATCTTGTGCAGCGAGGCCTTGGTGATGGCACGTCCTCCCAACCCGGCCACGACGGCATACACCGGTTGCGGCCGGCTCTGCACGGCGCTGCGCACATCGCGCGAGACGATGCCGCCAATGCCCACGGCAAAACACTTCTCGATCACGACGATGCGCTTGGCGTGCCCCGTCACCGCACGAATCGCCTCGATGGGGAATGGGCGGAACGAGGTGATGCCCAGCACGCCAATCTTGACGCCCTCTTCGCGCAAATCGTCTACCGTGTCCTTGATGGTGCCCAGCACCGAGCCCAGGGCAATGACGATGGTTTCGGCATCGTCAAGCATGTAGGGCTTGATCAGTCCACCGGAATTGCGACCGAACACCTGCTGAAATTCCGCCGCCAGCTCAGGCAACAAATCCAGTGCCTGCAACTGCTTGGCGTGGGCCAGATAGCGCACCTCGGTAAAGGCCTCGGGCCCGACCATGGCGCCGATCGTCACCGGGTCGTTCGGGTCCAGCACCTGGCGTGGCTCGTAGGACGGCAGGTAGCGGTCCACCTGCGCTTGCTCGGGGATGTCGATGCGTTCGTAGGCATGCGTCAGAATGAAGCCGTCCATGCACACCATGACCGGCAGCGACAGTTCCTCGGCCATGCGAAAGGCCTGGATGTGCAGGTCCAACGCCTCCTGGTTGGTCTCGGCAAAGATCTGGATCCAGCCGGCGTCACGCATGGACATGCTGTCGGTGTGGTCGTTCCAGATGTTGATCGGCGCACCAATGGCGCGGTTGGCCACGGTCATCACAATCGGCAGACCCAGGCCGGAGGCGTTGTACACGGCTTCGGCCATGAACAGCAGGCCCTGGCTGGCGGTGGCCGTGTAGGCGCGGGCGCCGGCGGCGGAGGCGCCAATGGCCACGCTCAAGGCGGCAAACTCGGACTCGACATTGATGAATTCGCAGCGCTCCAGATCACCACTCTTCACCATCGCGCCCAGTCCTTCCACGATGTGGGTCTGCGGCGAGATCGGGTAGGCACAAATCACTTCCGGGCGGCTCAGTGCCACCGCACGCGCTACGGCATGTGAGCCTTCGCATTGTTCAAGCATGATTATTTGCCCCCACGTTTGTCGCTTCGCGTACTGCACTGCCCCCCGAGGGGGCCGCGCCTTGCTTGGGACGGCCCGGCGCAGCGGCCTCCTGCGCCAGTCTTTCCTGTTCCATCACGATGGCATAGGCCTCGCTGGCAGCATCCATGTTGCCCTGCGCCACCTTGCCATGAAATTTCTGCTGAATGGCCTTTTGAACGGCTTCCAGCGATATCAGCCCACCCAGCGCCGCAAAGGCCCCCAGCAGCGGCACGTTGGGCACCGGGCGCCCCACATGCTTCATCGCCAGCTCGGTAGCCGGCACCGTCAGCAAATGGTCCGGCTTGAACCATTTGACAAACTCGCCCAGGCCGAGCTGATCAAATGTCTTGGTGGTATTGATCAGGATGTAGCCGTCCTTCTTGAGACCGCTGAACACATCGACCTGGTGCAACAGCGTCGGGTCCTGGATGATCAGCGCGTCGGGCTCCATGATGGGTTCGCGCAGGCGGATTTCCTTGTCATCCATGCGGCAAAACGCGACGACCGGAGCTCCGGTGCGCTCGGAGCCAAAACTGGGAAAGGCCTGGGCGTGGCGTCCGCCCTCAAAGGCGGCAATGGAAAGCATTTCGGCGCCGGTCACGACGCCCTGCCCTCCACGACCGTGGATGCGTACCTGGAACATGTTGTTGTCTCCTTTCGTCTCCCCGGGACCTTACGCGTTTGAATATGAAACGCAATCCCAGAATCCGGAATGTGCTCCTTTGGGCAAAGGTGTTCTTGATTTAGGTCAATTGATAGGTTTCAACGCTGGACCGCGCCATGAGGGGAAACCTGGGGAAATAGTTCTGCGATCATTGGGGTATGCAGACCCCCAATACCCCATCGCCCACCGAGATGCTGGTCGCCTGCCTGTGCGCCGAATGGTGTGGCACCTGCCGTGAATACCAGCCGCTATTCGCGCAGCTGCAGACGCAGTTCCCCAGCGTGCGCTTCCTGTGGATCGACGTGGAAGACGAATCCGAACTGGTGGACCCGATTGAGGTGGAGAACTTTCCGACGCTGCTGATTGCCCGGGGCGAGCAGTCGCTGTTCTTTGGCACGGTCACGCCGCATCTGCAGACGCTGGAGCGGCTGCTGCGCAGCGCGCTGGAGCCGGGCGCGCCGGCCCTGGCACCCGACACGCAACGCGACGGTCTGGTGCAGCGGCTGTGGCGGCATGGCATTTAGACAAATCGGGTTTTAGCCCTCGTAGAATATAGATATATTGCTATTACTTTGGTAGCAAATATCGAGTCTGTCAACCGCTCGACCTAGACCACCGGCTGCCGAACGGCCGCCTTTTCCCGCTCCCGGCGCTGGGCCAGCGACGGGTGGTGAATGGAACGCTCCACCCACACCTTGAAGCGGATGTGTTCTTCCGTATGCGCCTTGCTCAGCCATTGCAGCAGAGCATCGGCGCGCATGGCCAGGTGCTTGCCGGATTCGTCAAACTCGGTGCGCTCGGGCTCGATGCGGTTCAGCGTGGCGTCCTTGGGTAGATCGCGCAGCGTGCGGCGTACGTCCAAGACGCGCAACCAGCGGTAGCCGTCGTCACCCTCCAGTACCTCGATGGTGTTGCCCCGGTAGGCGTAATGGTTGCCCTGCAAGTGGTGCAGGGCCAGCCAGCGGCTGGTGCGATAGCCAAAGGCGGCACTGTCAAACACGACAGGAGCGATCAGCCAGCCCGCTAGGGGCGCCCCCAGAATCACACCAACCGGTCCCCCCAGCCACCAGCCGACTCCCAGCGCGCCCACCGCAAAGACGATGCGATAGGCCGTGTCGAACCGGCTGGGAGACATGGTGCCGCTTACAGCTTGGCGCTCACCCAGCTTTGCACGCTGGCCAACGCAGCGCCCAGCTTGGCCGGCTCGGTGCCGCCGGCCATGGCCATGTCGGCCTTGCCGCCGCCCTTGCCGCCGACCTGTGCGGCGACAAAGTTCACCAGTTCACCGGCCTTGACCTTGGCCGTGGTATCGGTGGTCACGCCCACTGCGATCTGCACCTTCTCGCCGTCGACCACGCCCAGAACGATGACGGCGGTCTTGAGCTTGTCTTTCAGCTTGTCCATGGTTTCGCGCAGGGTCTTGACGTCGGCGCCATCCAGTTTGGCCACCAGCAGCTTGACGCCGTTGATGTCCACCGCCTGGCTGAGCATTTCGTCGCCTTGGGCGGAAGCCAGTTTGCCCTTGAGCGCGGCCACTTCCTTCTCCAGCGCCTTCACGTGGTCGATGACATGGCCCAGCTTGTCGGTCAGCTCGGCGACCGGGGCCTTGAGCGCGCTGGCGGCAGCGCCCACGGTGTCCTCCAGGTTCTGCAGATAGGCCAGTGCGTTCTGGCCCGTGACGGCCTCGATGCGGCGCACGCCGGCGGCCACTCCGCTCTCGCCCACCACCTTGAACAGGCCAATATCTCCGGTGCGCCCCACGTGGGTGCCACCGCAGAGTTCGCGGCTGGTGCCGATGTCGAGCACGCGCACGGTCTCGCCGTACTTCTCGCCGAACAGCATCATCGCGCCGGTCTTCTGGGCGGATTCGATGTCCATGACACGCGCCTCGGTGGCGGCGTTTTTCAGGATCTCGGCGTTGACGCGGAACTCGATCTCGTGGATCTGCTCATCGGTCACCGGGGCGTTGTGGGCAAAGTCGAAGCGGGTGCGCTCCGGCGTCACCAGGCTGCCCTTTTGCTGCACGTGCTCGCCGAGCACCTCGCGCAACGCCTTGTGCATCAGGTGGGTGGCGGAGTGGTTGCGCATGGTGGAGGCGCGCAGCGTGGCGTCCACATGGCCCTGCACCAGGTCACCGACCTTCAGGCTGCCGGTGGTGACCTTGCCATGGTGGCCGTAGACGTCGGCCTTGATCTTTTGCGTGTCCTCGACCATGAACAGCGCGTGGTCACAGAAGATGGCGCCCTGGTCGCCGACCTGGCCGCCGCTCTCGGCGTAGAACGGCGTGCTATCCAGCACCACCACCCCGGACTGACCTTCTTTTAGCTCCTCAGCCCTCGTACCGTCTGCGTAGAGCGCTACGATATTGGTAGCAAAGGTGTAATGGTCGTAACCGACAAAAGCGTTGCCGTGGGCATCGTACTCCAGCGCGCGGTCCATCTTGAACTTGCCGGCGGCGCGGCCCTTGGCTTTTTGCGCTTCCATGGCGGCATTGAAACCGGTTTCGTCCACTTCGACGCCATTTTCACGGCAGACGTCCGCCGACAAATCCAGCGGGAAGCCATAGGTGTCGTGCAGCTTGAAGGCGACTTCACCGGGCAGCAGCTTGGCGCCACCGGCCAGCGCCGTATCCAGGATTTCCATGCCGGTGGCCAGCGTCTCGAAGAAGCGCTCTTCTTCCATGCGCAGGGCATCGGTGATGCGCTGCTGCTGTTGCGCCAGCTTCGGGTACGCCTCGCCCATGACGGCCACGAGATCGGCCACCAGCTTGTGGAAGAACGGCGTCTTCTGACCCAGCTTGTAGCCGTGGCGGATGGCGCGGCGGATGATGCGTCGCTGCACGTAGCCCCGGCCTTCGTTGCCGGGCAGCACGCCGTCACTCACCAGGAAGGCGGTAGCGCGGATGTGGTCGGCGATCACGCGCAGGCTCTTGTTCTGCAGGTCGTTGCAACCGGTTTCGCGGGATGCGGCCTTGATCAGGTGGTCGAACAGGTCGATCTCGTAGTTGCTGTGCACATGCTGCAGGATGGCGGCCAGGCGCTCCAGGCCCATGCCGGTGTCCACGCAGGGGGCGGGCAAGGGTGTGACAGCGCCGGTCTCGTCCATGTTGAACTGCATGAACACGTTGTTCCAGATCTCGATGAAACGGTCGCCGTCTTCCTCGGGGCTGCCGGGAGGGCCACCGGGAATGTGGTCACCGTGGTCGTAGAAGATTTCCGAGCAGGGGCCGCAGGGGCCGGTGTCGGCCATCATCCAGAAGTTGTCGCTCTTGTAGCGGCCACCCTTGTTGTCGCCAATGCGGATCACGCGCTCGGGTGGCAGACCGATGTCCTGTGTCCAGATGGCATAGGCCTCGTCATCTTCGGCGTACACAGTAGCCAGCAAACGCTCGGCTGGCAGCTTGTAGACCTCGGTCAGCAGCTCCCAGGCCCACATCAGCGATTCGCGCTTGAAATAGTCGCCAAAGCTCCAGTTGCCCAGCATCTCGAAGAAGGTGTGGTGGCGCGCGGTGTAGCCCACGTTTTCCAGGTCGTTGTGCTTGCCACCGGCACGCAAGCAGGCCTGGACGGACGCGGCGCGCACATAGGAGCGCTTGTCGGCACCCAAAAACACGTCCTTGAACTGCACCATGCCCGAGTTGGTGAACATCAGCGTGGGGTCGTTGCCCGGCACCAGCGGGCTGCTTTCGACCACGGTGTGGCCTTTGGATTCAAAAAAATCGAGAAAGGTCTTGCGAATGTCGGCAACACTCATTGTGGGCTGGGTCATGACGTGGTTTCTTCGAGTGGTGGATCAATAGAACCCGCTATTATCGCCGCGCCCGAGGGCACTCAGGCCTGCTCCCTTGCCCGTTCAGGCCTGCTCGACGCGCTGGCCCATCTCGATGCGCTCTTCCAGGAAGCGCCACAGGCGTTCGTCATTGCAGAAAGCCACGTTGAAGCGCAGCCAGCCGGTGGTGCGCGGCTCCACCAGGAACAGCTGCCCCGGCCCCAACATGATGCCCTCCAGGGTGCCGGCTTGCGAGAGTTCGGCGCTGTCGGGCAAATCGGGGTGTCGGGCCCACAGGTACATGCCCGCCTCGGGCTCATGGAAGAGTTCAAACCCCAGGCTGTCCAGCCGGCGGCCGACCTGCCGCTGGGCCTCGGCCAGCCGGTCCCGTAGCGACTTGAGGTGCTTGCGCCAGCGCCCGTCGGTGATGGCGCCAAACGTCACACGCTCGGCGATGTCCGACGAGGTGAGGCCCGCAATCATCTTCAGCTGCACGAATTCGGTCAACAGATCGGCGCGTGCCAGCAGATAGCCCACGCGCAGATTGGGCGAGATGGTCTTGGAGTAGCTGCCCACGTAGACCACACGCCGCAGCTGGTCCAGGCTGGCCAGCGTGGAGCGCGACGGGATGTCCATGTCGGCATAGATATCGTTTTCCACCAGCACAAAGTCGTGCCGGTCGGCCAGTTGCAGCAGGCGGTGCAGATGCGCCACCGACGCCACCGAACAGGTGGGGCTTTGCAGGCGCGGCTGGGTAAAAAACGCCTTGGGCCGGTGCGCCAGGACCAGCGACTCCAGGGCGGTCAGGTCATAGCCGGTGGGTGTGCGCGGCACGCCGACGATTTGTACACCCAGAAAGCGCAGCATGAACAGCAAGTTGGGGTAGCCTGGGTCGTCTACCAGCACCGCATCCCCCGGCTTGAGCAGACAGCGCGCCACCAGATCGAGCGCCTGGCTGGAGCCGTGCGTCATCAGAACCTGCGCGGCCTCCACCGGAATCTGCCGCTCGGCCAGCGACTCGGCAATCATCATGCGCAGCGCCATATGCCCATACGGCAGCCCGTAGCCGTCCAGCTCCGGGCCGTCGATGGAGAGCTGGCGCATGCTGCGCCGCACCGCGTCGCCAAACAACCAGTCGTGTGGCAGCCAGCCGCAGCCGGGCTTCAGGGGCAAATTGCGGTTCTCAAAAATCTGCTTGAGGTACCAGCGTGCATCAAAACGGGGCGCGTCCTGGGGCAGGCGCCCTGCTCCGGCGCCGGGGACACCGCCTTCTTCGCGACGTTTGACGAAAAAACCGGCATGCGCGCGTGACACCAGCCAGCCCTGCGCTACCAGGCGGTCATAGGCCTCCACCACCGTGAACACACTCACGTTGTGCGACGCGGCGAAGGCCCGAATCGAGGGCAACTTGCTCCCGGGCTTGAGCACTTGCCCTGCAATCAGGCCCCGCAACCCATCCACGATCTGGCTGACCAACGGGGTTGAAATTTCGGGGCTGAGAGTGAGCATCAAGAGGCAAAAAATAGCGGCTGGGGATATGGCGCCAAACGCACCATATTAGGGAAACCCTGTACAGGATTCTAGACCTGCACAGTGTGCCAAATTTCTGCTCTAGGTGTACATGGACGCATGGGAAACGGATTTCTATAGTTCACCCATTCGTTCAACAACCCCGGTATCCCATGCAAACAGATCGCAACCTGCTGAACTCCGCACTCCTCGCCCGCCGCCACACTGCCGTGGCCCGTGGCGTAGGCCAGGCCCATGAAATTTTCATCCAGAACGCCCGCAACGCCGAGTTCTGGGACGTCGAGGGCCGCCGCTACATTGACTTTGCCGGCGGCATCGCCGTGCTCAACACCGGGCATCTGCACCCTGAAGTCATTGACGCGGTGAAGGCCCAGCTCGACCTCTACACCCACACCTGCTTCCAGGTGGTGGCCTACGAGCCCTATGTGGAAGTCTGCGAACGCCTCAACAGCCTGGCACCGGGCAACTTTGCCAAGAAGAGCCTGCTGCTGACCACCGGCGCCGAGGCCGTGGAAAACGCCATCAAGATTGCCCGTGCCTACACCAAGCGCCCGGGCGTGATTGCCTTCACCGGCGGCTACCACGGCCGCACCAACTTCACGCTGGGCCTGACCGGCAAGGTGGCGCCCTACAAGGTGGGCTTTGGCCCGTTCCCGGGTGAAGTGTTCCACGCCCTGTTTCCCAACCCGCTGCACGGCGTCAGCGTGGCCGATGCGCTGCATTCGGTCGAGCTGATCTTCAAGAACGACGTGGAGCCCGAGCGCGTGGCGGCCTTCATTGTGGAGCCGGTGCAAGGCGAAGGCGGCTTCTATGTTGCCCCGCCCGAATTCATCGCCGGGCTCAAGGCCCTGGCGGACCGCCACGGCATTTTGCTGATTGCCGACGAGGTGCAAACCGGCGCTGGCCGCACCGGCACCTGGTTCGCCTGCGAGCAGTGGCCCGTGGCCCCTGACCTGATCACCACCGCCAAGTCCCTGGCTGGCGGCTTCCCCCTGTCCGGCGTGGTCGGACGCGCGGATGTGATTGACGCCCCCGCCGCTGGCGGACTGGGCGGCACCTATGCGGGCAGCCCTGTGGCCTGCGCCGCCGCACTGGCCGTGATGGACGTCTTTGCCAAGGAAAAGCTGCTGACCCGCAGCCAGGACATGGGTGCCCTGCTGGTGCGCGCACTCAAGGACCTGGCCACCAAGGTGAGCGCCATCGGTGATGTACGCGGCCTGGGCGCCATGGTCGCCATTGAACTGTTTGAAGGCGGTGATGTGCACCGCCCCGACGCCGCACTTACCAAGAAGGTAGTTGCCGAGGCGGCACGCCGCGGTCTGGTCTTGCTATCGTGCGGAACCTATGGCAATGTCATCCGCATTCTGGTTCCACTCACCGCATCCGACGCCCTGCTGGAAGAGGGCTTGGCCATCCTGGCCGAGAGCTTCGCAGCCGTGGCCTGACAGCCTTCAACGCCCTCCATGCACAACATGTCCTCCACAGAACCCCTGGTGCGCTTCAGCGGCGTGCAAAAAACGTACGACGGCGAGCAACTGGTCGTGCGGGCGCTGAACCTCGACATCCAACGCGGCGAATTCCTGAGCCTGCTGGGCCCATCGGGCTCGGGCAAGACCACCACGCTGATGATGCTGGCCGGGTTCGAGTCCCCCACGGCGGGGGACATCCTGCTGGACGGTCGCCAGATCACCCGCACGCCGCCGCACAAGCGCAACTTCGGCATGGTGTTCCAGAACTACGCGCTGTTCCCCCACATGACGGTGGCGCAAAACGTGGCCTACCCGCTGACCGTGCGCAAGGTGCCCAAGGCCGAGCAGGAGCAGCGTGTCAAGAAGGCGCTGGCCATGGTGCGCCTCACCGGCATGGACGAGCGCATGCCCGCACGCCTGTCGGGCGGCCAGCAGCAGCGCGTGGCGCTGGCCCGTGCGCTGGTGTTCGAGCCGCAACTGGTGCTGATGGACGAGCCGCTGGGCGCGCTGGACAAGCAGCTGCGCGAACACATGCAGATCGAGCTCAAGGAACTGCACCACCAGCTGGGCGTGACCTTTGTCTACGTGACCCACGACCAGGGCGAGGCGCTGACCATGAGCGACCGCGTGGCGGTGTTCAACGAAGGTGTCATCCAGCAGCTGGCCGACGCGCAGTCGCTGTACGAAACGCCCAACAACCGCTTCGTGGCGGGCTTTGTCGGCGACAGCACGATCCTGCGTGGCACGCTGCGTGGTGACGCCCACTCCTGCGGCATCACGCTGAGCGGAAGCGGCCAGACCTTGCAGGGCCTGAACGTCAGCCAGGCCGCCCATGGTGCCCAGGTGGAGGCCTGCGTGCGCCCCGAGCGCATCGTCCTGCACCAGGACAACCCCGGCGAAGCCAACTGCATCACCGCCACCGTGTTTGACATCGTCTACTACGGCGACCATGTGCGCCTGCTGTGCGACCTGGGTGCCGCGCAGGAGCAGGCCGTCGTCAAGCTGGCGCTGACCCACCCCTGTGCACAGCACCCCCCCGTTGCCGGCAGCGCGGTGTACCTGGAATTCCCGACCCAGTACACCCGTATCTACAGCGTCTGATTTTTTTGTTTTTGTCCCCCCAACCCTGTCTCCAACCAACCTGTAAAGGAATCCGTTCCATGAAAAAAAGCCTGATCACTCTGGCATCCCTGGCAGCCTGCATGGCCCTGACGGCCCACGCAGAAGACGCCATCACCGTCGTGAACTTCGGTGGCGCCAACGCCAATGCCCAGAAGGTGGCCTACTACGAACCCATCGCCAAGGAAGGCATGAAAGTCACCGCCGTGGAATACAACGGCGAGCAAGCCAAGATCAAGGCCATGGTGGACACCAAGAACGTGACCTGGGACGTGGTTGAAGTCGAGTCCCCCGACGTGGCCCGTGGCTGCGACGAAGGCCTGTTCGAAAAACTCGATTACAGCAAGATTGCCCCCAAGGCCGACCTGCTGCCCTCCGCCGTAACCGAGTGTGGCGTGGGTGTATTCGTCTGGTCCACCGTGATGGCTTTTAATGGCGACAAGCTCAAGACCGCACCCACCAGCTGGGCCGATTTCTTTGACACCAAGAAGATCCCCGGCAAGCGCGGCATGCGCAAGGGCGCGCGCTACAACCTGGAGTTCGCGCTCATGGCCGATGGCGTGAAGCCCGCTGACGTGTACAAGGTGCTGGCCACCAAGGACGGCGCAGAACGCGCCTTCAAGAAGCTGACCACGCTCAAGCCCAGCATCCAGTGGTGGGAAGCCGGTGCCCAGGCGCCCCAGTTCCTGGTGGCGGGTGACGTGGTGCTGTCCACCGTCTACAACGGCCGCATCGACGCCGCCAACCGCGAAGGCCGCAACCTGCAGATCTACTGGCCCGGTGGCATCTATGACCTGGACTACTGGGTCATTCCCAAGGGCACGGCCAAGAAGGACGCTGTCTACAAGTTCCTGAACTTCGCGATGAAGCCCGAGAACCAGGCTGTCTACGCCCAGAACATTGCCTACGGCCCCACCAACAAGAAGGCGCTGGCCAAGCTGGACAAGAAGGTGCTGAACGACCTGCCCACCTCCGAGAAAAACGCCAAGGACGCGATCCAGTTCAGCACCACCTTCTGGGCTGACCAGGGCGAGGCGCTGGAGAAACGTTTCGCAGCCTGGGCGACCCAGTAAGCCGCAGCACCGCAGGAGCAGACCACTATGTCCATGCAAGCCCATGTCAACCCGCCCCAGGGCGATCTGCGCGCCGCACTGTCCCGCGCGGAGTCGCGCCGCAAATGGCGGGCCTTCTTCCTGACAGTGCCCCTGCTGGTGTTTCTGCTCCTGACGCTGCTGGTTCCCATCGCCGCGCTCTTGATGCGCGCCGTGGAAAACCCCGAAGTCGCCAAGGCCCTGCCCACCACGGTGCAGGCCTTGGCCCAATGGGACCGTCAATCGCAACCGGCCGCTGGCGCCTATGCCGCGCTGGTGCAGGACCTGTCCCACCTCCCCGACACCTCCGACGCCGGCGCCCTGGCCCGCCGGCTCAACACCGAAGCCCCCGGTGCCCGCTCGCTGATCATGGGTGCGTACAGGGCGCTCCCCATCGAGGGTGATGCCCACGCAGTGCGCCAGCAATTGCTGGACAAGGATGCCCGCTGGGCCGATGTGGAGTTCTGGCAGGCCATCGCCAAGAACGGCGCCCGCTGGACGCCGGACTACCTGCTGGCCTCGGTCGATCTGCGCCGCGATGCCCTGGGCGACATTGAACGCATGCCCGAAGAGCAGCGCGCCTATGGCGGCATCCTGCTGCGCACCTTCCAGATCAGCGGGGTCGTCACCCTGCTGTGCCTGTTGCTGGCCTACCCGCTGGCCTATTGGCTCTCCACCCTGTCGGAGCGCAAGGCCAATGTGCTGATGATTGTGGTGCTGGTGCCGTTCTGGACCTCCATCCTGGTGCGCGTGGCCGCATGGATCGTGCTGTTGCAATCTGAAGGCCTGATCAACACCGCCCTGCTGGACCTGGGCGTCATCAGCCAGCCGCTGGAGCTGCTGTTCAACCGCACCGGCGTCATCATTTCCATGACGCACATCCTGCTGCCGTTCATGATCCTGCCGCTCTACAGCGTCATGAAAAGCGTGCCGCCCACCTATGTGCGTGCCGCCGTGTCCCTGGGCAGCGCGCCACTGGCCGCCTTTGTGCGCGTCTACGTGCCGCAAACCTTTCCCGGCGTGGGCGCGGGTGCCCTGCTGGTGTTCATCCTGTCCATTGGCTACTACATCACGCCGGCCCTGCTGGGTGGTGCGGACGACCAGATGCTGAGCTACTACATCGCCCGCTACACCAATGTCGAAGTCAACTGGGGCATGGCCTGCGCGCTGGGCGCCCTGTTGCTGACCACCACGCTGGTGCTGTACGGCATCTACCGCCGCGTGGGCAAAGCGGACCTGGCCCTGGCCTGAAGCCCCACAACAAGAATACGACCATGTTCAAGCTGCCTGAATTCCCCCTGTACTACACCCTGGCCGACAAGGCCGGCTGGTGGGCGCTGCGCACCGTCTGCGTGGCCGTGCTGGTTTATCTGCTGGCCCCCATCCTGGCCATCATTCCGCTGTCGTTTTCCAGCAGTTCGTTCCTGAGCTACCCCATGCCGGGACTGTCGCTCAAGTGGTACCAGAACCTGTTCAACGCACCCGAGTGGTCCAACGCCACGCGCAACAGCTTCATCGTGGCGCCGGCGGCCACGGTCATCGCCACCGCCTTGGGCACGCTGGCCGCGGTCGGCCTGTCGCTCACCGACTTCCGCTTCAAGGGCCTGCTGATGGCCGTGCTGATCGCGCCCATGGTGGTGCCCATCATCGTGGTGGGTGTGGCCACCTACCTGTACTTCGCGCCGCTGGGTCTGACCGACAGCTACATCGGTCTGATCGCCGTGCACGCGGCCCTGGGCGCGCCCTTTGTGCTGACCACCGTGCTGGCCACGCTGTCCAACTTCAACCACAACCTGGTGCGCGCCTCGCTAAGCCTGGGCGAGACACCGTTTCGCACCTTCATCCGCATCACCCTGCCGGTAATCGCGCCGGGCGTGATCTCTGGCGCGCTGTTTGCATTTGCCACCTCGTTTGACGAAGTGGTGGTCACCCTCTTCCTGGCCGGGGCCGAGCAGACCACGCTGCCGCGCCAGATGTTCACCGGCATCCGCGAGAACATCTCCCCCACCATCGCCGCCGTCGCCACGCTGCTGATTCTGTTCACCACCAGCCTGCTGCTGGTGCTGGAGTGGCTGCGCGGGCGCCGGCGTTAAAGTAGCAACGAGAATGGATGCCAGCCCAGAACCAGCCCCTGGCACTCCGATTCCAAATGTAGCTATTGTTTTCATAGCTACTCACGCATATTCCACGAGGGCTAGAGCCCGATTTTGTTTATAAGCTTAGGAGCAAACCATGTCTGCATCGCCTCTCTCCCTGCTCAAGGACCCCAGCCTGCTGAAGACCGACGGCTTTATCAACGGCCAATGGCTCAAGGCGCCTACCGCAGGGGGCTCAGCTCCCAGCCGCTTTGACGTGCTGGACCCCGCCACCGGCGAGAAGCTGGCCGACGTGGCCAACCTGGGCGCCGCCGATGCCGAGGCGGCAATAGCCGCCGCCAACGCCGCCTGGCCGGCCTGGAAGGCCAAGACCGCCAAGGAGCGCAGCACCATCCTGCGCAAGTGGTTCGACCTGCTGATGGCGAATCAGGACGACCTGGGTCGCCTGATGACCGCCGAGCAGGGCAAACCGTTTGCCGAGGCCAAGGGCGAAGTCGCCTATGGCGCCAGCTTCGTCGAGTGGTTTGCCGAAGAGGCCAAGCGCGTCAACGGCGAAACCCTGCCCCAGTTCGACAACAACCGCCGCCTGATGGTGCTGAAGCAGCCCATCGGCGTGTGCGCCGCCATCACGCCGTGGAACTTCCCGCTGGCCATGATCACGCGCAAGGTGGCCCCGGCCCTGGCCGCAGGCTGCCCGGTCATCATCAAGCCGGCCGAGCTGACACCGCTGACCGCGCTGGCCGCCGCCGAGTTGGCCGTGCGCGCCGGCATCCCCGCTGGCGTGCTGAACATGCTCAGCGCCGACAGCGCCAATTCCATTGCCATCGGCAAGGTGCTGTGCGCCAGCGATGTGGTGCGCCACATCAGCTTCACCGGCTCCACCGAAGTGGGCCGCATCCTGATGGCGCAAAGCGCGCCCACGGTCAAGAAGCTGTCGCTGGAGCTGGGTGGCAACGCGCCCTTCATCGTGTTTGACGATGCCGACATCGACTCGGCCGTCGAAGGCGCCTTTGCCAGCAAATACCGCAACGCCGGCCAAACCTGCGTCTGCACCAACCGCTTCTATGTGCAGGCCGGTGTCTACGACCAGTTCGTCGAAAAGTTCGCCGCCAAGGTCGCCACCGCCAAGGTCGGCAACGGCTTTGCTGACGGCGTCAACCAGGGCCCACTGATTGAGGAAGCCGCGCTGGAAAAAGTGCAGCGCCACGTCGATGACGCCAAGGCCAAGGGCGGCCGCGTGCTGGTGGGCGGCAAGCGCCTAACGGCACTAGGCTCCGGCCAGTTCTTCGAGCCCACCGTGGTGGCCGACGCCACCGCCGACATGCTGTGCGCCCGCGAAGAAACCTTTGGCCCGTTTGCCCCGGTGTTCAAGTTCACAACCGAACAGGAAGCCATCGATGCGGCCAACAACACCGAATTCGGCCTTGCCAGTTACTTCTACAGCCGCGACATCGGCCGCATCTACCGCGTCGGTGAGGCGCTGGAATACGGCATGGTCGGCATCAACGTCGGCATCCTGGCCACGGAACATGTGCCGTTTGGCGGCGTCAAGCAATCCGGCCTGGGCCGCGAGGGCTCGCACTTCGGCATGGATGACTATGTGGAGGTGAAATACCTCTGCATTGGCGATATCCAGAAGTAGGTTCGCCGCACCCCCGGATTGGCAAATACCGGCCCCTGGGTATATAAATGCCACCAGAGGCCCGTTGCGCGACACAGCGGCGGGCCGACTGGTGGGAATTGCGATGAAACAAACTGACGACGAAGAACCCAAGGTCTGGGTCACGGTAGTGAAGCTGGTGATCGGCGCGGCGCTGTTGATCGGCGGCGTGGGTTTGGCACTGTGGATCGCGGCGCAAGGGCCGGCACGCTCACCGGCGCTGGAGCAGGCCCAGGAGGAAGTGCGCAGCAAATCGTCCAGGCCTTCGTCGTCATCCGACTCCTCATGGGGCATCGCCAAGGACTCTCCGCTGCGCAAATAGACAGCCCTATAATTTGCCCATCGCGCGGGCGTCGTTCAATGGTAGGACTCTTGCTTCCCAAGCAAATAACGTGGGTTCGATTCCCATCGCCCGCTCCACACCAAAGTCAGTGATTTATACCGCAATCTAACCCCTCAAACGGGGCTACAACCGCTGCCGCACGACTAGAGTGGAATCGAGATTCGGACCACACGGGTTTTGTTTCCAAGATCGGTGACCCTTCCAGGGGGCCAACAATGATGGCGGCTCGACAACCAGAAACAGGGCTGCTCGAAATCGTACAGACCTTGCAAGGTTGAATGGCAGGTTTCCTGTGCGCGTTGCTGCAGCATTGGACCCGGCCCCGCACCGGGGTTCTCTTGTGTTGACCATTCCAAGAGTGGCAACCAGACCTTACCCATTCCCAATAAGATTTGACTACTGCCAGACCATTGCATAAACTGACTAAACAATATAAATCGTTTAGAGGGGCAACATGATCAATTCACTATTCGCAGCCTTGCGGGAAGCCTGGGACACCGTCACCAGCCATTACCAACTTCATGCCCTGGAACACGTCGGACAGTTTGCGGGGTCACTGTTGCGCAAAGAGGACTGGGACCATTCGTAGGACCGCCGTTCCGCATTCCGGCGATTGCCTGGTGCGACTGGCTAGTTCTTGATAAACGTAGCCTCGCAGGGCCGGAGTTCAATTCGCGTCGCCTTGCCACTCGTTTTCGTGAAGGTGCCGCGCATGCGGTAGGAGTATGGCGAGCTGGCTTGTACGTGGCCCACGGCATATTCGGGATTTCCAGTCAAGCCGTTCGCCTTGATCTCGGCCGATCCGTCTGCCCGAATGAAACCGTCCAAGGTTAACGAATCAGGTCGGCCGACTTGTCCTCGCTGCCCCGTCAACCGACCGCCCTGCACATCGACAAGAAAGCGGTGGCTGTAACCCTTGATCAACGCACCCTTGTCTCGAATATCGTCACAAACCAACGTGATTGCCCAGCGACCGTCGTACGCGGTGGACGAGCCGGCTGCAACAGAAGCGGGCTGGTCGGCCTTCAGCACTTTGAGCCGGTTTTCCGCCAGCACCGCAAAACTGCCTTTGGGATATCGCTTCAGATAGGCTTCAAAGTCAGCAACATCGGTACTGCGTTCGATACTGGTCCAGAAGGTCCTTTCAATCTCGCCCTGCCCGGGCTCAACGGTGACACGGAACTGAAAGCTCTTTTGCAGGGTCTTGGGCCCGTTGACGTAAGGTGTCTGCTTCTGACCGCTGGCCCTTTCAACCTCCGCACTGGCAACGGTCAGAACTCCATCAAGGCTCAAGTCCTTTCCCTTGAAGGCGGTCAACAGGCCAGCCGTAAACAGTCCATTGCGCCCCTCGCCATCTGCGGCAACATTGCCTGGGTCGGTGGCATAGACAATCACAGTGCCTTTCGGCGTGGTGCCGGGGCTGGCCAGACCGCGCGTCAGACCGGAACGGAACTTGCCGCTAATCGGATTGTTTCGACAGGCATCCAGCATGACGATGTTGGCTCCACTCTTGCCGTTGTCCATTTCATCCAGAACCTGATTCAGATTGACGCCCTGATATGGAACCGAGGCTTCACTCTCTATCACGGCATTCACCGGTATCAGGTAGTTCTGATTTTTGACCTGAATCCCATGCCCCGCGTAGTAAAACAGCGCGACTTCGCTGCCACCGATCTTGCTGCCGAACTCAGCGATGGACTGATTGAAGCCTTCAAGCGTCTGGTTCTTTCTCTCGATGACTTCAAAGCCGAAACCGCGCAATGCTTTGGCGATGTCTTCGGCATCATTGGGTGGATTTGGAAGTTTAGGCAGGCCCTGCTGCTGGTAATTTCCGTTTCCAATCACGAGGGCTATTCGCCGTCCCTGGGCGTCGGCAGCATGGACCATCGACGTGCAGAGCAACGCAATGCTCATCGCACGCAGTAGATAGAGAATCCATTTTGAAAGAAAGTTGGATGGCATAGTGACCACACATTTCACCTGATCCTGGAATTCGTGCAATCGCCCTTGACTTACGGATGTCAGTCCACGCTGATCAACCGGTTTTAACGCGGATGGGCAATCATCGTACCAAAGAACTTGGCGCACGACGCCCCAGTCCAGTCAGGTCGGCAAGAACCCAGCTAAGCCCGCTCGTACCACCCCTTGGACCGGTTCACCAGATGCACTACCAGCAGCATCACCGGCACCTCAATCAGCACGCCGACCACGGTGGCCAGCGCGGCGCCGGAGTGCACGCCGAACAGGCTGATGGCGGCGGCCACGGCCAGCTCGAAGAAGTTGGACGCGCCGATCAGCGCGGAGGGGCAGGCCACGTTGTGCTTCTCGCCCAGCGCGCGGTTCAGCCAATAGGCCAGCGCGGAGTTGAACGCCACCTGGATCAGGATCGGCACCGCCAGCAGCGCAATCACCAGCGGTTGCTGCAGGATGGCCTCGCCCTGGAAGGCGAACAACAACACCAGGGTGGCCAACAGCGCGGCAATGGACCAGGGGCCGATGCGTTGCATGGCGGCATCGAACGCGGCTTGCCCGCTCTTGAGCAAGCGCTTGCGCAACAACTGCGCCAGGATGACCGGGATCACGATGTACAGCACCACCGAGATCAGCAGCGTGTCCCACGGCACGGTGATGGCCGAGATGCCCAGCAGAAAGGCCACCAGCGGCGCGAAGGCCACTACCATGATGCTGTCGTTCAGTGCCACCTGCGACAGCGTGAACAGCGGGTCGCCCTTGGTGAGCCGGCTCCACACAAACACCATGGCCGTGCAGGGTGCGGCGGCCAGCAGGATCAGGCCGGCAATGTAGCTATCGATCTGGTCGGGTGGCAGCATGGGCGCAAACAGGTTGCGGATGAACAGCCAGCCCAGAAAAGCCATGCTGAACGGCTTGACCAGCCAGTTCACAAACAGCGTGACGCCAATGCCCCTCACGTGCTGGCGCACCTCGTGCAGGGCGCCAAAATCCACCTTGACCAGCATGGGAATGATCATCACCCAGATCAGCACGCCCACCGGCAGGTTGACCTTGGCCACCTCCATGGCGCTGATGGCCTGGAACACACCCGGCGCCACACGGCCCAGCGCGATGCCGGCCACGATGCACAGGAACACCCAGACGGTGAGGTAGCGCTCGAACACGCTCATGGGCTCGATGGCCGCGGTGTCGGCAGCGGCCACGTTGGATGCAGCGCCCATGGCCTACTCCTGCGCCAGGCCGCGTGCGGCGGACTGGATCAGGGTCTTCTCCAGTTTGTCCGCGGGCAGGCTGACCAGCAGTTCCAGGCGGCGGTGCATCGCGTGCAGCATCTGCCGGAAGGCCTCCAGCTTTTGCGCATCGGTGCCGTCGCCGGCGGATGGGTCGGGATAGCCCCAGTGCGCCGTGGCGGGTTGACCAGGCCAGTAGGGGCAGACCTCGCCAGCGGCGTTGTCGCACACGGTGATGACCAGGTCCATGTGCGGCGCATCGGGCAGCGCGAACTCGTCCCAGCTCTTGCTGCGCAGACCCTCAATGGAAATGCCTGCCGCCTGCAACGTTTGCAAGCCCAGGGGATTGGGCTGCTGGTTGTCGCGCGGGCTGCTGCCGGCCGAATAGGCCTTGAAGCGGCCTTTGCCGATGTGGTTCAGGATGGCCTCGGCCAGAGTGCTGCGCGCCGAGTTGTGGGTGCACAGGAACAGGACGTTGAGAACTTTGTCAGTCATACAGGCAAGCTTTCAGGGAGTTTCACGGGGTGGATTCGGTAGATTCAGTAGTGGAATGGCGGGACAGTTGCAGCAAGCGCTGCACGCCGACCGGCTCCACCGCCAGCAGTGGAACCAGTGCGTAGCGGGTAGCGTGGCGCCGGGCCACGGCGTCGATCTCGGCGTGTTCCTTGTGGGCACGCTCGCGCAGCAACGGTGACGTGACCGGCACGGCGGCCACGCTGTTGTTGATGACCCAGGCCCAGGGCTCGATGCCGGCGCGGCGCAGGTCGGCCTGCAGGTTGGCGGCCTCCAGCACGGGCGTGGTTTCAGCCAGGGTGACGATCAGCACCTTGGTCTGCCTGGGGTCTTGCAACTGCATCATGGGCGTGGTGAAGTGCACGCCGGTGCTGCCCATCTGGCGCACGATGTCGCGGTGGTAGGCGCCGGTGGCATCCAGCAGCAACAGCGTGTGGCCGGTGGGCGCGGTGTCCATCACCACAAACTTCTTGCCGGCCTCGCGGATCACGCGCGAGAAGGCCTGGAACACGGCAATCTCTTCCGTGCAGGGCGAGCGTAAATCCTCCTCCAACAGCGCACGGCCCTGGGCGTCCAGCTTGGCGCCCTTGGTGGCCAGCACCTGGGCGCGGTAGTGCTCGGTGACCGACTGCGGATCGATGCGGCTGATGCTCAGGTTCTCCAGCGTGCCGTCCAGCGTCTCCATCAGATGCGCGGCCGGGTCCGAAGTGGTCAGGTGCACCGGCAAGCCGCGGTGCGCCAGCTCCACCGCCACGGCTGCGGCCAGCGTGGTCTTGCCGACACCGCCCTTGCCCATCAGCATGACCAGGCCGTGACCATCCTGGGCGATCACGTCCACCAGTGCCGACAGGCTGGGCGCTGCCGGGCGGCCCTCATCCGCAGCGGCGTGGTTATAGGCTGCCAGTGTGCTGCTGAGCAACTGCCGCAAGGCGTCCAGCCCCACCAGGTTGAAGGGCTTGAGCGCGATCTGGTCGGTGGGCAACTGGCGGAGCGCATCCGGCATGGCTTTGAGAGCCAGCGCCTCACGCGCGCAAATGGCTTGGGCCAGCGGGTCGCCCGCCACTTCCGTCGTGGGAAACACGCCGTTGACCACCAGGTATTGCTGCGTCAGCCCGATGGCGGCCAGCTCGCGGTGGGTGCGGTCGGCCTCGCGCAGCGTGGCGGCCTGGGCGCGCGCCACCAGCACCAGCCGGGTCCGCGCGGGGTTGGCCAGCGCGTCCACGGCGGCCTTGTATTGCGTGCGCTGCTTCTCCAGCCCGGCCAGGGGGCCAAGGCACGAGGCATCGCCCTTGCCCTCTTCCAGAAAGCCGCTCCATGCGCCCGGCAACTGCAGCAGGCGGATGGTGTGGCCGGTGGGGGCGGTGTCGAAAATGATGTGGTCGTACTGCCCTTCCAGGCTGGCATCGGTCAGCAGGTTGGTGAACTCATCGAATGCCGCAATCTCGGTCGTGCAGGCGCCGGAGAGCTGCTCTTCAATGCCCTTGACCACGCTGTCGGGCAGCACGCCGCGTACCGGGCCGACGATGCGGTCGCGGTAGGCCTGGGCCGCGCCCTGCGGGTCGATCTCCAGCGCGCTCAGGTTCGCCACCGCCGCCACGGCGGTGATGTGGTTGCCAATCGTGATGCCAAACACCTGACCCACGTTGGAGGCCGGGTCGGTGCTGACCAGCAGCACGCGCTGGCCTGCATCGGCCAACTGAATGGCCGTGGCGCAGGCGATGGAGGTCTTGCCCACGCCGCCCTTGCCAGTGAAGAACAGGAAGCGCGGTGCGTTGGTCAGGAATTGCATGGAAGCCTCGCGGGGTGGGTTAGCAGCACTTACCGCCGGAGCAGCAGTTGCTGGTGGCACTGGTGGCACTGGTGGCACCGGCGATGCTGACGGGCTCCAGCGTCTGCGCAATGCCGGCCCAGCGAGCCAAGTCCGCGCGGGTCGGGTAGCGGCCGGCCAGGGCGACCTCGCCATCCACCAGGGTCAGCGGCAGGGCATCTTCACCGGTGCGCTCCAGCATGCCCTTGACGACGGCGCGTTCGGCAAACACCATGGGCTGCTGCGACAGGTTGAAGCGCTCGATCTGGGCGCCACTCTTCTTGGCCCAATCCACATCGGTGGCAAAGTCCACCAGCTTCTGGTCAACGTCCACACCACATACGCCCGAGCTGCAGCACAGGGCGGGGTCAAAAATTTCAATGGTTGTCATGGCAATTCTCCGGTTCGGGGGTTACAGGTTTCAGCGCAGTGCTCGGGGTGGCCGGCGCAGCATTCTTCGGTCATGTAGGCAATCACGTCCTGCATCAGCGCCAGGTTGGCGCGGTAACGCTGGAAGCGCCCTTCCTGCACCACGGTGACCAGTTTGGAATGGGTCAGGGTCTTGAGGTGGAAGGACACATTGCTGGGTGCCATGCCGATGGCGGTGGAAAGTTCGCCCGCCACCAGCCCGTCGGGCGCGGCCTTGACCAGCAGCCGAAAGATGTCCAGCCGGGCACCGGATGACAGCGATTCAAAGACAGAGGTGGCGGATTCTTTTTCCATGCTTTGATATTACAACATTTATTGAAATATAAACCAAACAGCCAGAAATATTCGCAGCCGCCAACCAGGGCGTGAGTCAAATAGCTATCAAATCAGGAGCTGCTCAGGCAATATCGGCGAGGGCTAGAGGCCAATTTGACCAAAACCCATTCCGCCACAAGGCATCAGCGCGGTGCCGCCACGCCCTGCTCCATGCGCACAAAGCGCTCGGTCAGCGCGGCCAGCTCCCGGTAGAACGCGGTCTGCGCCTGTGCGGCAACGGCCGCCGCAAAGGGGGCCACCCAGGCCCCCAGGTGTTCGTCCAGAAACCGCTGCTTGAGTGATGCGACGCTGGTAGCAGCCTCCCCATCGCCGCCCAGGCTGGCCTGGTGGGCGTTGAAGTTCAGCAGGTACAGGAATTCCAGTTCGACTGCGATGTGGTCGGGCAGCTCCATGAACTCGGCATCGATTTCCATGCCGCCTTCCGCATACCGCTCCAGCACCGCCGGCGGCGGGTTGTCTTCCTGGTTTGCGGGCGGGGTCAGCCAGGATGATTCGTAGGGCTTGGCGCGTGCCTCCAGGGGGCCGAGAAACAGCCGCGTGTAGTCCACCAGCAGGGTTTGCAGGTCCTCTGCGGCAAACGCCACACCGAGCTTGCGGGCGTGATCGGCCAGATCGGGATGCAAGGTGATAGCCGCGACCAGCATGGAGTCAAACAACCGCTCTTCAGCAAACTCCACACCTGGCTCGTAGTAGCAGGCAGACAAAAAGCGGCACAGGTCCTGGCGTGCGGTGGCCGCATCGGGTGTGTAGTCGGACATCGTGGTTCCTTGAAAAGTCAGGCGCGGGGGCTGTACTTTCCAATGTAATGCACGTTGGGCTTGGTGCCCTTGTCTTCCTGTAGCCGGAAGGATTTCTCCCTGGCCAGAATCTGCGCGATCTGGCTCTTCGGATCGTCCTGATCGCCAAAGATGCGGGCCTGTGCCGGGCACACTTCCACGCAGGCGGGCTGCAGGCCGTTGAGCACGCGGTGGTAGCAGAACGTGCATTTCTCCACCACATCGTCCTTGCGCACCGGTTGCAGGTCGCCGCCCTTCCAGGCGTTCAGCATGGGTGGCATGGCGCCGGCCAAGGCCGCCACTTCGGCGCCCGATGCGGTGCAGCCGGGAATGGCCGAGGTCTTGTCGGACCAGCGCGGTTGCGGGTCTTCATCCATGGTGTTCAGGCTGATAACGCTGTAGCTCTTGCCGTCAAAGGCGGAATCGTCGAGCTTCTCGTGGCTGTAGGGGCACTTCTTCTGGCAGTCGCCACAGCCCACGCACAGCTCGGGGTCGTGCAGGGTGATGCCCTCGGGCGTCTTGAACAGCGCCTTGTAGGGATTGCCGTTCGGATCCTTGGTGGGATTGCCGGCCTTCTCGGGGTTGCCGGGGCACACCTTGATGCACGGTGCATCCGAGCAGTGGTTGCACAGCACCGGGATCACCGAGTGCGTGGTGTGGGGGAAGGTGCCTTCGGTGTGCATCAGGAAGTCGGCCCAGTTGAAGCTCTGTCCGTCTGCCCGGTCACGGGTGTTGTTTTCGGCCTTGCAGGCGAATGCGCAAGCGCCACAACCATTGCATTTTGCGAGGTCAATGACCATTCCAAGTCGTGCCATGATTCTTTCTCCTATTCTGGGTTGTGGGCGATCAGGCCTTCTGGATGCGGACACCGGTGAAGCCACCGTTGCGCGCCGTGGCACCGCTCAGGCGGTCGTAGTCGTCCACCAGGATTTCGTTGTTGTTGCCACCGCGCGGAATCGCCTTGGCGAAGTCCTTCGCGGCCACGCGGCCATAGGCCCAGTGGCCCTGGCCGTAGCACTTGGCCACCGTGCCGGGGCGCACGCCTTCCCACAGTTTGAGCTGGCAGGAAATGGTTCCGCTCATCGACGTGATCTTCACCGTGTCGCCGGTCTTCAGGCCCAGCTTGGCTCCATCGACCGGGTTCATCTTGACCACGTCGGCCCAGGACACATCACCCGGATCGACCTTCTTGAACTCCTGGTACCAGGGCACATTCTGCGAGCGGCCCTCGCGGTTCAGGCGCGACTTGTAGTCGATGAAGGTCAGCGGGTAGTCGGCCACGCTGCCGTGGCGCTTGACCGGCTCATAGTGCGGCACAAAGGCCTGCTCGCCGCGCGCCGTGTAGCCGCTGACCGTGAGGATGTCGTCCACCGTGGTCTCGTATTTCTTGGCGTGCTCCAGCAAGCCCTTCTTCAGCGTCTCGCTGTAGAACTCGAACTTCTTGGTGGCCGTGGCGAACTTGCCGCCCCAGCCCTTCTTCAAGGTGTATTTCGGGCCGCTGAACATGCCCTTCTTCTTGAACTCGGCCCAGCCATTGATCGGCGCATCCCCCTTGAGCGGCTCCTTGGCCTTCCAGATCGGTGCGCTGGTCATCTTGGCGGCAATCTCGCTGAACTCCAGTGCCGTGGTGGGTGCCTTGCCGGTCTCGGGGTCCTTGAATTCCTTGGAGTAGTAGTCGAACAGGTTGGCAAAGCCCTTGGCCTTGAGCTTCTCGGCCAGCAGCCACATGACTTCGGTCTCTTCCTGTTTCACATCCCACAGGCGCTTGACGGCACCTTGCTGGATGGAGGCGTAGGCATGGCCGTTGCCCATGTTGGTGACGATGGACCAGCCTTCGGCGGAGTTGAAGGTCGAGGGCAAGACGATGTCGGCAAACATCGTCATCTCGGACGCGTTGGGCACCATGTGCACGAAGAAGGGAATCGCCGCCAGGGCCTTTTCCCAGCGCTGGGCACCCGTGGCCGAGAAGGCGAAGTTCGACCAGCTGGACACCAGCACCTTGCAGGCACCGGGATCCTTCAGCATGCCGTTGGCCACGTTGTTGGTGACCACGCCACTGCCGGGCTTGGCACCCATCATGGCGGGCATGTCCTTGGCGCCACGGCCATCGAGCTTCTTGCCCTTGCTGCCATTCTTGGCGATATCATCCACATAGGCATCGGCCTTGGGGAATGCGGCCAGCGGCGGGCCACTGGGGCTTTGCCAGACACCGCCCTCCACATCCACCGAGCCCAGCAGGCCATTGAGTGCGTGCACCGCCATGGCAGCGTAAGTGCCGCGCGGCGTCATGGCTACTCCCGGTCCCATCCAGACCACCGTCTTCGGTGCTGCCTTGCCCATGGCACGGGCCACGCGCAGGATTTGCGCAGCCGGGATCAGCGACTCCTTTTCAGCCCAGGCGGGTGTCTGGTTCTTCAGCTCCAGGTTCCACCACTTCACCAGACCATGGGTTTCCTTCTCGGCGAACGCGGCCTCGTCTACTGCCTTGCCGGCAACGAACAGGTTCTTGCCCTCCTTGAAGTCACCGACAAATTCGCGGTTCCACAGGCCTTCGGTAAGCAGCACGTGCGCAATGGCACCGGCCAGCGCACCGTCGGTCCCTGGGTTGATGGGCAGCCATTCGTGCGCCTTGGCGGCCACGTTGGAGAGTCGGGGATCAATCGCAATCACCGTTCCACGCTTCACGATAGCGGGGAACTGGTTCATCATGTTCGGCACCATGCGGTTGGATGCCAGGGGATCGGTGCCCCAGCACACCAGGCAGTTGGTGTGGGTCAGGTCGTAATCGCGGTAGCCAAAGAAGCCCTGCGTCAGGCCCGGACCCATCTTCTCCGCCTCGGCGCAAATGGCGCTGTGCGAGAAATAGTTGCCGGTGCCAAAGATCTTGGGCAGCGTGCCATACAGCAACTCGGTGGAGGTGGGTGAATAGCGGCCGCGCATATAGGTCAGCTTGTGGGTTTCGCCGGCCATGCGCAGCGCAATCATCTTGTCGGCCACGGTGTTGAGTGCCTCGTCCCAGCTGATGGGCACAAACTTGGGATCAATGCCACGGCCCTTCTGCGGGTTGGTGCGCTTCATCGGCGTCTTGATGCGGTCGGGGTCATACATCTGCTGCGGAATCATGTGACCGCGCGGACAGCAATAGCCGTGATTGGTCTTGGACAGCGGGTTCCCGCGCACGCGGGTGGCGCGGCCGCCCTGCACATAGATCTGGATGGCGCACCACTGGGTGCAGCCCTGGCAGGTGCTGGCCACCCACTCGCCCGTGGCGGGGCTGCAGGGCTTGGCCTTGCGCGGGATCAATGCGCTGTGCAGCGGCGCTGACTGCAGGCCTGCACACCCTGTTACCAATGATCCGGCGGTGATGCCAGACGCCATGATGAAAACCCGTCGTGTCAGCTTCATGTTGTGCTCCTGATTGGTGGTTGCATCCCATCGCCCACGCGCAGGGTCTGTGCAACTTGACACCCTTTGGATAGCAACCTTTGGGCCACTGCACGCGCCATGTCTTGACGCTGGGCAAGACAGCACTTTCATCACCACGCATGGGTTACCCATTGGTAACGCAGACTCTGCAAACACGGCCGAACAGGACGCTTAATACCGGGCTGCACCCCCACCACGTGGCTAGAATTCCCGGCATGGGCTGCACGCGCAGTGGTGGCCGGTGCGTGTTACCAAACCGTAACCCCCCATGCCAACAATCCGGCGGATGTCACCGTCCGGTAACAAGGAATCAGGATGCCGACGCTGTTCAAGACCCTGCTCGCCACGCTCTGCCTGGCCTTCGCCTGTTTGGGTGCCCACGCGGGCGACGCCGCCAACCCCATTCGCTTTGCGATGACACCGGCTTTCCTGCACGACCAGCATGCCCTGCTGGCCGAGTGGCGCCGTTACCTGGAGGCCCGGTTGAAGCGCCCGGTGGAGTTTGTGCAGCGCGACCGCTACCGCGACACCATGGATCTGCTGCTGCAGCGCAAGGTCGACTTCGCGTGGATCTGCGACTACCCGTATGTGATGTTGAAGAACGACGTGCGGCTGATGGCCGTGGCAGTGAACGAAGGCAAGCCGACCTACCGGTCCTACCTGATCGTGCCGGCGCAGGACACGCAGACCCGCGGCATTGGCGACCTCCGGGGCGGCATCTTCGCCTACGCGGACCCCTACTCCAACACCGGCTACCTGGTTCCACGTTTTGAGATCAAGCGCAGCGGCGCGGACCCTGCCGTGTTCTTCAAGCGGACCTTCTTCACCTGGTCGCACCGCAAGGTGATTGACGCGGTGGCGGCGGGCCTGGTGCAGGGCGGCGCGGTGGACAGCTATGTCTGGGATGTGCTCAACAAGGTCAGGCCCGAGATCACGGCCAAGACCCGCATTGTCTGGAAGTCCGAGGAGTATGGCTTCCCGCCGATGGTGGCCAGCACCAGCGTGAACGAGGCCGACTTTGCCCAGATGCAGCGCGCGCTGATGGGCATGAAGGACGACCCGCAAGGCCGCGCGCTGCTGGCGCGCCTGAAGCTGGACAGCTTCACCCCCGGCTCGCCCACGCTCTACAACGGCGTTGCCGAGATGATGCGCGTGTTTGGCGAAATCTGATGTGGCTGTTCAACCTCAGCCTGCGCTTCAAGCTGCCGCTGTGGGGCGGCGGGCTGATCGTGGCCACGGCCTTGGCGCTGTCCACGTCCTACGTCATCCAGGCATGGGACAACCTGAACCGCGACCTGCTGCAAAACGCCGAAGACATTGGCCGCACCACCGCGCATGCGCTGTTCCAGGTGATGCTGCATGACGAGGTGTGGGAGGCCTTTGAGGTGGTCTCGCTGCCGTTCACGGTGACACCCGGAACGGCGCTGACCGAGAGCATTCTGGTGCTGGACAACAGCCAGCGCGTCTACGTGTCGTCGCGCCCCCAGGAGCACCCCATACTCACCCCGCTGGTGTCCTTGGGGCCCGACTTTGCGGCCATCAGCCGGGGCCTTCCCCTAGCCGCCGACGCCGGCGTGTTTGTGCACAGCGAGGGCGCGGCGGAGCACATCTACGTGGCCTTGCCGATTGCCAGCGACGGTGTGCGACTGGGCACGCTGATCGTCACCTACAACAAGTCGCTGCTGTGGCAGCGCTTCTCGCTGATCCTGAGCCGCTCGGCGTGGATCAGCCTGTTGGTGCTGGCCATCCTGCTGCCCATCACCGCCTATTGGGGCCGGCGCATGATGCTGCCCATGCGCATGGTCACCGAGCGCATCAACCGCATCGGCAACGGAGAGCTGCAGGACCTGGACCCCGCGCTCTACCCCTATGGCGACGAGGTGGGCCAACTGTTCCAGGCCTATGAGGCCGTGCTGGTCAAGCTGCGGGAAAAGGCCGAGTTCGAAAAAGAAATGGTCAAGAGCGAACGCATGGCCGCCGTGGGGCGCCTGACCGCCAGCATTGCGCACGAGATCAACAACCCGCTGGGCGGCATGCTCAACGCCATCAGCACCCTCAAGCGCCACGGCAATCCCGACCCCATCACCCAAAAGACCATTTCGCTGCTGGAGCGTGGCCTGTCGCAAATCCGCGAGACGGTGGCGGCCCTGCTGGTGGAGGCCAAGGTCAAGAGCCGCCCACTGGGCGCGCCCGATCTGGAGGATGTGCGCATCCTGGTGACCCCGGCCGCGCACAAGCAAGGCACGCAGCTGGCGTGGACGGTGGCGCTGGCCGACACCATTGCACTGCCCTCCACCCTGGTGCGCCAGGTGCTGATCAACCTGCTGCTCAATGCCATCACGGCCGCCGGGCGCGGGGGCCAGGTCGCCGTGCGCGCGCTGGCCGGCAGCGAGCGCTTTGTGCTGGTGGTCGAAAACACCGGGCATCCGCTGCTGCCCGAGCAACTGGCGCGCCTGTTCGAGCCCTTCACCCGCTTCTCGGAGGGCGGCAACGGCCTGGGCCTGTGGATTTGCTACCAGATCGTGACCCAGCTCGGCGGTACGATAGGCGCCGAGTCCGACCCGGAGCGGACCCGCTTCACCGTCATCATCCCCCTGGAACCTGTTCATGCCCCCAGCACAGCGCCGTATCTGCCTGATTGAAGACGACGAGATCATGGGCGAGTCGCTGTGCGACCGCTTTGAGCTCGAAGGCCTGGATTGCGACTGGCACCGCACCGGCACCGCCGCACTGGAGGCCCTGCGCCGCCAGCCCTATGCCCTGGTCATCAGCGACATCCGCCTGCCCGACATCACCGGCGACCGGCTGTTTGAAACCCTGCTGGACGAACACCTGAGCCTGCCCCCCTTCATCTTCATCACCGGCCATGGCGACATCGACAGCGCCGTGCGCCTGCTCAAGAAAGGCGCGCAGGACTACATCACCAAACCATTCGACCTGGACGCCCTGATCGACAAGATCCAGGCCCTGGTCGGCACCGATGACGACCTGGGTCCCAGCCAGTTGGGTCAGTCGCCGGCCATGCGCCAGATTGAATCCATGCTGCACCGGCTGGCGGCCAGCGAGGCCTCGGTGCTGATCACCGGCGAGTCCGGCGTGGGCAAGGAGCGCGTGGCGCAAGCGCTGCACCAGTTGACCGGCGCCAGCCGCCCCTTCATTGCCGTCAACTGCGGTGCGCTGACCGAGAGCCTGCTGGAGGCCGAGCTGTTTGGCTACGAGAAAGGCGCCTTCACCGGCGCGGGACGCACCAAGAAAGGCGTGTTCGAGCAGGCCGATGGGGGCACGCTGTTCCTCGACGAAATTGGCGACATGCCGCTGTCCATGCAGGTGCGGCTGCTGCGCGCCTTGCAGGAGCGCAGCATCGTGCGGGTGGGCGGCGAGACGCCAATTCCGGTCAACATCCGCCTGGTCTGCGCCACCCACCAGACGCTGACCGAGCGCGTTGCCAGCGGCGAGTTCCGTGAAGACCTGTACTACCGCATCAACGTGGTGGAGCTGCGCATTCCCCCGCTGCGCGAGCGCGCCGAAGACATCCTGCCGATTGCACGCCACTTGCTGGCCGACATGGCGGCCGCCAGCGGCAAGGCCACCCCGGCGCTGACACCGGCAGCCGAGCACGCCATCCGCCATTACCGCTGGCCGGGCAACATCCGAGAACTCAAGAACGCACTGGAGCGCGCCAGCCTGATGAGCGACAGCCGCACCATCTCCCACGACATCCTTTTCGACCGCCCCGCCCCGCCGCTGGGCGAACAGCAGGACGTGGCCGGCAGCCTGCGCGACTACTTGAGCGAATGCGAGCGCGACTTCATCGTGCGCGCGCTGGACGCCCAGCAGTGGCAAATCCAGTCCTGCGCCGACACCCTGGGCATCAGCCGCAAGAACCTGTGGGAAAAGATGCGCAAGCTGGGCATCGACCGGGACGCGGGCAGCGGCAAGTAGCGGGTGGATCCGGGCCGCCAGCGGAGCCGGATTTGCTACTGTTTTTATAGCTGTTTGCGCTTATTCCACGAGGGCTATAGGCCTATTTTTCTTCTACCCTAGAATGAAAAACATATGAACACCGAAGAACAACAATTCCTCAACAACCTCGACAAGCAACTGTGGGATGCCGCCGACCGGTTGCGTTCTGCCGTCAACCCCAGCGAGTACATGCACGTCGTCTTGGGGCTTGTCTTCCTGAAGTACATCTCCGATGCCTTCAAGGAGCGCCGTCTGGAGCTGGAAGCTGCATTCAAAGATCCTTCCAACGACTACTACCTGGGCGAGGATGCGGCAGAGTTGATTGCACAAGAGCTGGAAGCGCGCGACTACTACACCGAGACCAATGTCTTCTGGGTGCCCGCCCTGGCCCGGTGGGACTTTTTGAAAGACAGTGCCAAGCTCGCCATCGACACCGTGCTCACCGTCAAAAACGGCAAGACCTTTGAGTACAAATTCAAAGGCATTGGCCGCCTGCTGGACGACGCGCTGGAAGCTGTGGAAAAAGACAACCCCAAGCTCAAAGGCGTGCTCGACAAAAGCTACGCCCGTTGGCGGGTAGACGAAGCCCTGCCTGGCCTGATTGACGAGTTCTCCAAAATCCCGTTCAACCACGGCGCGCTCAAGGCCAAAGACATCCTGGGTCACATCTACGAATACTTTTTGGGCGAGTTCTCCATTGCCGCAGGTAAACGCGGCGGCGAGTTCTACACGCCCAAGAGCATCGTCAGCCTGATTGTGGAAATGCTGGAACCGTTTGAAGGCCGTGTGTATGACCCCTGCTGTGGCTCCGGCGGCTTCTTTGTGCAGAGCGAGCGCTTTGTGCTGGAGCACGGTGGCAAGATTGGCCAGCTCAGCATCTACGGCCAAGAGTTCAACCCCACCACCTGGCGGCTGGCCAGCATGAACATGGCCATCCGTGGGCTGGACTACGACTTTGGCAAAGAGCCCGCCAGCACCTACACCCGCCCCCAGCACCCCGACCTGCGCGCCGACTTCATCATGGCCAACCCGCCCTTCAACATGAAGGCCTGGAAGGAAGGCGTGCGCGATGACGACCCGCGCTGGAAGTATGGCGTGCCCCCCGACGGCAACGCCAACTTTGCGTGGATGCAGCACATGATCCACCACCTGGCCCCCCACGGCAGCATGGCCCTGCTGCTGGCCAACGGCTCCATGAGCAGCAATACCAACAACGAAGGCGAAATCCGCAAAGCGCTGATTGAGGCCGACCTGGTGGAGTGCATGGTGGCCTTGCCCGGCCAACTGTTTACCAACACGCAGATTCCCGCTTGCATCTGGTTCCTGACCCGCAGCAAGGCCGAGCGCGCCAAAAAAGGCATCAGCCGCAAGCGCCATGGCGAGGTGCTGTTCATCGACGCACGCCAGCTTGGCTACATGAAAGACCGCGTGCTGCGCGACTTCAAACCCAAAGACCTGGCCAAAGTCGCCGACACCTTCCATGCCTGGCAGCGCGGCACCAGCTATGGCGACGAAGCAGGCTTTTGCAAAGCCGTGAAGCTGGATGACATTCGCAAGGCCGACTACGTGCTCACCCCCGGCCGCTACGTGGGTGCTGCCGCGCAAGAGGCCGATGGCGAGCCGTTTGAAGAAAAAATGGCCCGCCTGACCACTGCCTTGGGCGAGCAATTCAAAGAGAGCGCAAGGCTGGAGGCCGAAATCCGTAAGAACCTGGCGGGGCTGGGCTATGGCATCTAAACCCAAGAAGCCCGCCTCGATCAAGGCCATTTCGGATCAGGCCCCGCGCGCTCAGCGCGGCCGAACCGACCGCAGCGCCATGTTTCCGGTGGCAGCGCAAGCCAGCGACATGCCCGCAGACTACGCAGCTTGGCTGGCTGAAATCAAAGGCCGCATTCACGGCGAGCGCTTGCGTTTGGTGCTGGCCAGCAACAGCGTCATGGTGCTGCTGTATTGGGACATTGGCCAGCGCATCCTGCACAAGCAGGCAGAGCAAGGCTACGGCACCAAGGTGGTGGACCGGCTGGCAGCTGACCTGCGCGATGCCTTCCCCGATATGAAGGGCTTCTCGCCGCGCAACCTCAAATACATGCGCGCCTTTGCTGCGGCTTGGCCGGACCGGGAGCTTGTGCAGCAGACTGCTGCACAAGTGCCTTGGTTTCACAACTGCCTGCTGCTGGATCGCGTCTCAGATCCAGCCACCCGCCAGTGGTACGTCCAAACTGCGCGGCGCGAAGGCTGGTCACGCAACGTACTGGGAATCCAAATTCAGGGCCAAGCCCACCTGCGGCAAGGCCGAGCGCAAACCAACTTCCCCGCCACGCTGCCCACCGCCGAGTCCGACATGGCGGTGCAAATCTTCAAAGACCCCTACCTGTTTGACTTTTTGGGCACCGATGCCCCGCGCCGCGAGGCCGAGCTGGAGCGCGGACTGGTAGCCCACATCCAGAAATTTTTGCTGGAGCTGGGCCAGGGCTTCGCCTTTGTAGGCCGCCAGGTGCATCTGGAAATTGGCGACGAAGACTTTTACCTGGACCTGCTCTTCTACCACCTCAAGCTGCGCCGCTATGTGGTCATTGAGCTCAAGGCCCGCAAGTTTGAAGCAGGCGACGGTGCCCAACTGGGCATGTACATGACCGCCGTAGACCGCCTGCTGGCCCACCCTGACGACAAGCCCACGCTGGGCCTGCTGCTGGTGCGCGAGAAAAACCGCGTGTTGGTGGAATACGCACTGGCTGGCAGCACCCAGCCCATCAGCGTGGCCGAGTGGGAAACCCAACTCACCCGCGCTCTGCCGCAAGAGCTGGAGGGCAGCTTGCCGACCATTGAGCAGATTGAGGCGGAGCTGAGTGGGGATTTGGGGGATGGGGATGAGTGAGTGGCAAAGCATCACGCTTGGAGAATTCGTGAGTCTGCAACGAGGCCACGACCTCACTGATCCAGAGCGCCGCGTTGGCAAGGTGCCAGTTATGGGGTCTGCGGGGCAAAACGGATTGCACGACACCGCGCTTGCGAAAGGGCCCGGCGTCGTAGTTGGTCGCAGCGGGGCGTCCTTCGGGCAAGTGCACTTTTCGGAGAGGGATTACTGGCCTCACAACACTTGCCTGTATGTCACCGATTTCCACGGAAATGATCCAAGATTTGCCTACTACTTTCTGAGCAGCATCAACTTCGCGGGATACAACTCCGGTAGTGCTCAGCCATCGCTCAACCGCAACTTCATCTACCCGATAGAAATTCGTGTTCCACCTCCGGATACGCAGCGTGAGATTGCGCGAGTATTAGGGGCAATCGACGACAAAATCGAACTCAACCGCCGCGTGAACGAAACGCTGGAAGCCATGGCCCGTGCCATCTTCCAGTCCTGGTTCATCGATTTCGACCCCGTGCGTGCCAAGGCCAGCGGCGAGAGTGCCGATTTCATTTGCCAACGCCTGAGCCTCACCCCCGAACTCCTCGCGCTGTTTCCCGACAGCTTCGAGGACTCGGAGCTGGGGGAGATTCCAAGTGGGTGGGTAGTGCGAGCGTTGGATGATGTCGCGTCATATCTGAACGGCTTAGCGTTGCAGAAATACCCCACAGAAGAGGGGGCTGACTGGTTGCCGGTGATCAAGATTGCCCAACTCCGCGCCGGGCACACGCTTAACGCGGATCGCGCCAACACTCAAGTGCCGGAGAACTATGTGATTCAAGACGGCGACGTTCTGTTTTCATGGTCGGGTAGTTTGGAAGTCGATGTCTGGTGCGGCGGCAAGGGCGCACTGAATCAACATCTGTTCAAAGTGACATCCGAACAGTACGCCAAGTGGTTCTATCTCCTGTGGACCAAGCATCACTTGAGCAACTTTCGGGATATCGCAGCCAATAAGGCTACGACGATGGGTCATATCCAGCGCAAGCATCTTTCAGAAGCGAAGGTGCTTTGCCCGCCCCAGGAAATCTTGGTTGAAATGACCAAGGTGATGACTCCACTGATTGAAATGACAGTCAGTAATCGCCTTGAGGCGGCACGTTTGACGCAGGTACGCGACACGCTTTTACCTGACTTGCTGTCTGGTAGGGTGTCGGTATCAACCGAGGAGGCTCAGTTGTGAGAGAAGTAAAGACTGACGAGTCGTTGCTAGGACATGCTATTGATCTGCTGACGGCTCAATACGACACCAACAAGGACTTCAACGAGTATTTGGACAGCGATGACCCTGTCACGCTTGGGTCATCCGCTTACCCTCGTAGCAAGGTGTTGTTCTGGGTTGATCCCGAAGGTTATGAGTCGGACAAAGTCGCATGGGAAAGCGATGCCATCGAAGCGAAGCATGAAGTCGCGATCAAGCTGATCAAGGACAACGCGTGCATACCGCAGTTCATGGATCTACTACAGGCGGCTGACAGGGGGCGTGTCGTTCCGTTTGTTGGGGCCGGTTTATCCAAGCCTCTGGGTATGCCGCTTTGGGGTGAAGCACTTGGATTGCTCCTGCAGCGATTGGCGGGTGCAAATACGGGTGAGATTCAATCGCTCATTGATTCAGGCCAATACCTTTTAGCAGCGCAAAAGATGGCTGGTCACGATGCGGCGGTCACCTCTGCATTCATCCGAAATACGTACCGCGCTCAGCAACTCAAACTGAAGGCAGGGCCACTTCGGCACCTCCCTCGCTTTGCCCGCGGGTGCATCGTCACGACCAATTTCGACGATGCCATCGAAAAAACATACGAAGAAGCCATCCATCAGGGGAAGCCGATGGATTTCAAGGCATACATGCACGGCACGCAGGAGCACAACTTTTTTCCCCGCATGGTGCGTGGAGATCGTTGTCTTTTAAAGCTGCACGGTGATGCAGAGAGCGACGCCACGCATATCCTGACAGTGCAGCAATATGAGCAAGCCTACGGACAACCGCCAGCTTTCGACTTTCAGAAGCCACTCCCAAAAGCTTTGAGGCAAATCTATATATCTCAATCTTTACTTTTTTTGGGTTGCGGTTTGGAGCAGGATTGGACGATGGATCTGTTCAAAGTCGCAAAAGAAAGCGACTCGTATCAAGTGCCAAATCATTACGCGATCGTGGAGGTACCTAAAGATGCCAACCAACGGCCAGCGAAAGAAGCGCAACTACTGGAGCTGAAAATTCAGCCAATCTGGTTCCCTAACGGCGAATTCGACAAGGTGGAGCGCCTAGTCGACTTGATTGCCGATGTGGCCGAGAAGCGCTTTGTCTTCAAGGGCTGAGGAGCAAAAATAATGGTTGAAAACGACCTCGAACAACTCGCCCTCACCTGGTTCCAAGACACCGGCTGGGACTACCGCGCAGGCCCCGATATTGCGCCTGATAGCGACAGTCCCCAGCGCAGCGACTATCGCCAGGTGCTGCTGCAAGGTGAGCTACGCGAGGCATTGGCGCGACTGAATCCGCAAATACCCGCTGCCCTGCTAGACGACGTGGCGCACCAGTTGAGCAAGCCAGACCACCCTTCGCTTATCCAGAGTAACCGCGCGTTCCACGAAGCGCTGGTAGGTGGGGTGCCGGTAGAGGTCGAGATTGACGGCGAGCGCCGGGGCGACCGCGTGGTGCTGGTGGACTTTGACACACCCGAGCGCAACCGCTTTTTGGTGGTGAACCAGTTCACCGTGCAAGGTGTCAAACAGCCGCGCAGGCCAGACCTGGTGTGTTTTATCAATGGCCTGCCGATTGCGGTGGTAGAGCTGAAGAACCTAGCTGCGGAGCAGGTGGGCATCAAAGACGCCTTCCACCAGTTGCAGACCTATAAAGACGAGCTGGCCGACCTGTTTGTGACCAACGAGGCGTTGGTGGCGTCTGACGGTTTGCATGCCCGCGTAGGCTCGCTCACCGCCAGCTTTGAGCGCTTTTTGCCCTGGCGCACGGTCAAGAACGAGAACGACCGCCCGCTGTTGGAATACGAGCTGGAAAAGGTGGTGCGCGGCTTTTTTGCGCCCGCGCTGCTGCTGGACTACCTGCGCTACTTTGTGCTGTTTGAAATGGCCGATGGCCAGGTGGTGAAGAAGATTGCTGCCTATCACCAGTTCCACGCCGTGCGCGCGGCGGTGAAGGCGGCGGTAATTGCCGCTACGCCACCAGCCGCCAATGCGGTGCAAGAGCAATGGGCCAGCTATGCCGAGCGGGTGAAGCCCGGCTCGCGCATGGGTGGCATTGTGTGGCACACACAGGGCTCGGGCAAAAGCATTTCCATGGTGTGCTTTGCCGCCAAGCTGATGCAGCAGCCAGAAATGCACAACCCCACGCTGGTGGTGGTGACCGACCGCAACGACCTGGACGGCCAGCTCTTCCAAACCTTTGTGGGTGCGCGCAGCCTGCTGCGCGAGCAGCCGCAACAGGCGGGTAGCCGCGACGAGCTGCGTGCGTTGCTGGACGGGCGCCCCTCTGGCGGCATCATCTTCACCACGGTGCAGAAGTTCACGCCCGACGTGGGGGAAGAAGTGTTTCCCCTACTGAGTGATCGCAACAACATTGTGGTGATGGCCGACGAGGCGCACCGTTCGCAGTACGGCTTTCGCGCCGTGCTGGACAAGAAGACTGGCAAATACAAATACGGCTTTGCCAAGCACCTGCGTGATGCGCTGAAGAACGCCACCTTTGTGGGCTTTACAGGCACACCCATTGAGGCGGGCGACCACGACACTCGCGCGGTGTTTGGCGAATACGTCAGCATTTATGACATTCAGGACGCGGTGGACGATGGCGCTACCGTGCCCATCTTTTACGAGAGCCGCCTGGCCAAGCTGAACTTGAACCAGGTGGTAATGGAGCAGCTGAACGCGGATGTGGAAGATGTTTTTGAAGACGAGGAAGATGCAGCGCTGATAGAGGCCGAGAAAACCCGCTGGGCTGCGCTGGAAAAACTGGTGGGTGCCAAGGAGCGCGTGGACCTGGTGGCGGCAGACATCGTGCAGCACTTTGAGGCGCGCAATACAGCGGTGGCGGGCAAGGGCATGGTGGTGGCCATGAGCCGCGAGATTTGCGCCCGCCTCTATGCGGCCATCGTCAAGCTGCGCCCCGACTGGCACAGCGATGACCCGGCGCAGGGAGCGATCAAGGTGGTGATGACCGGCTCTGCGGCAGACGCAGCACTGCTGCAACCCCACATCTACAACAGCGCTGCCAAGAAGCTGCTGGAGCGCCGCTTTAAAGACGCGGCTGACCCGCTCAAGCTGGTGATCGTGCGCGACATGTGGCTCACCGGTTTTGACGTGCCCTGCCTGCACACCATGTACATCGATAAGCCGATGCGCGACCACAACCTGATGCAGGCCATTGCCCGCGTTAACCGCGTGTTCCGCGACAAAGAGGGTGGCCTGGTGGTGGACTACATCGGCATTGCCGCAGAGCTGCGCAAGGCGTTACGCACTTACACCGAGAGCAAAGGCAAGGGCCAGCCCACGCTGGACGCTGGCGAGGCGCTGGCCAAGCTGCAAGAGCTGATGGAGGTGGCCCGCCACCTATTGCACGGCTTTGATTTCAGCGCCTACCGCACGCATGCCACCACACTGCTACTGCCCGCTGCAAACTTTGTGCTGGGGCTGGACGAGGGTAAGAAGCGCTGGGCCGATGTGGTGCTGGCCATTACCAAGACGTTTTCGCTGTGCGGCACCTTGGACGATGCGGCACTGTTACGCGAGGAGATTGCCTTCTTCCAGGCCATCAAGGCGGTGATTGCCAAGGCCACCACGTCGGATGCCAAGCTGTCGGAAGAGGGCCGCAACGCGGTGCTGAAGCAGATACTGGACAACGCGGTGGTAGCCGAGGGCGTGGAAGACATCTTCAAACTCGCCGGGCTGGATCGGCCCGACATTGGCATCTTGTCCGATGCCTTTTTGGAAGAAGTGCGTCAGCTACCGCAGCGCAACTTTGCGGTGGAGCTACTGCAAAAGCTGTTGAATGACCAAGTGAAGTCGCGTATGCGGACCAACGTGGTGTTGGAGCGCAAGTTCAGCGAGCGCCTGCAAGCCGCGCTGAACCGCTACCTGAGCCGCGCGGTGGAAAGCGCCCAGGTGATCGAAGAACTGATTGCCATGGCCAAGGAGTTCCGCGAGGCGGCCTTACGCGGCGACAAGTTGGGCCTGAACACGTCGGAGTTGGCGTTTTACGATGCACTGACCGACAACGAGAGCGCGGTGCGCGAACTGGGTGACGAGGTGTTGAAAAAGATTGCGGTGGAAGTGACCGAGAAGCTGCGCAACAGCACCACCGTCGACTGGCAAAAGCGCGAGAGCGTACGCGCCCGCCTGCGCAACCTGGTGCGCATCACCCTGCGTCGCTACAAGTACCCGCCCGACATGCAAGAGGAGGCAATCCGCCTGGTGCTGGAACAGGCAGAGAGACTTTCAGAGGAATGGGCGAAGTAGCCACCTCGATTTTTCCAACGCACCTGCCCCTGAGCGAACGACGGTTTACTATCGTTTTATAGCTGTATACGTAGTTTCCACGAGGGCTAGAGGTCAATTTGACCAAAAACCATTCCGCCAGAAGGCTTCTGCGCGCGGTCGCTATGCCCTACCTGGCGCCCGCCTTCAGCAGCAAGGCCACCATGGCCGCATACCCGCGGGCTGTGGCCAATGCCAGCGGTGTGTTGCCTTCCCGGTCAGCCAACTGTGTGCTGGCCCCGGCATCCAGCAGGGCATGAAGCACCGCCTGGTGTCGCGCACCACCGTTGCCCAGCACGATGGATTCAATCACCGCCGTCCAGTGCAGGTTGTTGACATGGTCCAGCGGCGCACCAGCCGCAATGAGCTGCCTGACCACGCCATCGTGTCCCAGGTGCGCAGCGGCAATCAGCGCGGTGCCGTCGTAGCGGCTGGTGGTGAGCGCTGCGCTGGCACCCAGTTGCAACAGCAGGCGCATGGTCGCTTCGTCATCCGCCACCGCCGCAATCGTCACCGCGTCGTAACGGTCATTCTCCAGCAGCCCCAGACCGGCGCCGGCTTGCGCCAGGGCCTTGATCACCTCGCGCTGCCGGGCAAAAGTCGCCACATGCAAAGCGGTGCGGCCATACGGGTCCCGCGCGTCGATTGGTGCTCCGCTGGCCAGCAGTTTCCGGACCTGCGCAAGCTCGCCCCGATGGGCTGCCGCATGCAGGCCGCTATAACGGACCACTTCGGCGGCACTGGGTGCAACCTGTGCCTGGGCTGCAAAGCCCAGGCCAGCCAGTGCCATGCAGGCCGCCACCGGCCAAGCCAGCAGTCGGTTCTGGGTTGGGGACATGGCGACTCCTCGGATGACTGGCAACATGTTTACTTCAGCAGGTCCTGCACAGCGGCAATGCCCGCCAGGGCGCACTTTTCGTCCAGATGACCACCGGGTGCACCACCCACACCCACGGCACCAATCACCTCATCGCCCACCTTGACCGGCACGCCCCCGCCCAGCAGCAGGAAGCCGGGGATGGAAGCGACATGGGTGGATGCCGGGTTCTTCTGCACGCCTTCCCACATGGCCAGCGTGGAGTTCTTGGCGGAAGCCGAAGTGAACGCCTTGGCCTGGCTGGCCGCCAGGGTGTGCGGGCCGGCGTTGTCGGCACGGTGCACGGCGCGAACACCGCCGGCCCGGTCCACCACGGTGGCGGTCACGTTGTACTTGTCAGCGCTGCAGGCCGCCACGGTAGCGGATGCAATTTTGGTGGCCAGCTCAAGCGACATATTCTTCTCGGCACGCACAGCCTGGGCGTTGACGCCAAGCGTGGCAAGAGACAGAACGAGGGCAGTGGTGCAGTGCATGGAACGCATGGGTTTTCTCCAGTTATATGGTGGGTGTGAATCAAACGTTCACCCCTGGAGAAAATGTAGTGGGATACCCGCATGACGGCCATTCGTGCGGCTACGCACCCGGCTCCGTATAACTACGCAGCCCTTCAGGTTTCGGGCTGGGAAGCCAGAGTGGCGTAATGGCGAATCAGGTGCGCCAAAGACTCCACCTGCAGCTTGGCAAACAGGTTCGCCCGGTGGGTTTCCACCGTGCGTGGCGACAGGCCCAGTGCACGCCCTATTTCCTTGTTGGTGAGCCCTTCGACAATCAGGCCCAGCACCTCGCGTTCCCGCTCGGACAGCTGCGCATAGTGTTCGCGCGCCTGCTGATTGGCCTGATGCCGCTCGCGTGAGCGCACATGCTGGCGCACGGCGTTTTGCAGGGCTTCCAGCAATACGTCGTCGTCCACCGGCTTCTCCAGGAACTCGGTGGCACCCGATTTGAATGCGCGCCGGCACAGTTCTACCGTGCCGTGACCGGTGAGCATGATCACGGGCTGGTCCACCCCTTGTGCCACCAACGCATCCAGCACGGTCAGGCCACTGGTGCCTGGCATGCGCACGTCCAGCACAATGGCGCCGATGCTTTGACGGTCAAAGCCCTGCATGAACGCCTGCGGGTCCGCCCAGGCCTGGACGCGCAGGCCCACGGTGCCTATGAGCATGGACAGGCCATCGCGCACGGCCGCGTCGTCGTCAATCAAATGGATCAGGGGCGAGAGCGGCGCGGTCATGGAGCGGGTGCCAGGGGCAGCGAGAGAATGAATTGCGCACCACGCGGTGCATGGGCCTGTGCCAGCAACTGCCCGCCCATGCCCACGGCCAGGGTCTCACACAGGCTCAAGCCCAGACCCAGGCCGCCCTCCCGGGTTGTAAAAAAGGGCTCGAACACGCGGGGCAGGATGTCCGGTGCTATGCCCGGGCCGCTGTCCACCACACGCAGCACGCCGGCGCCCGCTTCCACTGCGATGTGAATGGTGAGCTGACGCTCGTCGGCTGGGACCTGGTCCAGCGCCTGCAGCGCGTTGGTCAGCAGGTTATGCACGATCTGCTCAAGCGCTACACGCTCCGCATGCACACGGACGGACTGCGCGGCCTTCACGGTTGCCGTCACGTCACGACGCCGGAGTTCGGGTTCCAGCAGGTCCAGCGCGCTACGCACAACCGCCTCCAGATCGACGGCTTCATCGGGTTGCGCTGAACTGGGTTGCTCGACGGTTCGGCGCAGGCGCGCCAGCACCTCGGCCGCGCGGCGCGCCTGGGCGACGGCCTGGTCCATGGCTTGACAAGCGGTGGATAGCTCCGGCGGATCGTCCTGCAACAGGCGCTTGGCCGCCTGCGTATTGGCCAGTATGGCGGTGAGGGGCTGGTTGAGTTCATGGGCCATGCCCGCGGCGAGCTCGCCCAGGGTATTCAGGCGCGCCACTTGCCCCACGCGCAACAGTTCTTCGGCGCGACGGCGCGCACTGCGTTGGGCCTGCCAGGCGGTCCAGACGGCCACACCCGAAGCCACACTCACAACCCACAGGAACATCAATGCCCAGGGCAACTCGTGCCAACCGACCTGGCGGATGGCCACGACATCAAACGGCTGGCTGGCGCTAGCCAGATGCTTGTGAAATTCGAACCGCCACCCCCCATCACCGATGCGGCCCGGTTGCACCACAAAGGCCTGCCCGGCGTGTTCCAGCGTCACCCGCACCGGGCTGGTTTGCACGGGCATGGACCAGTCGCTCCAGGGCACGCTGGCCTGCACGTCGATCAGCAGGGCGAAACTGGCCGGCTGCGCCGCCAGCACCAGCTGGTAGCGCGCACGCTCGGCGGTGAAATCCAGGTTGGCCAGCGCTGCGCTACGCGCCAGGCGCGACGCCTGCTCAGCCGCGTCCAGAGCCGGGTTGGGCCAGGCAGTACCCGGGTCGCGCCGCTGCACACCGAGTATTTGCGGATAAACGGACGACAAACGCTGTTCCGCAGATTCGGCACCACCCGGCTGCAAAAGCGCCAGCATGGCCAGCACGGCATCATGTTGCACGGCTCGTTGGCTGAGCAGGCGGTGGCTGATGCGGGCATCGGTCTCGAAGGCGTCGCGCAGTTGGCCCAACTCCAGGCGGGCCAGCATCACACAACCCACCGTGGACAGCACCAACCACACGAGGAGGTGCGGTGCATAGCGGGTGAGTCGCTGGTGCAGGAGGAACACTTGGCTGGGCCCTCAATTACCTCAGCGCGCTACCGCGCGTTGTTCCGAACGTGCCAACGTCCAAAGCAGCCCGACCCCGACGGACGTGCCGGTGGTCTGCTGGAACAGCGGGCTGGCCGTATTGGCCGCGCCTTCCAGCAACTCATGGCGCAGAAAGCCGAACACTCGGACATCCGGTGTGAGGCTTTTTGCCACGTTCAGACCCAATCGCGTCATGATCAACCCCGCCTGCGCATCAAAGGTCGGGCGCGAGGGCGTCGCGAAGGGCGTTGAAACGCCATAGAAATAGTTGTTGAGGCTCTTGTCTCCAAACACCAGACTGGCCGTGGCACCCAGGTTCCAGCCCGCCCCCATGTCACGCACCTCCAGAGACAGCTCGGGTTCAAACGCATAGCCTTGCTGCCGCACCCCGCTGTTGAACTCCAGCACTGCGCGCAGCGGCAGTTCCAAGCGAACGCGCGTACCCGGCGCAGGACGTGCCAGCGTAATCTTGACGCGCGGGCCAAACTCCACCAGCGTGCCCAGGTCGCTCATACCCTTGCGGGCCGTGAGATCGTCTGAAGTGGCTGGCAGCGAGGCCGCGAACCCCAGATCCAGCTCGGCATCGTCGCTGCTGAAAAGCCGGGCGCCCACGTCGCCCCGCTCGGCACGAAACACTTCCCCCCGGTACACAAGCATGGGCAGCACCAGTGTGCGCGAAGCCCGGTCTGCCGAACCCGGGTAGGCCGGCGTACTGGCGGTGCCGCCAAATGCCCCCAATTCCCACAAGGGCAGTGTGGGGCTCTGGGCTTGAGCCAGGGTAGCGCTCACTACCAGGGCCAGAACGGTCGCACAGCGTGCAAACTGACTTTTCATTCTTCTTTCCGTGCGTTGTGGGTTGTTGCGACCGAATGTAACGCAGCACGCTGCAGTCTGGTTTGCACTTTTCACTGTAGACAGTGCGTCAATGGCTGTGTCGGTGGTGCGTATCCGGGTAGTGCGGGTGGCTGTGGCGCAGCGGCGCGTGCGTGTGCGGGTGCTCGTGCGGCCCCTCGCCCACCGCCGCACCGTCATGCGCATGCTGGTGGTGCGCGTCGTGCGTATGGTTGTGCGAGTGCACCAGCGGCTCGTGTGTGTGGGCGTGCGCGTGGTGCTCAGTCAGGTGCAGCCACACGCCCAGGCCCATCAAGGCTGCGGCAAGCCAAACGCTGGCTGAGGCGCCCTCGCCCAGCACACCCAGCGCCAGCGCCGCGCCAATGAAAGGAGCGGTTGAGAAATAGGCGCCGGTGCGCGCCGTGCCCAGGCCGCGCAACGCCAGCACGAACAGAACCAGGCTGACGCCATAGCCCAGCAGCCCGAGCACCAAGGTTGCGGCCAGTGTGTTCCATCCTGGCAGGCTGGCGCCCAGGCCAAAGCCCAGCAGTGTGTTCACCACACCGGCGATCAACCCCTTGGTGGCGGCGATGAACACGGCATCCGACGCCGACACGCGCCGGGTCAGGTTGTTGTCGATGGCCCAGCACAGGCAGGCCACCGCCACCCACAGCGACCCCAGGCCACTGGACGCGGTGTCACCGGTTTGCGGCCAGGCCAGCACCACGCCACCGGCCACGATGGCCAGCATGCCCCAGACGATGCGCCGGTCCGCGTTTTCCTTGAACACCAGCCAGGCGATCAGCGCGGTCAGCACAGCTTCCAGGTTGAGCAGCAGCGAGGCGGTGGCCCCGCTGGTGGAGACCAGGCCCACCATCAGCACCACCGGGCCAACCACGCCACCAAACAGGATGGCACCCAGCAGCCACGGCCATTCCGCATGTTGCAGGCCCGAAGGCTTCCAGCCGCCGTCGCGCACCACACGGAAAAGGCTCAACCCCAAGCCACTGCCCAGGTACAAAAGTCCCGCCAACAGCACCGGTGGCATGTCACCGACCAGCAGCTTGGCCAGCGGCGTGCTGGCACCAAACAGCGCTGCGGCTCCCAACGCGTAGACAACGCTGCGTTTCACGACCTAGTGCAAGCCGTCGTTGCTGCCGTCGCGCCCGTAGAGGCAGCACAACTGGCGCAGCCGCGCGGCGTGCTCGGGGCGTACCTCGGACCAGTCAAAGCGCCACTCCCAGTAGCCTTCGGCCTTGCCGGGGAAATTCATGCGATGCTCGGTGCCCAGGCCCAGGATGTCCTGCATGGGGTGGATGGCGGTGTCGGCCACGGTGGCGCACGCCGCGCGGATCAGGTCCCAGTGGATATCGTGGCCGTCCACGCCCAGATAGTCGCGCACATGCTGGCGTTCAGCCTCACTGATGCTGGCCCACCAGCCAACCGTGGTGTCGTTGTCGTGCGTACCGGTATAGACCACCGTGTCGCGCGCATAGCGGTGCGGCAGAAAGCTGTTGGTGCTGTCCCCGCCGAACGCAAACTGCAGTACGCGCATGCCCGGGAAGGCGAACGCGCTGCGCAGCGCCTCCACATCGGGCGTGACCACGCCCAGGTCTTCGGCAATGATGGCCAGCGGCCCCAGCGCGGCCTGGATGGCGCTGAACAGCGCCGCACCCGGGCCGGGCAACCACTGCCCCGCGATTGCCGTGGGGGCTTCGGCGGGAATTTCCCAGTAGCTGGCAAAGCCGCGGAAGTGGTCGATGCGCACAATATCCACCAGCTCGAATGTGCGGCGAATGCGCTCAGTCCACCACGCGTAGCCCTCAGCGGCATGGGCCTCCCAGCGGTACAGCGGATTGCCCCAGCGCTGGCCAGTGGCGCTGAAATAGTCCGGCGGCACACCAGCCACCACGCGCGGGCGGCCATCCGGGTTCAGGTCAAACAGATCCTGGCGGGCCCAGACTTCGGCGCTTTGCAGCGCGATGAAGATGGGCGCGTCGCCGACGATGCGGATGCCGCGCGCGTTGGCATAGGCGCGCAGGCGCTGCCACTGCGTGAAGAAACGCCATTGGCAGAACTTCCAGAACGCGATACGCGGGGCGTGCTGCGTGCGGGCCTGTGCTAGTGCCGTCGCATCGCGCTGCGCCAGGCCGCCGGGCCAGTCGCACCAGTCCAGCCCCGCATGGTGTTCGGCCAGCGCCATGAACAGCGCGTAGTTGTCCAGCCAGTCCTGCTGGGCCGCGCAAAAGGCGGCAAAGTCTTGCTGGTGTGAGGATGACTGCGGAGTATGTGCAAATGCGCGGGCGGCGCGGGCGAGGCGGTCCATGCGCCACGGCCACACTACCGCGTAATCCTGACGGCGGCTGGTGAATGCGGCATCGGGCGCGAGGTCGGCATCCTGCAACCAGCCTTCGCGCTGCAAATCAAACAGGTCAATCAGCAGCAGATTACCGGCAAAGGCCGAGCTGCTCATGTACGGGGAATTGCCGGGACCAATGCCGCCCAACGGCAGGATCTGCCACAGCTTCTGACCAGCGGACTGTAGCCAGTCCACAAAGTGGTAGGCAGCCGGACCGAAGTCCCCGCTGCCGTGTGGGCCGGGCAAGGACGTGGGGTGCAGCAGCACGCCACTTTGACGGGAAAATTTCATGAAAAGTCCATGGCATTAAGGGCAGCGCCGCAAACCTGCGCGCTGCCAGACCCCGGACTGGCTCAGCCCATGGGTGGTGGGGTGCCGGTGGGCTTGGCCTGTGCGCCGCGTCCACCGTTGTTGACCGACCAGGGAATGGACGAAGTGCGGGCAAGCGTCTGGTCTGCCTTGGTAAACAGCGCGTGCCAGAAAAAACCGGCCTGGATGGAAATCACCAGAAACAGCAAATAGCTTTGCGAACTGGAGGCCAGCCACAGGTTGTAGGTTGGCATGAAGACGAAGGGCGACACCAGCATGGGGATCACCAGCCGTGGCACCTCCATGTGATCCATGCCCTTGCCCTGGTTGAACAAATCCCAGTAGTAGTTGGTGAACATGCCCAACACCATCCAGCAGGCCAGATGCCACGCAAACACGATGGCGTGGTTGCGGGCCAGCAGGCCAATCCAGGGGGCCGAATTTTCATCGGCATTCACGATGAGAATCATGAACGCCCCCGTGGCGATGAACACCACCAAGTAGATGAACATCAGAAATTTAAGCGCTCTGGACATGGTTCCCCCGGGAAAAGATTCGCGCTATCTTACCCGGGGTATTGCACCGGCATCAGACCAAAGTGACGCCGGTCTTGGACTGCACCTCTTCACGGGTCACGCCGGGTGCCAGTTCCACCAGTTTCAGGCCCAGCGGGGTCACGTCCATCACGGCCAGATCGGTGATGATGCGGTCCACCACACCCACGCCGGTCAGCGGCAGGGTGCACTGGGGCAGGATCTTCAGGTCGGTGCTGCCGTCCTTCTTCTTGGCCACGTGTTCCATCAGCACAATGACGCGCTTCACACCGGCCACCAGGTCCATGGCGCCGCCCATGCCCTTGACCATCTTGCCGGGGATCATCCAGTTGGCCAGGTCGCCCTGCTCGCTGACCTGCATGGCACCCAGGATGGACAGGTTGATCTTGCCGCCACGGATCATCGCAAAGCTCTCGTGGCTGCCGAAGATGCTGGAGCCCTTCTGCGTGGTCACGGTCTGCTTGCCGGCGTTGATCAGGTCGGCGTCCACTTCGTCTTCGGTCGGGAACGGGCCAATGCCCAGCATGCCGTTTTCCGACTGCAGCCAGACTTCCTTATCCGCCGGCACGAAGTTCGCCACCAGCGTCGGAATGCCGATACCGAGGTTGACGTAGAAGCCGTCTTCGAGTTCCTGCGCAGCACGTGCTGCCATTTGGTCTTGTGTCCATGCCATGATCAAATTCCTTTGGGAGTAACGGTGCGCTTTTCGATGCGCTTCTCGGGGTTGGGGTTGTGCACGATGCGGTGCACGTAGATGCCGGGCAGATGCACTTCATCGGGCACCATGTCCCCGACTTCCACGATCTCTTCCACCTCGACCACACAAATTTTGCCGGCCATGGCAGCGGCAGGATTGAAATTGCGCGCCGTCAAGCGGAACTGCAGGTTGCCGGACTTGTCGGCACGGTGCGCCTTGACCAGAGCCACCTCGGGCACCAGGGCGCGCTCCATCACATACATCTCGCCATCAAACTCGCGCAGTTCCTTGCCGTCGGCCACGATGGTGCCGACACCGGTCTTGGTGAAGAAGGCGGGGATGCCGGCACCACCGGCACGCAGCTTCTCTGCCAGCGTGCCCTGGGGTGTGAATTCCAGTTCCAGTTCACCGGCCAGGTACTGGCGCTCGAACTCCTTGTTTTCACCCACGTAGGAAGAAATCATCTTCTTGATCTGGCGTGTTTCCAGCAGTTTGCCCAGGCCGAAACCATCGACCCCTGCGTTATTGGAAATCACGGTCAGGCCCTTGACGCCGCTGTCGCGCAGCGCGTCGATCAGCGCCTCGGGAATGCCGCATAAGCCAAAACCGCCGACCGCCAGCAACTGGCCGTCTTTGACAATACCGTCAAGCGCGGCTTGCGCGCTGGGATATACCTTGTTCATTGCACCTGTCTCCTGTGAAGAATCTGTTCCCGTACGATACTACCTAACTATGTACGTAGTTTTCCGTAAAGCCCCATCCATCAGTTGGGGTCAGAGCACATCGCTTCTCGAGTGGTCTGACCCGCAAGGTCTATGAATATCGACTACCGCCTCGCGTTCGAAATGGCCCCGGTCGGCCTGGCGCTCTCGCGCAACCGCACCATCATGGACTGTAACCAGCGTCTGTGCGAGATGTTTGGCACAACGCAGGAACAGCTGATCGGCCAGTCGTTTCTCGTGCTCTACCCCAGCGCCGACGAGTTCGAGCGCACCGGCGCGCGCATCACCCCCATTCTGAACCGCAACGGCACCTACGCCGATGACCGCATCATGCGCCGCATGGATGGCCGCTTCAAGGGCGAGCCCTTCTGGTGCCACGTGACCGGCCGCGCGCTGAACCGCGATGCCCCGCACGAGGCCGGCATCTGGTGCTTTGAGGACCTGAGCGAACGTCGCCCGGTCAAGGCCGAGCTGACCGCACGCGAGCGGGAAGTGGCCGCCCACCTGATGCAGGGGCTGACCTCCAAACAGATCGGCAAGACGCTGGACATCAGCCACCGCACCGTGGAAATCTACCGCGCCCGCCTGATGCGCAAGTACAAGGCCGCCAACGCCGGGGACCTGATCCACAGGCTCACCGCCGGTTAGACCCGGCCCCGCCGAACAAAACCCCACTGACGGCACGGATTAGTTAAATCAAACGTTTGTTTGAATTGCACTAGAATCCGCGGGTGCCCAAATCCAGTACCCCAAAACCTACCCCGCCCAAGAGTCTGCGCAGCGACGGCGCCGACGCGCACTCACGGCTGCTCGACGCCGCATTGACGCTGTTCGCTGACAAGGGATTCGCCAAGACCTCGATCCGCGACATCGCCCAGGCCGCGCGGGTCAATGTAGCCTCCATCAGCTATTACTTTGGCGACAAGGCCGGCCTGTACCGCGCCGTGTTTACCGATCCGCGCAGCAAACAGCACATCATTCCCCACCCGGGCCCCGACGTGCCGATGGAGTTGCAGGATTCGGTCAACCTGATGCTGCAGCGGTTCATCGGACCGTTGAAGCAGGACCAGCTGATCCAGCAGTGCATGAAGCTGCACTTCCGTGAAATGCTGGAGCCCACCGGTGTCTGGCAGGAAGAGGTGGAGACCAACATCAAACCCGCCCACCACGCCCTGGTTGCCGCGCTGTGCCGGCATCTGGGCGTGGCCGAGCCCGACGACGACATCCACCGGCTGGCCTTCTCGATTTCGGGGCTGGGAGTGATGCTGCACATCGGCCACGACATCATCACCACCATCCGCCCCCAGCTCCTGGCCACACATGACGCGCTGGATCTCTACAGCGAGCGCCTGATGGGCTATGCCGTTGCCATGGCCGATGCCGAGGGAGCCCGCCGCGCGGCAGCCGATGCGGCCACCACCCAGGTTCCCAAGGCGGCCAAGTCCACCCGGCAACCCGCCGCATCCGCCCCTTCCCGCTCCAAACGCAAGACACCCACATGACTTCGCAATCCCTTCGACACACGATTTCCCTGGCAGCGGTCCTGGCGCTGTCGGCCTGCTCCACCTTCATGCCCCCCACCCAGGTGGATGCGGTCACGCCCGCCCAGTGGCACGCACCCCTGCCCCACCACGGCAGCGTGGGTGCGCTCACCGAATGGTGGCTACAACAGGGCGATCCGTTGCTGGTGGAGCTGATCACTGCGGCGCAGGGCGTGAGCCCGACCATCTCGCAGGCGCTGGCACGGGTAGAGACCGCACGCGCCCAGCAGGCCGCCGCGTTTGGTGCCCTGGTGCCCAACGTTGGGGCCCAGTTGGCCGGCAGCCGCGGCGTCGCCCAACCCAACCTGCCGGTGACCAACACGCAGCAGGTCGGCCTGCAGGCAGCCTGGGAGATCGACCTGGTGGGTGCCAACCGTGCGGTCAGCCGCGCCGCACAGGCCAACGTAGAAGGCAGCCAGGCCCAATGGCATGACGCCCGCGTGTCGGTGGCTGCCGAGGTGGCCAGCCTCTACTGGAGCCTGTCCACCTGCCAGCAGCAGCTGGCCCTGGCCCGGCGCGACGCCGCATCACGTCAAGAGACCGCACGGCTGACCGAGATCAACGCAAAGGCCGGCTTCCTGGCGCCATCGGTAGCCGCCATGGCCCGCGCCAGCGCCGCTGATGGCAGCAGCCGCGCCACGCAGCAGAACGCGCTGTGTGAACTCGACACCAAGGCGCTGGTCGCCCTGACTGCCATTCCCGAGCCAGACCTTAAGCAAAAACTGACTGCAGCCCTCGTCAAGCCTGCGCAGGGCGCTTCTATTTCCATAGCAAGTGTGCCGGCACAAACCATTGCCCAACGGCCCGATGTGTTCAGCGCCGAGCGCGATGTCATGGTGGCCAGCGCCCAGGTCGGCAACGCCAAGGCGCAGCGCCTGCCGCGCCTGACGCTGGCGGGCTCGATTGCTGGCACCCGCATGACCACCAACGGCGTGGACACGGATGGCACCACCTGGTCCTTCGGCCCGCTGGCAATCAACCTGCCACTGTTCGACGGCGGCCAGCGCGCCGCCGCCGTGACGGCGTCGGAGGCCAACTATGCCGCCGTGGTCATGGCCTACCGTGCCAAGGTACGCCAGGCCGTACGCGAGGTGGAAGAGGCCCTGGTCAACCTGCACAGCACCGAAGCCCGCACGCAGGACGCCAAGGTTTCCACCCAGGGCTACGCCGAGACACTGGCTGCCACCCAGGCACGCTTCAGCCAGGGACTGGCCAGCCTGGTGGAACTGGAAGACGCGCGCCGCAATGCACTGGCGTCCGAATCCGCCCAACTGGGCCTGGCCCTGGAGCGCAACCGCGCATGGGTGGCCCTCTACCGGGCCGTGGGCGGTGGCTTTGAGCCCCAAGCAAGCACCCATGCCGCAGCGAACTGATATCCCTTTATTGATACGACGCAACACCACCATGAACATCCCATCCAACTCCCTTGCCCGCAAGCTCACCGTCAAACCACTGACCCTGGGTCTGGTTATTGCCAGCGTGGTGACGCTGGCCGCCCTGGGCCTCTTCGCCACCCGCAGCCTGGCCGCCGATGCCGCCAAACCCGCCGCCGGTAAACCTGCGCTGACCGTGGCCCTGGCACAACCCAAGAGCAGCATGCTGACCATCAAGCTGTCCGCCAATGGCAGCGTGGCCGCCTGGCAGGAAGCCAGCGTCGGTGCCGAAGCCAACGGCCTGCGCGTGGCCGAGCTGCACGCCCAGGTGGGTGACCGCGTCACGCGCGGCCAGCTGCTGGCCAGCTTTGCCGCCGAGAGCGTGAATGCCGATGTGGCCCTGGCGCGCGCTGCCGTGGCCGAAGCCCAAGCCAATGCCGCAGAAGCCGCCGCCAACGCCGACCGCGCCCGCGCCGTGCAGAGCAGCGGCGCCATCAGCGCCCAGCAGGTCAACCAGTACCTGACGCAGGAACAAACTGGCAAGGCGCGCGTGGCGTCGGCCCAGGCGCAACTCGATTCGCAACTGCTGCGCCTGAAGAACACCCAGTTGCTGGCGCCCGACAGCGGCGTCATCTCGGCCCGCATGGCCACCGTGGGCTCGGTGGTGGGCGCCGGCACCGAGATGTTCAAACTGATCCGCCAGGGCCGCCTGGAGTGGCGTGGCGAAGTCACTTCCGCCGAGATCGGCCGCATCACCCCCGGCACTGCCGTTCTGGTGACCGCTCCCGGTGGCGCACAGCTCAAGGGCAAGGTCCGCAGCCTGGCCCCCACCGTAGATGCCGCCACCCGCAATGGCTTGGTCTATGTGGACTTGCCCAGCGCGGAGAAAGGCGCAGCGCCCAGCGTTACCGCCAGCTTCAAGCCGGGCATGTACGCCCGTGGCGAGTTTGAGCTGGGCAGTTCAGGCGGGCTGACCGTGCCGCAGACCGCGGTCGTCGTGCGCGACGGCTTCAGCTACGTGGCGCGTGTGGGCGCGGACAACCGCGTGGCCCAGGTCAAGGTGCAGACCGGGCGCATCGTTGGCGACCAGATCGAAATCCAGAGCGGCGTGAAGCCCGAGGACAAGCTGGTGGCCAGTGGCGGCAGTTTCCTCAGTGACGGCGATCTGGTGAAAGTGGTGGATGCCTCCACGCCAAGTGGTTCAATGCAAAAAGATGCTCCAGCCCTCGCGAAACCTGCTTCTGCCGCTACCAAATAAGGAGCAAATCTGATGAATGTCTCCGCCTGGTCGATCAAAAACCCGATTCCTGCCGTCATGCTGTTCGTGCTGCTGACGCTGGCCGGAATCATGTCCTTCAAAGCGATGAAGGTGCAGCAGTTCCCCGACCTGGAACTGCCCACCGTCACGGTGTCCGCCAGCCTGCCCGGCGCTGCACCGGCCCAACTGGAAACCGAAGTGGCCCGCAAGCTGGAAAACGCCATCGCTTCACTGCAGGGGCTGAAGAACATCTACACCAATGTGCAGGATGGCAGCGTCACGGTGACCGCCGAGTTCCGCCTGGAAAAGCCCACGCAGGAAGCGGTGGACGATGTGCGCAGCGCAGTCCAAAGCGTGCGCAGCGACCTGCCCGGCGATTTGCGCGACCCCATCGTCAGCAAGATGAACCTGTCCGGCGCGCCCATCCTGGCCTTCACCATCCACTCCGGGCAGATGGACGATGAAGCCCTGAGCTGGTTTGTCGACAACACCATCACGCGCGCCCTGCTGGGTGTGCGCGGCGTGGGTTCGGTGGCCCGTGTGGGCGGAGTGACCCGCGAGGTGCAGGTTGCGCTGGACCCGCTCAAGCTGCAAAGCCTGGGCACCACCGCGGCCGATATCTCGCGCCAGCTCAAACAGGTGCAGCTGGATGCCGCCGGTGGCCGCGCCGACCTGGGTGGCTCCGAGCAGCCCATGCGCACGTTGGCCACCGTGGCCACAGTGGAGGAGTTGTCACGCCTGGAGTTGAGCCTTTCCAGCGGCAAACGCGTGCGCCTGATTGATGTCGCCAGCGTGAAAGACACCGTGGCCGAGCAACGCAGCTTTGCCACACTGAACGGCAAACCGGTGGTGGGTTTCGAGATCACCCGCAGCAAGGGTGCCAGCGAGGTGGAAGTCGGCGCGGCCGTGCAAAAGGCGCTGGCCGATCTCAAAGCCGCCCACCCCGATCTGGAGCTGACCCAGGCCTTTGACTTCGTGACCCCGGTGCAGGAGGAGTTCGATGCCTCCATGACCATGTTGTATGAAGGTGCCATCCTGGCGGTCATCGTGGTGTGGTTCTTCCTGCGCAACTGGCGCGCCACGTTTGTGTCGGCGGTGGCGCTGCCGCTATCGGCCATTCCGGCCTTCATCGGCATGCATTACATGGGCTTCACCACCAACGTGGTGACGCTGCTGGCGCTGTCGCTCGTCATCGGTATCCTGGTGGACGACGCGATTGTGGAAGTGGAAAACATCGAGCGCCACCTGCGCATGGGCAAGACACCCTACCAGGCGGCCATGGAAGCGGCGGATGAAATCGGCCTGGCCGTAATCGCCACCACCTTTGCACTGATTGCCGTGTTCCTGCCAACCGCCTTCATGAGCGGGATTGTGGGCAAGTTCTTCAAGCAGTTTGGCTGGACCGCCGTGTTTGCGGTGTTTGCCTCGCTGATGGTGGCGCGTCTGCTGACCCCGATGATGGCGGCCTACATCATGAAGCCATCCACCCACGTGCACGAGGAACCGGTGTGGATGCCGCTGTACCTGAAGGTCACGCGCTGGACGCTGCACCACCGCTGGATCACCATGTTCTCGGCCATTGGCTTCTTCGTCGGTTCGCTGTTCCTGGTGCCGCTGATTCCCAGTGGCTTCATCCCGCCAGACGACAATTCCCAGACCCAGGTCTATCTGGAGCTGCCCCCCGGCACCACGCTGTCCCAAACCCGCGCAGCGGCCGAGCAGGCACGCACCCTGATTGGCAAGGTGAAACACGTGGAGAGTGTCTACACCACCGCCGGTGGTGGCAGCGTCGGCACCGACCCCTTCATGGGTGGCGCCAGTACTGAAGTGCGCAAGGCCACGCTGACCGTGTTGCTGGCCGAGCGCGGCCAACGCCCCCGCAAGCAGGTGATTGAGAGCGAGATGCGCACTGCGCTGTCCGAACTGCCGGGCGCGCGCTTCAAGGTCGGCCTGGGCGGTTCGGGCGAGAAATACATGCTGGCCCTGAAGGGAGAAGACCCGGTGGCTCTGGCACAGGCGGCGGCGGCCGTTGAGAAGGACCTGCGCAAGATCCCGGGCCTGGGCAATATTTCATCGAGCGCCAGCCTGACCCGCTCCGAGGTCGCCATTCACCCGGACTTTGTCCGCGCCGCTGACATGGGGGTCACCAGCGCCGCCATTGCGGAAACGCTGCGCATAGCCACCGTGGGTGACTACGAATCGGCCTTGCCCAAGCTCAACCTGAGCCAGCGCCAGGTGCCCATCGTCGTCAAGCTGGCCACCGACGCCCGCCAGGACCTGGAAGTGCTGGGCCGCCTGATGGTGCCCGGCGCCAAGGGCCCGGTCATGCTGAGCCAGGTTGCCACGTTTGAAATGTCCAGCGGACCGGCGATGGTCAGCCGCCTGAACCGCGTGCGCAATGTCAACTTCGAGGTGGAGTTGTCCGGCGTGCCGCTGGGCGAGGTGACCGATGCCGTGGCCAAGCTGCCCAGTATTCAAAACCTGCCGGCTGGCGTGCAGCAGCTGGAGATTGGCGACGCCGAAGTGCAGGCCGAGATGGTGGCAGGCTTTGGCATGGCCATGATGACCGGCGTGCTGTGTATCTACATCGTGCTGGTGCTGTTGTTCAAGGATTTCATGCACCCGATCTCGATCCTGCCGGCAGTGATCCTGTCCTTTGGTGGCGCCTTCATTGGCCTCCTGGTCAGCGGCAAGATGCTGTCCATGCCGTCCTTCATCGGCCTGGTGATGCTGATTGGCGTGTCCACCAAGAACTCCATCCTGCTGGTGGACTACGCCATCATGGCCCGCCGTGACTTTGGCATGAACCGCTTCGAGGCGCTGATTGACGCCTGCCACAAGCGTTCACGCCCCATCATCATGACCACCATTGCCATGGTGGCGGGCATGCTGCCGCTGGTCATTGGTCTTGGCAACGCCGACAACAGTTTCCGTGCACCGATGGCGGCAGCGGTGATTGGCGGCCTGATCACCTCCACCATCCTGAGCCTGCTCGTCACGCCGAGCTTCTTCTCCATCGTGGACGACATCGAACACTTTGTGGGGCGCGGCAGGAACTGGCTGTTCACGCACCGCTGGGCTACACAGATCCGACGAAAGGCTTAGAAGGAAAAAGGAACGCAGCCGATAGCGGGTGTGTGAATCGCGAGATGGCCCTACAAGTTCGAGGCCAAGCGCTATGTGGGCTGAGCCAGCACAAAGCTGAGCTTGCACCGCTAAACTCCACCCATGCCAGTTGTCTTCCGCTACAAATCGTTCCGGTTTTTCTTCTATTCCAATGAAGGCAATCCACGCGAGGCCATGCATATCCATGTGCGCAACGCGGAAGGCGAGGCAAAATTCTGGTTGACTCCATCGGTGTACTTGGCTGACAGTGATGGTTTTGATGCCAAAACCCTGCGTGAGCTGCGCGACACCGTCGTCGCCAATCATGAGCTGATTGAAAGGACCTGGAATGACCACTTCGCCTAAAGCCGTTCGCTTCGATGACGACACCTTGTGGGTCAGCCTGTCCGATGGCCGCACCATTGCCGCACCCCTGACCTGGTTTCCGCGTCTGCTTGAGGCGTCTCCCGCACAGCGTGCCCAGGTCGAACTGAGCAAGGGTGGCCTGCATTGGGAGGCGCTGAACGAGGATATTTCAGTGGCTGGCCTGTTGGCTGGTCAGCCGGATCTGACACGGGGGGTGGCGCATGTTTGAATTTCTCAGTCGCGGCCGGGCCAAGGCCGACAAGGTCGACCACGGCCCGTCGACCATGCCCCAGACAGTACAGACCAATTCAACCCAGCGCGACATGGCCCGCCTGACGCTGCACCACATCCTCAAGCACCACGGCATTCCGGCGCACTGGATTGCCGGCGAACTGGTGCCCATCCACATTCCCGGTCAGGGTGACGCGGCCCTGCTGCAACTGGAGATCATGCACTGGCACGACAGCCTGGTGCTGCACGCGCCAGCGCTGCAACAGGAACTGCTGGCCGGCCTGCGCCGCTTTGACCCGGCAACCAGCGGCACGCGCTATCTGTTTAGCTGGAAGTTTTCACCCGACTGCGGCTGCCCCCATACCGAGTTGCCGGAGCCGGGATTCTGGAGTGCTCCCACCAGCGCCGCTGCGCCGGCGACCCCAATAGCTGCCGTTGCAACCACAACAGCATCCGCAGCCGGCCCGCTGCCGCCGTTGACCGCAGCCAGCATCCCCTTTGATTTGCCGATTGGCGACCAGGACGACGACGACCACGGCTTTGCGCCAACGCAGATCCACGACGTTCGCGGTTAGCGTCTATTTATTTGCTATCTATAGCATAGCAATGTACTCAATATCCACGAGGGCTAGAGCCCTATTTAGCTCTTAGTCATTGCCGCTACGACCTCGTTGGCGGTGCGAAACGCTTCCACGGCCGTGGGCACGCCGCAGTAGATGCTGGCATGCAGCAACACCTCCTGCAGCTCCTCCACCGTGGCGCCATTGTTCAGCGCGCCGCGCACATGGCCCTTGAGTTCGTTCTGTTTGCCCAAGGCGGTGAGCATGGCCACGGTGATCAGGCTGCGGGTCTTCAGGTCCAGCCCAGGGCGCTGCCACACGTCGCCCCAGGCGGCGCGGTTGATGTGATCCTGAATCGGCTGGGTGAAGGGCGTGGTGTTGGCAATGGCCGTGGCCACAAAGTCTTCACCCATGACCTGCTTGCGGGTTGCGAGGCCTTGTTCGTACGGTGTGCTCATGGGGATTCCAGTTGTAGTGGTAAAACGGGCAAGGATAATGGTTTGAAATTACCACCACCAGGAGACCTCCAATGCCCCGCTATCCCCTGCCCGACCTCAACACCCTGCCCGCAGACCTCCAAGCCAAGATCCTGGAGGTTCAGGAAAAGTCCGGCTTTGTACCCAATGTGTTCCTGGCGCTGGCGCGCCGCCCCGCTGAGTGGCGCGCCTTCTTTGCCTACCACGACGCACTGATGGTGCCGGATTCGGTGGGCCGCACCAGCGGCCTGACCAAGGGTGATCGCGAGATGATCGTCACCACCACCAGTGCCGCCAACAGCTGCCTGTATTGCGTGGTGGCGCACGGTGCCATCCTGCGCATCTACGAGAAAAAGCCGCTGGTGGCCGACCAGGTGGCCGTGAACTACCGCAAAGCCGACATCACCCCGCGCCAGCGCGCCATGCTGGACTTTGCGATGAAGGTCTGCCTGCAATCCGCCGAGCTGGAGGAAAGCGACTACACCGCCCTGCACGCCCATGGCTTCAGCGATGAGGACATCTGGGACATTGGCGCCATCACCGCGTTCTTTGGCCTGTCCAACCGCATGGCCAACCTGTCGGGCATGCTGCCCAACCCCGAGTTTTATTTGATGGGCCGCGTGCCCAAGCAGAAGTAAGTCGCACGCCATGGCGCTGCCTGCGGTGGGAAGGCAAAGCTGGCTGGCCTGCGCGGCCGCGCTGTGGCTGGCCGCTTGCTCTGCGCCCACCGCCGCGCCACCCCAGCCCGAGGCCGCCAGCGGCTGGATGGCCAAGCCCGGCTGGGCCACCCGCACCTATGCCGTGGCCGCCGCCAACCCGCTGGCCACCCAGGCAGGACAGCACGTGTTGCAACAGGGTGGCAGCGCGGTGGATGCCGCCATCGCCGTACAAATGGTGTTGACGCTGGTGGAGCCGCAAAGCAGCGGCATTGGCGGCGGCGCCTTCCTGCTGCACTTTGACGGCCTGCACACCCAGGCCTTTGACGGGCGCGAGACGGCTCCCGCCGGTGCCACGCCGGCATTGTTTCTGGGGCCGGACGGCAAGCCCCTGCCCTTCAAGGATGCCGTGGTCGGCGGCCGCTCGGTCGGCGTGCCCGGCACCGTGCGCATGCTGGCCCTGGCCCACCAGCAGCATGGGCGCCTACCGTGGGCACAGCTGTTCGCACCCGCGATCCGCCTTGCCACCGACGGCTTTGCCATTAGTCCGCGCATGGCCACGCTGCTGGCCAGTGAGCAGGCGCTGAAAAACGACCCGGTGGCCGCCGCCTATTTCTACGACCCGCAAGGCCGGCCGTGGCCCGCGGAGCATGTGCTGCGCAACCCGGAGCTGGCGGCCGTGCTGCAACGCATTGCGGCCGAGGGGCCGGATGCGCTGATGCGCGGTGACATCGCCCGCGCCATTGTCAACATGGTGCGGCAACACCCGGGCAACCCTGGCACCTTGACCGAGCAGGACCTGGCCGCCTACGCCGCCGTGGTACGCGAGCCGCTGTGCGTTGACTACCGCGCCACCATCCAACGCGACTACCGCCTGTGCGGCATGCCGCCACCCAGCTCCGGCATGCTGGCCATTGGCCAGATCCTGGGCCTGCTGAACCACACGCCCGCCACCACCCTGCCGCTGGAAAACGGCCTGCCCTCCAGCGACTGGCTGCACCTCTACGCCGAAGCATCGCGCCTGGCGTTCGCCGACCGCGCCCAATACGTGGCCGACCCGGCTTTTGTGCAGCCACCGGCAGGCGACTGGAGCAGCCTGTTGGCGCCCAATTACCTTGCCCAACGCGCCAGTCTGATCGACACCAGCCCAGGCAGCAAAGCCATGCCATCTGCACCCGCTGGCCAGCCTGGCGCGATAAAGGTGAGCTACGCGCCCATGCCAGAGCAGGCGGAGTACGGCACCTCGCACATCTCGGTGGTCGACGCCTTTGGCAACGCCCTGGCCATGACCACCACCATCGAAGACGGTTGGGGGTCGCGCCTGATGGTGAACCGGGGCCTGGGGCTGTCCGGCGGCTTCCTGCTGAACAACGAGCTGACCGACTTCAGTTTCAACCCCACGGACGCGGCAGGCAAGCCAGTGGCCAACCGCGTGGAGCCGGGCAAGCGGCCACGATCCAGCATGTCACCCACGCTGGTGTTCGACAAGGCGACAGGGCAACTGGTCTTGAGCGTCGGCAGCCCGGGCGGCGCGATGATCATCCACTTCACCGCCAAGACGCTGTACGGCGCGCTGAACTGGAATTTGAACACCCAGCAGGCGATCAACCTGCCCAACTTCGGCTCGCTGGGCGGCCCACTGCTGCTGGAAGACAAACGCTTTGCCCCCGCCACCCTACTAGGCCTGCGTGAGCGCGGCCACACGGTCGTAGAGACGCCCATGCCCAGCGGGCTGCAGGCGATCCAGCGCACGCCTACCGGCTACTTTGGTGGCGCCGATCCGCGGCGAGAAGGTGTTGTGCTGGGGGATTGAGGGCTACCACCACGGGTAAAACGGTGGCATGTCGGTCGAAGTCTTGCCCTGGAACTCAGCGCTGCGCTTCTCCAAAAAGGCCTTGACGCCCTCCTTGCCGTCGCCCACGCTGGTGTAGAACATGGCCAGCGAGTCCACCTGGTGTGCGGCCATCGGGTGCGGCTGGGCGGAGTTGCGGTATAGCATCTGGCGGGCCAGCGCGGTGGCAACCGGCGAGCGCTTGTCGGTCATGCGGTGGGCCAGCTTGTGGGCCTCGTCCAGCAACTGGTCGTGCGGCACGATGGCCTTGATCAGGCCGCCGCGCAGGGCTTCTTCGGGTTCCAGAATGTCGGCGCAATACACCCACTCCAGTGCCTGCGAAATGCCGACGATGCGCGGCAAGAACCAACTGGAGCAGGCCTCGGGCACGATGCCAATGCGGCCAAACACAAAGCCGATGCGCGCCTTGTCCGACGCCAGTCGCACATCCATGGGCAGGGTCATGGTGGCACCAATGCCGACCGCCGCGCCATTGATCGCGCCAATGACCGGCTTGGTGCAGTCGTACACCGCCAGCGAGATCATGCCGCCGGTGTCACGTACGCCCTGAAGGATCTCCGGGTCTTCCAGGCGCTGCTGCATATCGTCCATGGTGGGCTGCAGGTCTTCGTTCAAGCCAAACACATTGCCTGGGCGGCTCAGGTCCATGCCGGCGCAGAAAGCCTTGCCGGCGCCAGTGACCACAATCGCGCGCACCGCATCGTTGGCGCTGGCCGAGCGGTAGAAGTCCACCAGCTCATGGGCCATGTCAACCGTGAATGCGTTCATCTGTTCGGGACGGTTCAGGGTGAGCGTCAGAATGCCGTCGTCGAGCTGGGTGGAAAGCGTGGTGTAGTTCATGGCGCCAGTTTAGGCGACCTTCCTACAATCCCTGCATGGCCATCCCCCAAAGTTTTCTGCAGGAACTGCTCGCCCGTGCCGACGTGGTGGAGATCGTGGGCCGCTATGTGCAGCTGAAGAAGGGGGGCGCCAACTTCATGGGCCTGTGCCCGTTCCACGGGGAAAAGTCGCCGTCGTTCTCGGTCAGCCCGACCAAACAGTTCTACCACTGCTTTGGCTGCGGCAAGAACGGCAACGCCATCAGCTTCCTGATGGACCACGCCGGCATGACCTTCATCGAGGCGGTCAAAGACCTGGCCCAGCAGTACGGCATGCAGATTCCGGAGGACGAAGCGTCGCCCGAGGACCGGGCCCGCGCCCAGGAGCAAAAGCAGAAGCAGACCACGCTGACCGACGTTCTGGAGAAGGCTGGCGAGGCCTACCGCAAGCACCTCAAGGAGTCACCGCGCGCCATCGCCTACTTCAAGGGCCGCGGCCTGTCGGGCCAGGTCGCAAAGCAGTTCGGCCTGGGCTACGCGCCCGAGGGCTGGCGCAGCCTGGCCAGCGTATTCCCGCATTACGACGACCCGCTTCTGGTCGAGAGTGGTTTGGTGATATCGAACGCTGAAGAAGGCAGCACCGAGGAAAAGCGCTACGACCGCTTCCGCGACCGGGTGATGTTTCCCATCCGCAACATCAAGGGCGAGTGCATCGGCTTTGGCGGGCGTGTGCTCGGCGACGACAAACCCAAGTACCTGAACTCACCCGAGACACCGGTGTTCAGCAAGGGCCGCGAACTCTACGGCCTGTTCGAGGCGCGCAACGCGCTGCGCGAGCACGGCTATGTGCTGGTCACTGAGGGCTATATGGACGTGGTGGCGCTGGCCCAGCTCGGCTTTCCCAACGCGGTGGCCACGCTGGGCACGGCCTGCACCGCCGACCATGTGCACAAGCTGTTCCGGTTCACCGACTCGGTGGTGTTCAGTTTTGATGGCGACAGCGCCGGCCGGCGCGCCGCGCGCAAGGCGCTGGACGCCGCCCTGCCCTACGCCACCGATGTGCGCTCCATCAAATTCCTTTTTCTGCCCGACGAGCACGATCCGGACAGCTTCATCCGCGCCCATGGCAAGGAGGCGTTCGCCCAATATGTCAGCGAGGCCACGCCGCTCTCCCGCTTCCTGCTGGAGGCAGCGCAGGAGGGCTGCGACCTCGATACAGCCGAGGGCCGCGCCCACCTGTCCAGCAACGCCAAGCCGCTGTGGAACCTGCTGCCCGATGGCGCACTGAAGCTGCAGTTGCTGGGCGAGATCGCCTCCCAGGTGCAAATCGACAGCCAGAAATTGGGCGACCTATGGGCCCATGCCGGCCCTAGGAGCCAAAATCAAGGCCAGGCCCATGCTCCATCCGCTGGCCCGCACGGCGAGTGGCGACCGGAGGATTTCAGCGATTACAGCCCCACCGCCAGCACCTGGAGCCATCCGGGAGACGGCGAGAATCCGGATGCCTGGAAGACCAAGCGCAAATGGGAGGGCAAGGGGGAGTGGAAGGGAAAGGGCAAGTGGGAAGGCAAAGGCAAATGGGAACGGGACCGTCCGTTTCGCCCACCGCTGCGCGGCCCGCTGGCCACGCGCGCCGACCACGCCACCCGCACCCTGCTAGGCCACAGCGAGTTGTGGGAGGGACTTTCCAATGAAGACCATGCGCTGCTGTGCGAGCTGCCCGCGCCACATGGCCCGCTGATGGCCTGGCTGGAGGCGCAGTTGCACGAACATGGCCCGCTGGCCTGGGGGGCGCTGCGCGATGAACTGCGTGGCCACGACGCCGAGGACCTGGCCCTGCGCCTGATGGCCGATCCCACCGTGTTGGCGGGAAGCTCGGGCGACGCCGCCGCGGAATCCGCCCCCGAGCTGCGTGACCTGCTCAACCGGATGCTGATAGACCGCATCAAGGAGCAGGAGACGCAGGCGATTGCGGACTCAACCAGCGACCCGGCGGCCCTGCCGCGCTACCGCGAACTGCACGCCCGACGCCTGCAACTCGAGCTCGCCATCCGTCCAGCCGCCTGAGGCGCGGCACAAAGTGCCAATAAGTCCCTGGATTATTGGCAATACCGCGCTATACTACTAGGTTGTTTCGGCAAGAGCGACAGCAGCACCTCCGGGCCAGGCCAAGCGTTGACAAGATCACAACCGGCCACCTTACCGCAAGGACTGCATTCCAAATGTTCGCCCTCCCATCTTGCCAGCTTGGGGAACGGCTTCGCTTCCATTCCCTGCCATGCCAACTGCGCCCGCGCTCCGCGGTGTAGGCGGCACCCGCTCTGTTCGCCCGTTTTTTTGATGATCTGAGGTTCTCGCATGCCTGCTCAAAAATCTGTCAAAGCTGTTCAGTCCCCGTCCAAGTCCGATAAGAAAGCCAAGCCCGTGCCAGCCTCCAAACCCCCAGTCACCAAGTCCAAGGCCCAACTCCTGAAAGAATCGGCTGACGCCCTGCTCAACGCGGCAGCCGCCACGAAGAAAAAGCCCGGCCGCCCGCCCAAGGCCGCAGCCGCAGAATCCAGCGCGCCAGCCAAGACCGGCGCCAAGCGGGGACGCAAACCCAAGAATGCAACGGAATCCAGCGGTGACGATCTGGACATGGCGGATATTGAAGCCGACCTGGTGGGCGAACCCGAAGTGGCTGCAGCCCCGGGCGAGAAGGTCAAACCCCTGCGCATGAAGATCAGCAAGGCCAAGGAACGCGCCTTGATGAAGGAATTTGGCCTGGACGAAACCGTTCTGTCCGAAGAAGACATTGCCAAGCGCCGCCAGCGCCTCAAAGCCCTTATTACGCTGGGCAAGACCCGCGGCTACCTGACACACGGCGAAATCTCGGATCACCTTCCCGACAAGTTGGTCGATGCGGAAACGCTGGAAGTGGTGATTTCCATGTTGAACGACATGGGTGTGGCCGTCTACGAACAAACACCGGACGCCGAGACGCTGTTGCTGAACAACAATGTGTCCACCGCTGCCACGCCGGAAGAAGCAGAAGAAGAAGCCGAAGCGGCCCTGTCCACCGTGGACAGCGAGTTCGGCCGCACCACCGACCCAGTGCGCATGTACATGCGTGAAATGGGCACGGTGGAACTGCTGACCCGCGAAGGCGAAATCGAGATCGCCAAACGCATCGAAGGCGGCCTGATGGCCATGATGGAGGCGATCTCCGCATCGCCCGCCACCATTGCCGAGATCCTGCGCCTGGGCGAGGATATCCGCGAAGGCAAGGTCGTCATCACCACCATCGTGGACGGCTTCTCCAACCCCAACGAGGCCGACGACTATGTGGCCGAGGAAGACTTTGACGAATTCGACGCCGATGATGACGACGACGGCAAGGGCGGCTCCAAGGCACTGACCAAGAAACTGGAAGAACTCAAGAAGGAAGCCCTGTCACGCTTCGACCGCCTGCGCGAGCTGTTCGAAAAAGTGCACAAGGTCTACGACAAGGAAGGCTACGGAACGCCACACTACATCTCCGCCCAGAAGGCGCTGAGCGAAGAGCTGATGTCCATCCGCTTCACTGCCAAGGCGATTGAAAAACTGTGCGACATGGTACGTGGCCAAGTCGATGACATCCGCAAGAAAGAGCGCGAACTGCGCCGCATCATCGTGGACAAGTGCGGCTATCCGCAGGAGCAGTTCATTGCCGAATTCAGCGGCCGCGACAAGAATGGCAACCGCGTTGCCAGTCAGTTGCTGAACCTGAAGTGGATCGAGAAGCAGGCCGCTGGCGGCAAGTCGTGGAGCGCGGTCATGGGCCGCAACATCCCACCGGTGCAGGATCTGCAGCAAAAGCTGACCGACCTGCAAGCCAAGGTCGTGGTGCCGCTGGACCAGTTGAAAGACATCAACAAACGCATGAATGCTGGCGAATACGCCTCGCGCGCCGCCAAGAAGGAAATGATCGAGGCCAACTTGCGCCTGGTAATCTCCATTGCCAAGAAGTACACCAACCGCGGTCTGCAATTCCTGGACCTGATCCAAGAAGGCAATATCGGTTTGATGAAGGCGGTGGACAAGTTCGAATACCGCCGCGGCTACAAGTTCTCGACCTATGCCACCTGGTGGATTCGCCAGGCCATCACCCGCTCCATCGCGGACCAGGCGCGCACCATCCGCATCCCCGTGCACATGATCGAAACCATCAACAAGATGAACCGCATCAGCCGCCAGCACCTGCAGGAGTTTGGCTTTGAGCCCGATGCCTCCGTGTTGGCCGAGCGCATGGAAATCCCGGAAGACAAGATCCGTAAGATCATGAAGATCGCCAAAGAGCCGATCTCCATGGAAACGCCGATTGGTGACGATGACGACAGCCACCTGGGCGACTTCATCGAAGACGGTGCCAACACCGCGCCCATGGAAGCTGCCATGCAGGCCGGCCTGCGCGATGTCGTCAAGGACATCCTGGACAGCCTGACACCGCGTGAAGCCAAGGTGCTGCGCATGCGCTTCGGTATCGAAATGACCTCCGACCACACGCTGGAAGAAGTCGGCAAGCAGTTTGACGTGACGCGCGAACGCATCCGCCAGATCGAAGCCAAGGCGCTGCGCAAACTCAAGCACCCCAGCCGCTCCGACAAGCTGCGCAGCTTTACCGATAATCTGTGACCCCCACGCTCCACCGCTATGCGGGTCGCTGCCCCCCGAGGGGGCTAATTTTTCTTGGGGCGGCCCTGCGAAAAATTGCCGTTTCTATCCCATGGCAGTAGAAGCGCCCTACAAGCTGGCTGGGGTCATGGGTTGGCCGGTGGCGCATTCGCGCTCACCGGTCATCCACAACCACTGGATCGCCCGGCATGGCCTTCACGGTGCGTATGTACTGCTGCCGGTGCAGCCCGAGAGCTTGACTCAGGCCTTGCGCGCCCTGCCTGTGTTGGGCTTTGCCGGCTGCAACCTGACCATTCCGCACAAGGTCGAAGCCCTGAAACTGGTAGACCGAGTTGAACCCTTGGCAGCGCGCATTGGTGCGGTCAACACCATCGTGGTCGAGGCCGACGGTTCGCTGACTGGCCGCAACACGGATGGTTTTGGGTACATCCAGAGTCTGCTGGAAGCCCAGCCGGCCTGGCGTACCGATCATGGCCCGGCCGTGGTCGTGGGAGCCGGCGGTGCATCTCGCGCCGTCATTGTCGGCCTCATGGACCAGGGCGCGCGCGAAATTCGCCTGACCAACCGCAGTTGGGGCAAGGCGCACGACATGGCACAGGAGTTTGGTGGACCGGTGCGCGCCGTGCCATGGGAAGAGCGCCACGCGGCGCTGGACGGTGCCGCCCTCGTGGTCAACACCACCAACCAGGGCATGCATGGCGAGCCGGACCTGGACCTGCGCCTGGACCTGTTGCCCGCAGCCGCACTGGTATCGGACATTATTTATGTGCCAATGGAAACCCCGCTGTTGGCGGCGGCACGGCAGCGTGGCAACCCAACCGTGAATGGACTCGGTATGTTGCTACACCAGGCGCGCCCGGCGTTTGAAGCCTGGTTTGGCGTGCTGCCAGACGTCACGCCAGCACTGCGCAGCCAGGTAGAAGCGACGCTTTAGCCCGCCCTCTTCGCCGAACGCTCCAGAACGAACGCAAACGCGAACTGCAGCACCTCGTCCATCGATACCTCAATCGCATGGCGCTCCTGCTCGGTCAGGTAGAACATCATGTCCACGTCGTGGCGCACATAGCGGGCCGGCAACCGGTTCAGCGCCACACAGGCCACGTCGCCCAGCATGTCGGATGTGAACTCGGGGTGTGCCTCCGAGCGGAGGGCAACTTCCTCAAACACGAGGCGCTCGAAGTAGTTGTGAACCTGTTCAAAGTTAAACACCATGGAAGTCTCCAATACACGGGGGGCCAACGGATCGACTTTCGCACAACCTTAGCATCTCCCCCGCCGGCTGACAAGCAAACGGTGCCTGCCCCCATCAGCTATGAAACTTGTAGCATGGCGAAAACTGCGATATAGTTTCGCCTGATGTAATATGCCGTGCGCCGGATTCCGATGGCGGCTAATGTGGCCGAGCAGTTGGTCGTCCAGAAAATCGAATCGAGGAGAGGTAATCAATGAGTTCGAAAGAATCGGTCGCCATCGGCCAGTTGCTGAGTCTGCTGGAGTCCCGCTATGCGATGCGCGTGCTGTGGGCCCTGCGTGATGGTCATGCCCAGACATTTCGACTGCTGCAGGACAGCGTTGGCAGCATCACCCCCAACACCTTGAACACCCGCATCAAGGAATTGCGCGAAGCCGGCCTGATGACCCATGGCAGCGAAGGCTATGCCGTGACATCCACCGGCGCCGATTTACTCAAACGCCTGGGCGACTTGCAGGCATTTGCCGGCAAGTGGGCCAGCAGCCAGGCCAAAAAGGCCAGCTAGACCCGGTTGCGGCGGCCATTTGCCCCCGAAAATGAGACAGGCACGGCCTGTCTTTTTTTTGTCTGCGGCATAATTCCCCCCTTTGCCAGAAGGCTGCCTGTGTCTGAAGCCACATATGGCTGCACTGCGTCAAGACCGGGCGCCCTGCGCCACCACTTACAGAAAAGGACTCCCATGATCACCACCGCTACCGGACTGCAATACGAGGACACGACCGAAGGAACCGGAGCCGTTGCCGCCAAGGGCCAAAGTGTCACCGTGCACTACACCGGCTGGCTGTACAACGACGGCACCCAGGGTGCCAAGTTTGACTCTTCCAAGGATCGCAACGATCCGTTTGTGTTTCACCTGGGTGCCGGCATGGTGATCCGTGGCTGGGACGAAGGCGTGGCCGGCATGAAGGTCGGTGGCGCTCGCACACTCATCATTCCCGCCGAACTGGGCTACGGCGCCCGCGGCGCTGGTGGCGTGATTCCACCCAATGCGACCCTGAAGTTTGACGTCGAGTTGCTGGGCACTTCGGGTTGATTCCTGTCAAGAAAGTCCGCAGGATGCCAAAAAAGGCACCCTGCGCTCTTGAATTGCCCCGATGAGCCCCAACTAAAGGGCTCATCCTTTTGAACCAGAAGTATCGACTTCACCCACTTGCATGTCCGACAAGCCCTCTACCCCCCCACCCGAAGCCCTCGACGCGGCCTACCAAAGCACTGAAGACATGAACGCATCCCCCCCGGTTTCCGACGCCGAGTCGCTGGCCCAGGTACAGGCCGACCTGGCTGCCCTGCAAGCCAAGAGTGCCGACCTGGCGGACCAGTACCTGCGTGCCAAGGCCGACGCAGAGAACGCCCGGCGCCGTGCCGAGGATGAAATTTCCAAGGCCCGCAAGTTTGCGGTAGAGAGCTTTGCCGAAAGCCTGCTGCCCGTGACCGACAGCCTGGAAGCCGGTCTGGTGATCAAGGACGCCACGGCAGAGCAAATCCGCGAAGGCGCCCAGGCCACCCTGCGCCAATTGGTCGCAGCGCTGGAGCGCAACAAAGTCGTGGCCATTGCACCGACTCCGGGCACCAAGTTCGACCCCCACCAGCACCAGGCCATTAGTGTCGTGCCCTCGGAGCAGGAAGCCAATACCGTGGTCGGCCTGCTGCAAAAGGGCTATTCGATCGCGGATCGCGTGCTGCGCCCCGCGCTGGTCACGGTTTCAGCACCCAAATGAATAAAGGCTGCAAGCAACGCAGCCAAAAACCCTACGCGGGGCTTGAAAATCGCCAAACCGGCTTCAAGTGACCCCCATCTGAATTTTGAATCCAATTAGGAGAAAACCATGGGAAGAATTATTGGCATTGACCTCGGCACCACCAACTCGTGCGTGGCCATCATGGAAGGCAACACCGCCAAGGTGATTGAGAACGCCGAAGGCGCGCGCACCACGCCTTCCATCATTGCCTACCAAGAAGACGGTGAAGTGCTGGTTGGCGCATCCGCCAAGCGCCAGTCGGTGACCAACCCGAAGAACACGTTGTACGCGGTGAAGCGCCTGATCGGCCGCAAGTTCTCCGAGAAGGAAGTGCAGAAGGACATCGACCTGATGCCCTACACGATTGCCGCCGCCGACAATGGCGACGCCTGGGTCGAAGTGCGCGGCAACCGCATGGCGCCACAGCAGGTCAGCGCCGACATTCTGCGCAAGATGAAGAAGACCGCCGAAGACTACCTCGGCGAAGAAGTGACCGACGCCGTGATCACTGTGCCCGCCTATTTCAACGACGCACAGCGCCAAGCCACCAAGGACGCTGGCCGTATTGCCGGTCTGGATGTCAAGCGCATCATCAACGAACCTACCGCTGCTGCCCTGGCTTTTGGCCTGGACAAAAACGAAAAGGGCGACCGCAAGATCGCCGTGTATGACCTGGGCGGCGGCACGTTCGACGTGTCCATCATCGAAATCGCCGACGTCGATGGCGAGAAGCAGTTCGAAGTGCTGTCCACCAACGGTGACACCTTCCTGGGCGGCGAAGACTTTGACCAGCGCATCATCGACTTCATCATTGCCGAGTTCAAAAAAGAGCAAGGCGTGGACCTGGGCAAGGACGTGTTGGCCCTGCAACGCTTGAAGGAAGCCGCTGAGAAGGCCAAGATCGAGCTGTCCAGCAGCGCCCAGACCGACATCAACCTGCCCTACGTGACGGCCGATGCCTCCGGTCCCAAGCACCTGAATATCAAGCTGACCCGCGCCAAGCTGGAAAGCTTGGTTGAAGAGCTGATCGAGCGCACCATTGCACCGATCCGCACCGCACTGAAGGACGCCGGCGTTTCCGCCTCCGACATCCACGACGTGATCCTGGTCGGCGGCATGACCCGCATGCCCAAGGTGCAGGAAAAGGTCAAGGAACTGTTCGGCAAGGAACCCCGCAAGGACGTGAACCCTGACGAAGCTGTGGCCGTGGGTGCTGCCATTCAGGGCCAGGTGCTGTCCGGTGACCGCAAAGACGTGCTGCTGCTGGACGTGACGCCTCTGAGCCTGGGCATTGAAACCATGGGTGGTGTGATGACCAAGATGATCACCAAGAACACCACCATTCCGACCAAGTTTGCACAGACTTTCTCGACCGCTGAAGACAACCAGCCCGCAGTGACCATCAAGGTGTTCCAGGGTGAGCGTGAAATCGCCGTGGGCAACAAAATGCTGGGCGAATTCAACCTCGAAGGCATTCCACCCGCAGCCCGTGGCACGCCACAGATTGAAGTGTCGTTCGACATCGACGCCAACGGCATCCTGCACGTCGGCGCCAAGGACAAGGGCACCGGCAAGGAAAACAAGATCACGATCAAGGCCAACTCCGGTCTGTCGGAGGCCGAAATCCAGCAAATGGTGAAGGACGCCGAACTGAATGCCGCCGACGACAAGCGCAAGCTCGAACTGGTGCAATCCAAGAACCAGGCTGATTCCAGCGTGCACAGCGTGAAGAAGAGCCTGACCGAGTACGGCGACAAGCTCGACGCCGGCGAAAAGGAAAAGATCGAAGCCGCCATCAAGGACCTGGAAGAAGCCATTAAGGGCGACGACAAGGCCGCCATTGATGAAAAGAACACGGCACTGATGACCGCCAGCCAGAAGCTGGGCGAGAAGATGTACGCTGACATGCAGGCCAAGCAGGCTGCCGAAGGTGGTGCACAACCCACCGGCGGTGACCAAGCCCATGCCGGCGGCGCTTCTTCCGCTGGCCAGGCGGCCGACGACAATGTGGTCGACGCCGAAGTCAAGGAAGTCAAGAAGGGCTAAAAGGCTGGTTGGCACGCTCCTCGCGTGTTGAATTGGCGCGCCGCGCCCGAATGATTCGTCATGAATCGTCGGCGCGGCGTTTTGCATCAAGTTTGCGCAACGAATCAAAGACCAACACAGTCTGGCAACCATGGCTAAAAGAGACTTTTACGAAATTCTGGGTGTCCCCAAGAATGCCTCTGACGAGGACATCAAGAAGGCTTATCGCAAGCTGGCAATGAAGCATCACCCGGACCGCAACCAGGGTGATTCCGGCAAGGCGGCCGAGGAAAAATTCAAGGAAGCCAAGGAAGCCTACGAGATGCTGTCGGACCCGCAGAAACGCGCAGCCTACGACCAGCACGGTCACGCTGGCGTGGACCCCAATATGCGCGGACCGGGCGGCGACGGCTACGGCGGCTTTGCCGAAGCCTTTGGTGATATTTTTGGCGACATGTTCGGCCAGCAGCGCGGACGCGCCGGTGGTGGCGGTGGACGCCAGGTGTTCCGTGGCAGCGACCTGAGCTACGCCATGGAAGTCACGCTGGAAGAAGCGGCCCGCGGCAAGGACGCACAAATCCGCATCCCGAGCTGGGACTCCTGCGAGGCCTGCAAAGGCAGCGGCGCCAAGCCGGGCAGCCAGGTCAAGACCTGTGGCACCTGCAGCGGCTCCGGCGCGGTGCAGATGCGCCAGGGTTTCTTCAGTGTGCAGCAAACCTGCCCCACCTGCCGGGGTACCGGCAAGGTCATTCCCGAGCCCTGCCATGCCTGCCATGGCCAGGGCAAGGTCAAGAAGCAAAAGACGCTGGAAGTCAAGATTCCGGCCGGCATCGACGGTGGCATGCGCATCCGCAGCACCGGCAATGGCGAACCCGGCACCAACGGTGGCCCGGCGGGTGACCTCTACATCGAGATTCGCCTCAAGAAGCACGACATCTTTGAGCGCGACGGCGACGACCTGCACTGCTCGGTCCCCATCAGCATCGTGACCGCCGCGCTGGGTGGCGAGATTGATGTGCCCACGCTGTCGGGCAAGGCCGCCATCGACATCCCCGAGGGCACCCAGACCGGCAAGCAGTTCCGCCTGCGCGGCAAGGGCATCAAGGGCGTGCGCGCCAGCTACCCCGGCGACCTGTACTGCCACATCGCGGTGGAAACACCCGTCAAGCTCACCGAACACCAGCGTCGTCTGTTGCGTGAACTGGATGAGTCGTTCAAGAAGGATGGCAACAAGCACTCGCCCTCCGGCGACAGTTGGACCGACCGCCTGAAGAACTTCTTCAGTTGATGCACAACAAAAAAGGTGCATAGGCGCCCCAAAACCATGCCGCCCGGTCTATAAACGACTTGGCGGCATTTTTTTTTGAGGATGGTCTTCCATGGGTGTCAACATCACATTCCTGGGCGGTGCCGATACGGTCACCGGCTCCAAATACCTGGTGCGCCACGGCGGTCACAGCCTGTTGCTGGACTGCGGGCTGTTCCAGGGCTACAAGCAACTGCGTCTGCGCAACTGGACTCCCCTGCCGGTGGCACCCAATGCGGTGGATGCCGTGGTCCTCAGCCACGCCCACCTGGACCATAGTGGCTACCTGCCGCTGCTGGTCAAGGAGGGCTTTGCCGGCAAGGTCTACGCCACAGCTGGCACCCAGGCCCTGTGCAAAATCCTGCTGCCCGACAGCGGTCACATCCAGGAGGAAGACGCCGCCTTTGCCAACCGCCATGGCCTCTCCAAACACGCGCCCGCCATGCCGCTGTACAGCCGCCAGGATGCGCTGGACTGCCTGCATTGCATCAAGTCGGTTCAGGTGGGCAAGACCTTTGAGCCCATTCCGGGGTGGAAGGTCACATTCAGCGCGGCCGGCCACATTCTGGGCGCCGCCAGCGTGCTGCTCGAAGTGGCGGGTCGGCGCATCCTGTTCTCCGGCGACCTGGGTCGCCCGGATGACTCGCTGATGTTCCCGCCCGACCCGCCGCCGGCGGCCGACACGGTACTGATCGAATCCACCTACGGCGACCGGCTGCACCCTGCCGAAAACCTGCTGTCCGAACTCGGCCCTGCCCTGCACCGGCTGGCCGCCCGCGGCGGCGTGGCCGTGGTGCCGGTGTTTGCCGTGGGGCGGGCGCAGGCCGTGCTGCTGGCAATAGCCCAGCTCAAGGCCAGCGGCAAGGTACAGCACTCACTGCCCGTGTTTCTGGACAGCCCCATGGCGGTCCACACCACCCACCTGTTTGAACAGCACCTGGGCGAACACCGGCTCAGCGCCAAGGAGACGCACGCGCTGACCCACGCGGCCACCATGATCAACAGCACCGACGAGTCCAAGGCCCTGTCCGCCCGCCATGGCCCCATGGTCATCCTGTCGGCCAGCGGCATGGCCACTGGCGGGCGCGTGCTGCACCACCTGGAGCACCGCGCCGGCAACCACCGCAACATGATTATCCTCACTGGCTACCAGGCGCCCGGCACCCGGGGTGCCACGCTGGCCAGTGGCGCCAAGACGGTGCGCATCCATGGCCGCGATGTGGAGGTGCATGCCGAGATCGTGCAACTGCAATCGGCCTCGGCCCACGCCGACGCCAACCAGCTCATGCAATGGCTGCGCAGCATGCCCAGCCACCCGGACCAGGTGTATGTGGTGCACGGCGACATGCAGGCGTCCGACGCCCTGCGTGGGCGCATCGAGCATGACCTGGGCTGGCGCGCCATGGTGCCCGAACACGGATCGACCTGGCCGACCTAATTCATTGCTTTCAATTGCGCAGCCACCGTCTCAAAAGCTTGCAACAGCGCATCACGCAGCGGATGCACAGAGGCAACTTCGGGTAGCAACAAACTGACGCAGAAGGCTATCTCGTCCTGCAAGGGGCGCACAACCAGATCCGGTCCGGCCATGGCGGCTGCGGTCAGCGGGTTGACGATGGCCACGCCCAGCCCCTGCGCCACCAAGGCACACACCGCCACGGCACTGGCGGTTTCGAGCAGCGTGGCACGCTCCACGCCGGCGTGCGCAAACAGGTCATCGATGGCCTGACGATACGGGTCGCCTTCGGCCAGACTGACAAAATTCTCGCCAGAGAAGTCGCGCGCGCTCAGCACGGTCTTGGCGCACAGGCGGTGACCACGCGGCAGCACCGCCACCTCACTGGCCTGCATCAGGGGGCGCAGCGCAACGCCGGTGGGGGCTTCTATGGTTTCGCCCAACCCCAGGTCAAAGCGCTGCTCGCTCAGCGCCTGTTCCAGCCAGGGCGACTCCAGTGGCACCACGCTCACGCTGGCCTGCGGCAGCATCCTGGCGAACTGCACCAGGGCCTTTGGCACCAACGCATGTGCCAGAGCCGGCAAACAGGCCAGGCGCAACCGGCCTGTGGAGAGGGTGCGCAACTCCTGCGCACGGCGGGCAATCTGTTCCAGCCCGATGAACGAGCGCTCCACTTCCTGCAGCAAAGCCAGGGCACGCGCCGTGGGGCGCAAGCGCCCACGTACGCGGTCAAACAGGTCGAAGCCCAGCACTTGCTCCAGCCGCGCCAACTCACGGCTCAGGGTCGGCTGTGAGGTGCCAACGTCCTCGGCTGCGCGGCTCAGGTTTCCGTGCAACATGATGGCGCGAAACAGCGCCAGTTGGCGGTGGGTGGGTACGGGGACATTGCGAACGGACACAGGCTTCATGCCCAAGACTATATCCATACTGAATTAACTATAAAATAAATTGACATTGAATGCATAGAAAGATACGAGCATCATGGGAGCCATGAACCCCTTCACGCCCACCACCCTGGCCGCACTGGCCCAAGAACATGGCACCCCGTTGTGGGTCTATGACGCCGCCACCATCGAACGCCAAATCGCCGCGCTGCGCGCATTCGACGTGATCCGCTTCGCCCAAAAGGCCAATTCCAACACCCACATCCTGCGCCTGATGCGGCGCCTGGGCGTGGTGGTGGATTCCGTGTCCCTGGGCGAAATCGAACGTGCACTGGCAGCCGGCTACCAACCGGGCCTGCACGACGGCCATGCCGAGATCGTGTTCACCGCCGACCTGCTGGACCGCGCCACGCTGGCGCGCGTGGTGGAACTGGGCATACCGGTGAACTGCGGCTCCACCGACATGCTGGACCAACTCGGCGCGGTGAGCCCCGGCCACCCGGTGTGGCTGCGCATCAACCCCGGCTTTGGCCATGGTCACAGCAACAAGACCAACACCGGCGGCGAGCACAGCAAGCACGGTATCTGGCACGGCGATCTGGTGGCCGCACTGGCCAAGGTGCGCAGTAACGGCCTGGCGCTGCAGGGCCTGCCCATGCACATTGGCTCGGGCGTGGACTACGCGCATTTGCAAGCGGTGTGTGGCGCCATGGTTGGCCTGGTGCGCACCGTCAAAGCCCA
>JBBQLM010000004.1:0-170650 GCA_038327925.1 Burkholderiales bacterium | reverse complement strand
CCACAGGGAGGGATATTCGCCACGGTGCTCTTGCACCATGCGCACTGCACGTTCGCGGACTTCGGGGGAAAACTTCGTTGACTTTCTCATGGCTCCATCTTCTCAAATGTTGGAGCCTCCTCAAAACCCGGGGCGATTCACATTCTTCCCACTGCGCGAAGCGGAGGACACAGAATTTGTACAGATGATTCGATTGCACGGGGTGGAATTCGAGCGCGGCCCTGGGATCACGATTCGGCGAGTTATTGCGCCTGAGGACAATATAAGTGGCTTGTACGAAGTTGAGTTCTGGGGTGGGCAATTCAGGACTTATGCCGCTGTCGGGGAGTATTAGGGCGTTGTCGAAGACGCGAACACCAGCTCACGTCAGTCAGTCTCACAACATATCAAGCCAAACGGTGGGTACAAAGGTGGGTAGAAGTACCTAACTGCCCGGGAGCCCTTGAGGAACAAGGCCCGGTGGCGGAAGCTGTGAGATTCGAACTCACGGAGGACTCACATCCTCGCCGGTTTTCAAGACCGGTGCCTTAAACCGCTCGGCCAAGCTTCCAGAGGGCCGTATTCTAACTGGCTCGCAGCAGGCCCTTGGTTTCGATAAAGGAAATGACGTCTTTCAGGCCGTCCTGGGTCTTCAGGTTGGTCATCACAAACGGCTTGAGGCCCTTGGGCGTGGTGCGCATGCGGATGGTGTCCACCTCCATCACCGCCAGGTCGGCGCCCACGTAGGGGGCCAGATCGGTCTTGTTGATGACGAACAGGTCGCTCTTGGTGATGCCTGGGCCGCCCTTGCGCGGAATCTTCTCGCCCGCGGCCACGTCAATCACATAGATGGTCAGGTCGCTCAGTTCGGGGCTGAAGGTGGCGGCCAGGTTGTCGCCACCACTCTCGATAAACACGATGTCGGCATTCGGAAATTCCACCAGCATGCGGTCGATGGCTTCCAGGTTGATGGAGGCGTCCTCGCGGATGGCGGTGTGCGGGCAGCCGCCGGTTTCCACGCCCACGATGCGCTCGGCCGGCAGCGCGCCGCTGACGGTCAGCAGGCGCTGGTCTTCCTTGGTGTAGATGTCGTTGGTGATGGCGACCAGGTCGTACTGCTCGCGCATGGCCTTGCACAGCATTTCCAGCAACGTGGTTTTGCCGGAGCCGACGGGGCCACCGATGCCCACGCGCAGGGGTGGCAGGTGTTTGGTGCGGTTGGCGATGTGGTGCAGAGTGGACATGGTATTTACTATAAAAAAAATAGCTGCTTACGCAATAACCACGAGGGCTACGAGCGGAAAAGCCTTGAATACTGAACCTCATGCTGGCTGCTCAGGATGGCCAGCATCGGGGAAAAGGCCTGGCGGTCATCGTCGGTCAAGGACAGCGCGTGGTCGATGGCCGTGGGGATCTGTGCCGTCAACGCCGACAGGATGCGCTGGCCCGCGCTTTGACCCAGCGGCACGGATTTGATCGCGGCCTGCACCATGTTTTCTGCCCAGCCAAAGGCGTATGCCAGCAGGCACTGGCGCAGCAGCGCCCCTGTGCTGCTGGCGGCCAGTGCATAGGCGATGGGGTAGGTGGGGTTCTGTGCGGCCAGTACGGCGATCTGGTCCGGCGTGGCGGTGGTGTGGTTGCGCAGCCAGTCCAGCAGGCTCTTGCCCATTTGCTCGGTCTGGGCACGCAGCTCGCTGCTCTCGCGTGTCTGCAGTACCCAGGCGTTCAGTGCGGCAATGCGTTCATCGTCATTGGCCCGCCAGGCGGGAATGGCCTGCGCCACGGCAGGCAGGTCGGAGCGCGCCAGGCTCAGGTACAGGTGGTCCACCAGCCAGGCTGATGCATCACTTTCCGTAGCGGCACGCGCAGTGTCCACGGCGGCTTCCAGGCATTCCGAATAGGAGAAGCCGCCGATGGGCAGGGCCGGCGAGGCCAGCCACATCAGCTGCATCAGGCTGGAGTCGAGCATGGGTGTGGGCTCTAGTGGTCGTGCTTGCAGCCCGGGCCGTGCACGTGCGGTTTGGCGGCTGCTGCAATCGGGATGGACGCGAGCTTGGTGGCGCCGGAAGGTGTGGCCTGTGTGTGATCGTGATCGTGGTGTTCGTGCCCATGGCTGTGTCCCGCGTGGGCGTGCCCCCCGCTGGCGTAGGCGCCGCTCTCCGGCTCGAACGCCTCGTCCACCGCGTTCACGGTCAGGTGGATGGCGCGCAGCATGTCGGCCAGCACATGGTCGGGCTCGATCTTCAGGTGGTCCGGCTTGAGTTCAATCGGCACATGCCGGTTGCCCAGGTGGTAGGCGGCGCGGATCAGGTCAAACGGCGTGCCGTGGTTGCTGCAATGCGTGATTTTCAGCACCGATTGCGGCGCGGCAATCACCTTGATCAGTGAGCCGTCCTCGGCCACCAGCACATCACCGCCGCGCACCACGGTACCGCGTGGCAGGAACACGCCCAGGTGGCGGCCCGAGGAGTCGGTGGCATCAAAGCGGCTCTTCTGGCGCACATCCCAGTCGAGTTCAACGGTGCTGGCACGCTTGAGCAGGGTGGGGGCGAGGCCCTGGCCCTGGGGAAGGAGTTTGGAGGTTTGGATCATGGGTGTATTTTGCAGCGCTCGAATTTCCACAGCGTGTCGCGGACCTGGGGTTGCTTTCGTGTGTCGTACCAGTCTGCGGATCCCAGCCCGGAGACAAAGACCCAAACTGCGGTGTTCACGGGCGTCTCCACCATGCGCGCGTCGAAGAAGTAGACGTCGTGCGCGGGGGCTTTGTCGGCGTCGGTTCGCGTCAGGAAGAAGGTGCCGTAGCCATTGGAGTGGCCAACCTCAAAACTGAAAATGACACCGCGCGCCTTGTGCCTGACCTGGGCCAAAGCGACCAATGTTGCATCTGCGCCCCCGGCCGGTGAAAACTCCAGCGCAAAACCCCGGTTTGCGGCATCTCGAAACACCGAGTGATCCAGATCGCAGGCTGCCTGGGCGCCGGACAATGCCAGCGGCAGTAGCAGCAGTACAAGCGCGATGCGGGCGAGGTGGTTGCGGATCATGGGACAGCGACGGTGATGTTCGGCTCTCCATCATCGCAGTTCGCAGGCATCAGAATAAGAAGTACCGCTGCGCCATCGGCAGACTCGTGGCCGGCTGGCAGGTCAGCAACTGCCCGTCGGCGCGCACGCTGTAGGTCTGCGCGTCGATTTCCATCGTGGGCAAGTAGCTATTGTGAATCATGTGCTGCTTGCGGATGGCGCGGATATTCTTCACGGCGCTGATAGTCTTGGCCAGACCGAATCGCTCCTGAATGCCGGCGTTCAGGCCGGCCTGCGACACAAAGGTCAGCGATCCGCGTGACAGCGCACCACCGAAGGCACCAAACATGGGCCGGTAGTGCACGGGCTGTGGCGTGGGGATGCTCGCATTGGGGTCTCCCATGGCGGCCAGGGCAATGAAGCCGCCTTTGAGAACGAGCGCCGGCTTCACACCAAAAAAGGCCGGTTTCCATACCACCAGGTCAGCCCACTTGCCGACCTCGATGGAGCCCACCTCGTGGCTGATGCCGTGGGCAATGGCCGGGTTGATGGTGTACTTGGCGATGTAGCGTTTGACGCGGAAGTTGTCGTTGCGCGCGTTGTCTTCGGGCAGCGGTCCGCGTTGCGCCTTCATCTTGTGCGCCGTCTGCCAGGTGCGGATGATGACTTCGCCGACGCGGCCCATGGCCTGGCTGTCGCTGCTCATCATGGAAATTGCCCCCAGGTCGTGCAGCACGTCTTCGGCGGCAATCGTTTCCTTGCGGATGCGACTCTCGGCAAAGGCCAGGTCTTCGGCAATGCCGGCGTCCAGGTGGTGGCAGACCATCAGCATGTCCACGTGCTCGTCCAGCGTGTTGTGCGTGTACGGCATGGTGGGGTTGGTGGAGCTGGGCAGGAAGTTGGCCTGGCCCACCACCTTCAAGATGTCGGGCGCATGGCCGCCCCCAGCACCTTCGGTGTGGAAGGCGCAGAGGCCGCGTCCCTTGGTGGCGGCGATGGTGTTCTCCACAAAGCCGGATTCGTTCAGCGTGTCGGAGTGGATGGCGACTTGCACGTCGGTCTCGTCGGCCACGTCCAGACAGTTGCTGATGGCGGCCGGCGTGGTGCCCCAGTCTTCGTGCAACTTCAGACCTATGACACCGGCATTCACCTGCTCGTGCAGCGCAGCGGGCAGGCTGGCGTTGCCTTTGCCCAAGAAACCCAGGTTCATGGGGAAGGCGTCTGCCGCCTGCAACATGCGTTCGATGTTCCACGGCCCCGGTGTGCAGGTGGTGGCGAAGGTGCCGGTGGCCGGGCCGGTGCCGCCACCCAGCATCGTGGTGACACCGCTAGCCAGCGCTTCATCAATCTGCTGCGGGCAGATGAAGTGGATGTGGCTGTCGATGCCGCCGGCCGTGACGATATTGCCCTCGCAACTGATGACCTCGGTGCCGGGGCCGATGATGATGTCCACGCCCGGTTGGGTGTCAGGGTTGCCAGCCTTGCCGATGGCGACGATGCGCCCGCCTTTGAGTCCAATGTCGGCCTTGACGATGCCCCAGTGGTCCATGATCAGCGCGTTGGTCATCACGCAGTCCACCGCGCCTTCCGCTCTCGTGCGTTGCGACTGCGCCATGCCGTCGCGGATGGTCTTGCCTCCGCCAAACTTCACCTCTTCGCCGTAGGCACCAGCGGCCAGCGTGTAGTCCTTTTCGACCTCGATCAGCAGATCGGTGTCGGCCAGGCGCACCCGGTCACCGACCGTGGGGCCAAAGATTTCCGCATAGGCGCGGCGTCCAATCGTTGTCATTACAGTTTTCCTTCGACGCTCGTGTCGATTGGTCCATTCACGAGGCCGCGAAAGCCGTAAACGATGCGCTCGCCGCCGAAGTCCACCAGTTCCACGGTGCGTTGCTGCCCCGGCTCAAAGCGCACGGCCGAGCCGGACGCGATGTTCAGCCGCATGCCTTGCGCGGCTGCGCGATCGAACCCCAGCGCGCCGTTGGTCTCAGAAAAGTGGTAGTGCGAGCCGACCTGGATAGGGCGGTCGGCGGTGTTCTGCACGACCACGGTCAGCGTGCGCCGTCCGGTGTTGAGGGCGTGCTCACCTTCGTCTGTGATGATTTCGCCGGGAATCATGCTCGCCTCACTTGCCACGACCCGACAGCCAGATGGCTACCGCAGCAAGGCACCCAACGGCCACGAACCCCAGTACGTCGGTGGAATGCCAGTGTGAGCCCGCCAGGCCATGCCCATCATGGGCAAATGCGACGCTAGCCCTCGTGGATATTGCATAAGTAGCTAGCAAAACTATAGCATTAAGAGGTCGACTTCGCATGGTGGCTCCTGGGAGGTAGGGGTTCAGACAATCGGTTGGTGCACGGTGACGAGCTTGGTGCCGTCGGGGAAGCTAGCTTCCACCTGGATGTCGGGGATCATTTCGGCGATGCCGTCCATCACGTCGGCGCGGGTCAGTACGCTGCGGCCCTCGCTCATCAGCTGGGCCACGGTCTTGCCATCGCGGGCGCCCTCCATCACGGCAGCGCTGATCAGGGCCACGGCTTCCGGGTAGTTGAGTTTCAGGCCACGGGCCTTGCGCCGCTCGGCCAGCAGGGCGGCCGTGAAGATCAGCAGCTTGTCTTTTTCGCGGGGAGTGAGTTCCATAGGTGCGGCAGTGGTTGGCAGGGCTCTGGGCATTATTCAGCAATATCTGTGCCCCGTGGAGCGGGCCCGTACGCCAAATGCCGGATGGACTTGCAGTGGATGGCATGGAATCTGCACTCAAGCGGGTGTGCCACTCGAACCGCCCCTGTCACCGTCACCTGGCGCGCCCCCGCAGCGTGTGGTGAAGATTCGCCGGGACTACAACACCTGGGTGGCCAGTGAGACCATGGAGGACTACGCCCTGCGCTTCACACCGCAGCGCTTTCGCAAATGGTCCGAATGGCGGGTGGCCAATACGGCGTTTGGCGCGGCGTCGTTTCTGGTGCTGGAGGCCGTGGGCGCCACGCTGCTGGTGCAATACGGTTTTGTGAATGCCTTCTGGGCCATCCTGGTCACGGGGCTGGTCATCTTCCTCGCGGGGCTGCCCATCAGCGTCTATGCCTCGCGCTACGGGGTGGACATGGACCTGCTGACCCGTGGCGCGGGCTTTGGCTACATCGGCTCGACCATCACCTCGTTGATCTACGCCTCCTTCACTTTCATCTTCTTTGCTCTGGAGGCAGCCATCATGGCCTACGCGCTGGAGTTGGCGCTGGACATTCCACCGAGCTGGGGCTACCTGTTGTGCGCACTGGTGGTGATTCCGCTGGTGACCCATGGCGTCTCGGTGATCAGCCGGCTGCAGGTCTGGACCCAGCCCCTGTGGCTGGTGATGCTGGTGCTGCCTTTTTGCTTTGTTTTGGTGCGCAATCCCACAGCGTTTTCGGGCATTACGCACTACGGCGGTGAGTTTGGTACTGGCGGGGCGTTCGATTTGCACTTGTTTGGTGCTGCGCTCACGGTTGGCATTGCGCTGATCACCCAGATGGGTGAACAGGCTGACTACCTGCGCTTCATGCCGGCGCAAACCGCGCAGAACCGCAAACGCTGGTGGCTGTGCGTCATGCTGGGGGGGCCGGGCTGGGTGGTGCTGGGCGTGGCCAAGATGCTGGGTGGCGCGCTGCTGGCCTATCTGGCCATTACCCACAGTGTGCCCACCGACCGCGCGGTGGATCCGAACCAGATGTACCTTGCTGCCTACGAATACGTGTTTCCGTCGCTGCAGTGGGCGGTGGCGGCCACGGCGGTATTTGTCGTCGTGTCGCAACTCAAGATCAACGTCACCAATGCCTATGCCGGGTCGTTGGCGTGGAGCAACTTCTTCTCGCGCCTGACCCACAGCCACCCAGGAAGGGTGGTGTGGGTGCTCTTCAACACGCTGATCGCCTTCATGCTGATGGAGATGAACGTATTCCAGGCGCTGGGCGATGTGTTGGGCCTGTACTCCAACATCGCCATCGCGTGGATCATGACCGTGGTGGCGGACCTGGTCATCAACAAGCCGCTGGGCCTTTCACCGAAGGGCATTGAGTTCAAGCGGGCCCACCTGTACGACATCAACCCGGTGGGCGTGGGCTCCATGGCGCTGGCATCGGCCCTGTCGGTGGCGGCGTATCTGGGCCTGTTTGGTGCGGATGCCAAGGCCTTTTCGGCGGTCGTCGCGCTAGTGACAGCATTCATCGCCGCACCGGCTTTGGCATGGGCGACCAAGGGGCGGTATTACATCGCCAGAGAAAGTATCGGGAGCCTGGGCGGCACAGCGTTTTGCGCAGGTCAAGGAGGAGCCCGCACAGCGGGCGGGGGACACGGAGCAAAACGCTGTGCCGCCCAGGCTACAGCGCCAGACGAAGCGCCCAACGTTCAGCGCTGCGTGATCTGCGAACGCGAATACGAAGGCCCCGACATGGCCCATTGCCCGGCCTACCGTGGCGCCATCTGCTCGCTGTGCTGCACGCTGGACGCGCGCTGTGGTGACCTGTGCAAGCCCCAGGCAGCGCTGTCGGCGCAATGGTCGGGTGCCTTGCGCTGGTTGCTGCCCCGGCGGGTGTGGCCGTATCTGGACACCGGTCTGGGGCATTTCATCCTGCTGATGCTCATCATCGTGCCCCTGCTGGCCACAGTGTTTGGCATGTTCTACCGGCAGGAGTTGACGGCGCTGACCGAGGCCAGTGGCGGGCAGCGGGCCTTGCAGGATGCGCTGCGTTCGGGCTTCTTCAAGGCCTACATGGCGCTGCTGCTGATGGGGGGTATCGTGGCCTGGTGGCTGGTGCTGGCGCACAAGAGCCGGCAGGTGGCGCAGGAAGAGTCCAACCGCCAGACCCATTTGTTGATGCAGGAGATCGAATCCCACCGCCAGACCGACGAGGCCCTGCAGGCCGCCACCGCCACCGCCGAGCGCGCCAAGCGCCAGGCCGAGCAGGCCAACCAGGCCAAGAGCCGCTACATCAGCGCCATCAGCCACGAGCTGCGCACGCCACTCAACAGCATCCTGGGTTATGCGCAGTTGATGGGGGAGGACGCCTCCATCCCCGCGCACCGCAAGCAGGCGGTCAGCGTCATCAAGCGCGGCGGCGAGCATTTGCTCTCCCTGATCGAGGGAACGCTGGACATGGCCCACATCGAGAGCGGCAAGCTCACGTTGAATGTGAAACCCATGCAGTTTGCCAATGGCATGCACGAGATCGCCAGCCTGTTTGAATTGCAGGCGGCGGCCAAGGGGCTGGCCTTTCGCTTCGAGGTGCAGGGCGCCTTGCCCGAATGGGTGCGGGCCGACGACAAGCGCGTGCGCCAGATCATCATCAACCTGCTGGGCAATGCCATCAAGTTCACGCAGCAGGGCGGCGTCACCTTTCGTCTGCGCTACGCACGTGAGATGGCGCAGGTGGAGGTGCACGACACCGGACCCGGCATGCAGCCCGACGAACTGGCGCAGATCTTCGACCCCTTCACCCGCGCGGCGAGTGTGGCCGTGGGCGCCACCGGTTCCGGCCTGGGGCTGACCATTGCCAAGATGCTGACCGACCTGATGGGTGGCGAGCTGACGGCCACCAGCCAGCCGGGGCAGGGCTCAACGTTCCAGGTGCGCTTGTTCCTGCCCGAGCTGCCGGTGCAGTCCGGCCATGCGCTGGAGCGCGTGGCGCAGGCCGTGCGCAAGCCGCGCACCGGCTACGCGGGCGTGCGGCGCCAGATTCTGGTGGTGGACAACGAAGAGGCGGACCGCGAGCTGCTGGTCAGCCTGCTGGAGCCACTGGGCTTTGTGCTGCGCACGGCCGCCAGCGGGCACGATGGCCTGGACCTGCTGGCCACCGGCTATGCACCCGATGTCGTGTTGCTGGACCTGGCAATGCCCGGCATTGATGGCTGGGAGACACTGCGCCGCATCCGCGCCCAGGACGGGTGCCAGCCGCAGGTGGCGATTGTCTCGGCCAACGCGTTTGACCGAGGGGTCAACAACCTGCTGGGCATTGAACCGGAAGACTTCATCGTCAAGCCAGTGCGCCACTCGGAACTGCTGGACTGGCTGGAACGCAAGCTGACGCTGACCTGGTTGGAAGTTCCGCCGGTCACGCCGCCCAAGAGTCTGTTGGTGCCCGATGCACAAGCACCAGCGGTCCTCCCGGCGCAACGCCCGTCCCGAGCCGATCTGCAGGCACTGCTGGAGCCGGTGCGCCTAGGCTACTACCGCGGCATCAGCAACCAGCTGGAGGCCATGGCCGCCGCGCATCCGGCTTGCGCCGGGTACGTTCGCTCCATGGGTGCGCTGGCACGGCAGTTCCAGTTTGAAGCCATGCTGGCGCAGTTGCAACGTGAATTGGATGAAAACCATGCCTGCTGAAATCCACCCCCTGTCTCCACCGGCGCACCATGCGTGGCACGGCACGCTGGACCGCGCCAACAGCGACGTCGTGCTGATCGTGGACGACGTGCCCGATAACCTGGCCGTGCTGCACGACGCCTTGGATGAATCCGGCTACACCGTGCTGGTGGCCACGTCCGGCGAGGCAGCCTTGCAGCGCGCGGCGCAGGCTGTGCCCGACATCGTTTTGCTGGACGCCATGATGCCCGGCATGGATGGCTTCGAGGTGGCGCGCCGCCTGAAGGCCATGGCGCAGACCACGCACATTCCCATCGTCTTCATGACGGGATTGACCGAGACCGAATACCTGGTAGCGGCGCTCGAATCCGGTGGTGTGGACTATGTGACCAAGCCGATTAAGCCCAAGGAAGTGCTGGCGCGCATGCAGGTGCATCTGCGCGGTGCCCGTGAGCGGCGCCAGACGCGCAATGCGCTGGACGCGTTTGGCTACGCCACCATCACCGTGCGCGCCAGCGACGGCGCGCTGATGTGGCAGACACCGCTGGCCCGCGAACTGCTGGAACGCTACTGCGGCACCCAGGCCCCGACCACACCGGAGTCGGTGCTGGCCTGGCTGCGGCGCAGCCTGCAGCAGTTGGCCCAGGGCGAGCCGCCCAAGCTATCCATCGAGCGCGGCGCCACCCGGCTGACTTTTCGCCTGCACCAGCAGACCGGAGACAGCGATGCCAAGGCCGAAGACGGTGACTGGCTGATCGTGATGCGCGAGGTGTCCGACACCGCCGTGATTGAGGCCATGAGCCTGAGCCTCAAGCTCACCGCCAAGGAGGCGGAGGTGCTGTACTGGGTGGTCAAGGGCAAGACCAACAAGGACATCGGCGACATCCTGGGTTCCAGCCCGATGACGGTCAAGAAGCACCTGGAGCGCATCTTCGTCAAACTCGGTGTGGAGACCCGCACCGCAGCGGCCGGCATGGCAATGACCCGGATCCGGCAATTGCATCCGCAGTTTGAGGGGTAGTTGTTGGTCGAGTGGGCCTGTGGCCCTCGTACAATATGAGAATGATGCTATCAATTCAGGAGCCGCTGGTCTTCACTCAGGCTACTTTAGCTGATAGCCCGGCATTGCCGCACTGGAGCTCCCGCCCCGCACCTACCGGCATCGTAAATTTGGCGTGTTGGCACCGAAATCGCCGCTTCTGGCTGCCGCCGATCATGTGGCTCTGCGGCTCACACTTCAAGGTGCGAGGGGTGTTTTGGCATGCGCAACCCGTGCCATACTTTGGCGCATGCAGTTGAATTTCCTATCCGTCCCCACCACTTTGCGCATGAACCTCAATACTAAAGCCACGCTGTTTTTTGCCGCCATCATCGGGATGTTGATGGCGGCACTGGTCGCCATTAGCCTGTACGCCTTTCGCAGCTTCTCTATCATTTCGGCCACAGAAAACCTTCGCACCGCCTCCGAAATCGTGCGCGTGCACCTGACCGAATCCATGATCAACGGCACGATCGACAAGCGCGAAAGCTTTCTCAAGCGGCTGCTTGAAGTGCAGGGCCTGAAATCGGCCCAGGTGCTGCGCTCGCCACAGGTGGTACAGCAGTTTGGTCCGGGGCTCAAGCAGGAAACCGGGTCCACGGACGAGGATGTGCAAGAGGTATTGAACCTGGGCAAGCCGAAGTTCAAGCTTGCCGAAGAAGGTGACGACCTGATCTTCAAGGGCACCATTCCCTACATCGCCTCGTCGCACGGCAGCCCGAATTGTCTGCAGTGCCACCAGGTGAGCGAGGGCACGGTGCTGGGGGTGGTGACGATGAGCATGTCGATCTCGGCCATCCGCAACCAGGCACTGCTGGCGGTGGCCAGCATCGTGGCCGTGGTGCTGGCTTTTGCCGTGCTGTTGATCGTCCTGCTGCGGCGCATGACCAAACCGATTGCCAGCACCGCGTCGGCGGTGGAGCGCGCCGTGCACAAGGCGCTGGAAGGCGATTTCAAGTCGCAACTGGAGCAAAAGACCCACGACGAAATTGGCAACATTGCCGGCGACCTGAACCGGCTGTTGAAATTCCTGGACGATGGACTGAACCGGATTGGCAACAGCGTGTCACGCCTGACCGGGCGGGTGTCCTCCCCCGACGAGAATTTGCTCAGTTCCACCATCAGCATGGTCGACGGCCTGACCAAGGCGGCCCATTTCAAGCAGGCGATCGAAGAAGACGAGACCAAGATGGAGATTTACCAGCGTTTGTCCACGATGCTGCAGCAAGACCATCAGATTGACACCTTCTCCATCTACGAACTCAATAACCAGAAACACCAGATGATCCCGATCGTGGTGGACGGGCAAATGGGGAGCGACTGCCGCTGGTGCGACCCGCAAATCCTGATCCGCCCGGAAGCCTGCCGCGCCCGGCGCACCGGACACAAGGTGGATGGCGTCACCGCGCCCGAGATTTGCTACGCGTTTCGGCCGCCCGAGGCAAGCGGTCACCGCCACTTCTGCTTTCCCATCATCCAGTCGGGGGTGGTGGGCAGCGTGCTGCAACTGGTGACCACCCCGCAGGATCAGCAGCGCCTGCTGGATCTGGAGCCCTATATCAACGTCTACCTGCGTGAGGCGTCCCCGGTGCTGGAGACCAAGCGCCTGATGGAAACCCTGCGCGAAGCCAACCTGCGCGACCCCATGACCGGGCTGAACAACCGGCGTTTCCTGGAGGAATATGTCGAAACGCTGGTCGGCAACGTGCAGCGCAAGAAGACCAATCTGGCGATCCTGATGCTCGACCTCGACTTCTTCAAGATGGTCAACGACACCTACGGTCACGATGCAGGCGACGCCGTGCTGAAGGGGCTGGCCAAGGTGCTCAAGCAATCGGTGCGCGCCTCAGACATGGTGATCCGCTACGGCGGCGAAGAATTCCTCATCATCTTGCAAGACTCCGACCCTCACCACGCCGACCTGGTTGCCGAAAAGATCCGCGCAGCGGTAGAAAAGCTGAAGACCCCGGTGGCGGGCGTGGTGATCGAGAAAACCATCTCCATCGGCTTGTCCGACTTCCCCACCGACAGCGACACCTTCTGGCAAGCCGTCAAATACGCCGACGTGGCGCTCTACCAGGCCAAGGATACCGGGCGCAACCGCGTGGTGCGTTTCGATCAGAGCATGTGGGCGGACAAGAAGGAATATTGATTTGATAGCGATATGTCAAGCATTCACGAGGGCTGGAGGCTGGACAGCCAGCGTGTTGCCCAGACCGAGGATGACGGATTGGTGTGGCCGGAAATGCACAACCACCTGCGTACCGTCATCGTGGCGCCCATGACGACAGGTTCACGCCCTGCCGCGTTTCGCGTGCCCATTACCTTCAAGGGCAACACCGGGCTCATTCTGCTGGATCAGATTCGCACGCTCGGCAAGGTTCGCTTGGTGCGTCGCGAGGGTGCTGTGCATGGCGCCACTTTGAGGCGCGTTTTGTCGATACTGCAGATGATGGTTGCTTCTGCCTGATGGTGCAAGTTCTTGCTTTGATTCGGCCCTAAGGCGCGGCATCCGTCAGCGATCATCTTCATCGTTGGCTGGAGCTACAGTACCAGTCTGGTCTGCTACTTGCGCGCGCAACAGCAGTTACTGTCCTTGGCACGTGAAGACAAACTGACTGGCCTGCCCAACCGCCGCCATTTTGATCGAGGTGGCTCGGCGCTTGCAGGCCGGAGTGCGCGAAGCCGACTTTGTGGCACGACTCGGGGGTGATGAATTCGTCATTTTGGACCGGGATAGCAAGTCTTCGGAAAGCATGGATTCAACTTTGAAGCGGCTGCGCCTGGTGGTTGATGGCCCGGCCACGGTGGCGGGAAGAGAGCTTGCCATCAGCATTAGTCTCGGAACCGCCATTTGGCCCATGGATGGCGTGGATGCCAATAGTTTGTTGCACGAGGCCGACCAACGCATGTACGCTGATAAAGAGAGGGCCCAAATGGGCTGAGCTGATTTCCTGGGCCGAGTTGTCGCTGCCAAAATTGCACACATACACTTCCAGTGTCAACAACCTGCTGGACTGGCCGTTCGTGATGCGCGAAGTGTCCGACACCGCCGTGAGGAGACGCGCACTGCGGCGGCGGGCATGGCGATGACGCGCATCCGGCAACTGCATCCGCAGTTGAGGGCTAGTTGACGGTTAAATGGGCCTGTAGCCCTTGTGAACTAGGGGGGGCGAAGGTCTTTAGAATCCAAAAGCCTTTACACCAGGCTTGAGCATGTGGGCGGCGACTTCTGGTGGTTTGGCTACCGTTACGCCTTCAATCAGGTCAGCCGGTGTGCGGTCCGCATTGGGCAGGAACAGAGCGCAGACCTCTACCGTTGCGCCCGCCTTCATCAATCCCGCCATCATTTGCTTGGGTGTGACGTTTCGGGGTTTGAGTGCAGCCGGCTCGTAAGTCTTGAGCGCCAATTGTCCTGCTGGTCCGCACAGCAATACTCGCACCGCAGCTTTTTGTTCGACCATCTGTGTTGCCAACACCATGGCCATGCCTTGCGACTGGTTGTCGGCGCTGGTGACGTTAAAGAATGCTTCGGGCGGCGTCTGCGCAAAACTGTTCAGCGAGAGGGCAATCAGTGCAGTAAGGACAACTTGAGTGTGTTTCATCAGTAACTCCATTAAAAAGTATTTTGGGTATTCCAGTTGCTGCTGACGGCTGTCAGGCCCAGTACCTCCGAATCCATCATATCTCCCAGCAGTAGAAGATACGGGTTGCATTCAGCGCCACCTGGCTTCGCCGTGGTCTGCAGCAACTCGCCTCAGGGTGAACCACCCACGCTGATGCAGATCCGGCAATTGCATCCGCGGTCTGAGGGGGCGGCACCAGAACGGATCAGCACGCACCAAAACTGGGTGTTTCTCGGGTAACTACTTATTGCAAAACGCCTCTTAAGTGGTTTATGCGTGGCATGCAACGTGCTCTCAATGGCTGTATGAGCACAGTTGTACGCCACCATGAATGAGTCAACCAGCAATCTGGCATTGGCCGCCCCGAGTGAAGGAGTGTCAACCTGCCTGTCGGAGGCGATACGCCACAGCACGTCGGCCATGGCCCTGGAGGCCGCGGCCGGGTTTGGGCGCTGGTGGTTTGATCCCGTTGCATCGCAAATCGTGTTGTCCGAGGTGGCTGCCCAGTACCTGCATGTGGAAGGCGGCTGCCATGAACGGTTGGATGGCTGCTTTCTCTACGTGGTGGCGGAAGACCTGTTGCCGCTGATCGCCCAGTTTTCCAAAGACGCTCCCAAGACGGATGTGATGGACTTCCGTGTGATTGGCGCGCAGGACGGCATGCACTGGCTGCGCATGAAGCGCTTGCCACCCGGGTGGACGCACTCCCCGGTACAAAGCGGCATCCTGATGGACATCACGCCCATCAAGCACGCCAGCATGCGCGAGCGCCTGGGGTTTGAACTGACCGAATTCCTCGGCGGATCCCATCCACTGGGCGATGCGATCACCAACGTCATCCAGTTGATCTGCAAGAACCTGGGCTGGGATTGGGGTGCCTACTGGGCGATGGAGCCGACGCCGCAGGGCGCGCCGCGCCTGGGCTGCAAGTACTTCTGGCACCAGCCGGAGCTGGACCTGGCCGCGTTTGGCCACGAGAGTGCGTCCATGTTGTTGGCTCCCGGCGAAGGCCTGGTGGGCAGCGTCTGGAGCAGTGGCAAGGCCGACTGGGTGGACGACATGGTCAACGACCAGCGCTTTGCGCGGCGCACCCAGGACCGGACGTGCCGCCTGTGGTCTGGATATGTGTTTCCGGTGACCTATGTCTCGGCAGATGGTCAGCAGCACAGCCCCGGGGTTCTGGAGTTTTACAGTTGCCTGTCGCGCCAGCAGGAAGCGCAGTTGCCCAAACTTTCCGCCACCATTGGCGCGCTGATTGCGCAGATGGCGCGGCGCCTGGAACAACAGGCCACGATGCAATACCTGGCCCAGGTGGATGATCTGACCGGTCTGTCCAACCGCAGCCACTTTCACGAGCTGCTGGCCGGTGCGTGTGAGGATGCCGCTACCGCACGGACGAGTTTCAGCCTGGCCTTCATCGACCTGGACCGCTTCAAACCCATCAACGATGCCTTTGGGCATGAGGCCGGCAATCAGGTGCTGAGGGAGTTTGCCCAGCGCCTGCGCGCACTGGCACCCGACGGAACTGCGGTGGGGCGCTTGGGTGGGGACGAGTTTGCGATGCTGTTCAGGAGCGAGTCGGATGACGCCAGCGCTGCGCTGGTGGATCGCATCCTGCTGGCAGCGCGTACACCATTTTCGTACGAGGGCGTGGAACTGACCGTGTCGGCCAGCGTGGGCGTGAGTACTTTTCCGCACTGCGGAAAGACCTGTCCCGAGCTGTTACACAGTGCGGATGCGGCCATGTACCGCATCAAGAACAATGGCCGCAATGGCTGTTACTTCTTCTCGGTCAGCAGTTCGGATGCGCTGGCACAGCAGCAGTCGTTCATCGCATCGCGCCTGGCGCTGGAGACCGACCTGCACCATGCCGTGCAGAACCAGGAGATGTTCCTGGCCTACCAGCCCATCTTCAACACGGTCAACCGGCGCCTGCATGGGCTGGAAGCGCTGATACGCTGGCGGCGCGCGGACGGCAGTCTGGTGCCGCCCGATGTCTTTATTCCGATCGCCGAGCAAAGCCATCTGATCGTGGACATTGGCAAATGGGTGGTGGCGCAGGCCTGCCGTGATCTGGCCACGCTGCGTGCCGCACGGTTCAGGGACCTGACGGTGCATGTGAACATGGCCGCTTCGGAGTTTGCCAACAGCACCCTGCCGGCGGAACTGTTGGCGCAAGTGTCCGCCCTGGGGCTGGACCCGCGCAGTCTCACACTGGAGTTGACCGAGGGCATGCTGATGAAGCGACCCGACCAGGTGATACCGGTGATGCGCTCCATTCGCCAACTGGGCTTTGGTATCAGTCTGGACGACTTTGGCATGGGCCACTCATCACTGGCGTTGCTGAAGAATCTGCCGATTTCGTCGCTCAAGATCGACCGCTCATTTGTGCGCGACCTGGCCCAGCAGCGCAATGACCGCGCCATCGTCAAGACCATTCTGGACCTGGGGCGGCACATGGGTCTGGAAGTGATTGCCGAAGGTGTGGAGACAGCGCCACAGTTGGACGTATTGCGGCAGTCCGGTTGCCGCCTGATCCAGGGTTTTCTGCTGGCGCGGCCCATGCCCCTGGACGATTTACTGGCGAAGTTCGCGCCCGGTGGCCAGACCCATCCGCTATCCGATCCGGTTCTATTGGCACTTTGAAAGGGAGGACTCCATGTACCTTGACGTCATCGACCGCTCTACGACAGCCAGCACAGCGCGCCAGGCTGCACCATCGGGTGAGCTGTTTGCCACCTACATCAATTTGTCGGGCCGGCGCCGATTTACCTCGCAGCGGGTGGTTTTGTATGCGGTGCTGGCGGCACGCCAGACACCCCAGGCCGCCGAGGTAGCCCAGGAGGCGCTCAAGCTCTTTTGCGATGCCCATGCCACGCTGCTCAAGGGCGTGACCGGTGCGCCCGGGCAGGTGAGCCCTGCCTTGTACGAGGCCTATTTCGGCAAGCCGCAGGGCAACAAGGTGATCATGGACTTCATCGGCCTGGCCGAACGCGTGCTGCACGCGATTGAGGCGCAATGGCGCCACCAGCTTCCGGTGTTGCTGGATGAGCTGGTCCAGAGCACCACGCCCCTGCTGGCCACGCTCAACGCCATCACGGCGATCTACGAGCTGGAGGCGCGCAGCCACGCCAAGCAGGTGGAAAGCCATTTGCATGGCGCCATCGACGAGATCAAGTCCATCTCCAAACAGGCACAGGTGGTGGCCATCAACGCCCGCATCGTGGCCGCGCGGGCTGGTTCGGCGGGGCGCGAATTTGCGCTGGTGGCAACCGAACTGATATCGATCACCAGTGGCATCGAGACCATTCTGCAGACCGCGATGGCCAAGCCGGCCTGAGCGAGAGGTCGCTCAGTTCAGCGCACGCACATACACCGCGTCGAAGGCGTTGCGCTGGATGTCCTGTAGCGTGGGCGAATGCCCTGCCCACAGCACCAGCACCGGGCCCGGCAGGTCCAGCGTCTGCTCCAGGCTGCGACACAGCGTGAAGCGGTCCTCGTCGGCCATTCCCGGCAGTTCCAGGAACAGGATGTAGCAGCGCCGGTAGGAAAATTCCTTGAGCGTCTTGCGCACCAACCAGGCGCGCACCACGGGTTTGCAGCGGGCCATGGCGGAGTGGAATTCGCCCTTTTCAAAATCATTCAGGTCATGCCGGGTGATGGACTGGAAGAACGGGGTGTCGATCAACTCTTCCCAGGCGCGCGCTTCGGCTTCATCTGCCTGTTTGAGGCGTTCGCGCCACCGTTTGAGGGTCTGCTCATCGCCGTAGCCCTGCGCAAGGGCCTTTTCAAGGGTGCGCACTGCCGTGCGGCAGGCCCACCAGCGGTGGGCGGCACTGAGTTCGGCCAATTGGCTCAGGCAGTCCAGCTGCGCCGACTCTTCACTGTCGGGCAGGCACTGGGCCAGGCCGCGCAGGGCGCCCGCGTGTCCCGGGCTGAGCTGCAAGGCTCGCTCATAGGTTGTGCGCACGTCGACCTTGGGGTCCAGTCGGCGTTGCAAGTCACCCAACTGGGTCATCTCGTCGGCGTTGTTGCGCCGCAGGCTGGCGGTCAGCGTGTCGATGCCGACCTGCACCCGGCGCAGGTAAGCATGGTGCAGCTTCCAGTCGGTGGCGTTGTCCCGACTCCACTCCTTGTCAAAGTGGGCGAGCCACTTGCTGCCAGCGCTGCCCAGCAGCTCCAGGGCCGGTCGCATGGACCAGTTGGGCAAGCGCTTGTGGACCCGCAGGGCCTCCAGGCGATCGCGCAGCACCGGGTGGGTGTCGCCCTCGTCACTGAGTTGTATCAGTGCTTCACGCAGTGCCTCACGGGCGAACTCGTCGGAGAGTGGCTGCGCCAGCAGGGTGCGCATGGCGCCAAACGGTCCTACCGGTTGGGGGCTGCTGGCAGCGGCGCTCCAGTGCAAGGGCCAGAAATGCGTGGCCAGCCAGTTGCCCTTGATGGCGATCTCGGTCAGGGCGGCGCCGGCCACTTCGCGCGTGACCAACTTGCCGGCAATGCGGTCGGCCTCGAACTCATCCTGGCGCGCCATTGCAAACGTCCTGGCCAGGAAGCGGGGGAAGTACCAGCGCAGGAAGGCCTGTGTGGCAGCAGCCATGATCCCGGTGTCACTGCGCATGCCGTGCTCCAGCTTCATCCAGCTCAGCCGGGTGCGGTAAATCCAGGCAGCAAACTGGCCGTGCCCGCCACGCAGATGGCCGTATTCGTGGGCCATGACGGCCAGAAAGCGCGGACGGTCAATGGCCAGCAACAGGGGCAGGCCGATGGTAAGGTAGTTGGTGGCGCCGCCAAACAGGCCCCAGCGCGGTATCTGGCTGATGCTGGCGTTGAAGCTGCTGTCCAGCAGCACATGGTGGATGGGTGGCCCCTTGATCTTCTTGCGGATACGCTCCAGGGCTTCAAACAGCGCCGGTGCGTCGGCGGGTGCCAGTGCAGTGCCGGTGGGTGCATCCAGCCGGAACCAGAGCGCGCGCAGGCTGGTCCACAGCAGACCGGTTGCGGTGATGAGCAGCACGACGTGGTAGCCCTTGATGCGACCCTGTGCCATGGAACCTGCGGCCCAGATGAGCAGGACCACTGCCAGCACGAAGCAGCCGACCACCCAGAGATAGCCCAAGGCCGCAAAGCCTGCCACGCTACGCCGGTAGGCCTGGCTGTCGTCCGCGCTGGCTTGTTCGCTCACGCGTACCAAATGAATGAAATCTGCTCGTTCCACGGTCGCCCCTTAGAGACTGGGCGCTATCTTAGCCCTGTCGGTTCGGTGCCTCACGCCCCGGCGGCAAAGCTAATTAAACTGAGAGACTACGCAACATCAACAACAAACCCATTGGGAGCCCAGCAACATGTCCCAGCACATCACACCATTTTCCAACTGGCGTTCGGTTCGCAAATGGGAGTCTGGCTTTGCGCACAAGCTGCGGCAACGCCGGATTTTGTGGCTGCACGGGGTCTGGATTGGCCTGATCACGTTGGCGGTGACCTGGGGTGTATCGGCCCTCCAGTTGGCATTGGGCGTTGATTCGCTGGCCGTGCGCTACCTGGTGTCCCTTGGGGCGGGCTACGCTGTCTATCTGGTCATCCTGCGCATCTGGGCAGCGGCATTGCTGGGGCGCGTCCATGCGGATGGGGGAGACCTGTCTGGCATGGATTTTTCCGACGTGGGCGGCGGCGGTTGCGCCAAATCTGAGCTGCCATCGATCCACAGCGGCGGTGGGGGTGACTTTGGGGGTGGAGGCGCATCCGGCGACTATGCGGTTGATGTGCCCGGCATGCCCGATGGCGTCGTTGACGTGGCGGGAAGCGCCATCGATGTAGCAGCGGGCAGTGACGATGCGGCCATTGTGGTCGTGCCGGTGGTTGGCATATTCCTGATCGCATGCGCGCTGGTATTTGGAGCTGGCTCCCTGGTTCTGCTTTACTTTGGTTGGGAGGTCTTGCTGGCGGTTGCCGTGGAGTTGGCGTTTTCCTATGCGTCTGCCCGCGCGGCGGTGCGGGTGACGCGTGTTGGTTGGGTCAGCACCGCCGTGCGCCTGACCTGGAAGCCGCTGGCCGGTGCGCTGGTGTGTGCCGTCACATTGGGGGCCACCATTGACCATTTCTTGCCCAGTGCACATACCCTGCCGCAGGCACTGAAAGTCCTCAAGGTACAGTTCCAGGATTCAAAGTAGGGGTGAATGGCACCGCCTCTGGCTAGGGTTCAAAGTCGTCCACGCGGCGGTTTCGGGAGCGTTTAACCAGCAGGGTGATCAGCAGGGATGCCGCTGCCGACCCGGTCATCACCGGGGAAGCCAACAGCAGTTGTGCGAGCCCGTCAACGGCGTGGACGCTGACTTGCTGCACGTGGTTGACCAGCGTAATCACGTCACGGGCCTGCACGTTCCGGGCATCTTCCACACGCACATGCAGGTCGGGCCAGCCACTGCGAAACCGGATGCTGGCAAAGATGCCATTGGCTACCGCGACGAGCGAGAGCACACCCAAGGGTTTGATCAGATGCTCCAGCAGGCGGCGGCGCTCGGCGGGCGGTGCAATTTCATAGACCTGGCCCACCAGTTGTGCAATGGTGGCTTCGCATACCGGGATGTTGATTGATTCCAGCTTCGTGCGTTGGGGCTGAGGGATGGTATTCATTGGCTTCTCTCCTTGGTGGTTTGCCACCTGGGGTAATCAGCATACGCCAGAGAGTTGTCCATCACCGTTTCTGCGTGGTGTGGAAGTGCAACGCGATGTAAACGGCCAAATGAGAATGGAAAAAGGGCGCCAGGCTTCCCCTCGGCGCCCTCCAACTGACCGGCGGTTTGAAATCAGATTATTTGATCCCAGCTTCTGCAGCGGGCTTGGCGGCCGCCTTCTTCGCTGGTGCACGCTTGGCCTTCTTGATAGCTGCGGGCTTGACCGTATTGCTGGTGTCTGCCGGTGTGGCAGCAGGCGCTGTGGTAGCGGGCGCAACGACGGACTAACGACAGTCGCATAAGCTCGACCATCTCGAGTGGCCCGACTTGTTCGTCAGGCTTGAACATGCAACACCAGGTTGCTACGCAATTTGACCCGGTTTACTTTTGCTTACTTGTTGGAGGGGCAACAGCTTTGAGGTGTTCTCGTCCGCCTTGCCTGCGAAGAAGGTCGCCAGGGCCTGTCTGAACACAGACTCCGAGGGCGATACTGCGGAAAACAGGGTCATGCACGAGCGAAACTTCATGTCGTCAGGCGAACCCAGAATCTCGTAAGCGTTGGCATTTCTTTGCACCAGCATCAGGTTCGTGCATTCGATCAGGCGGCTTCCCAGAAGCGGATGTGCAAGATAGGCCTGCGCTTCGTCGATTGACGCGATGCCGTAGTACTTGGCCATCGGACTGCGGCCTAACTCCTTGAGCTGGGGAAAAATGAACCACATCCAGTGCGTCTCCTTGTGCCCCATCGATAGCTCTGCAACGACAGTGTGATAGACAGCTGCCTGGGCTTCGACAAATCGCGCGAGCCCCTGAATTGAGTGGTTCATGAATCTTCCGGCAAAGGCAATGGAATCGACGCCACCGGTGTGGCGCACTGCGCTCAGTATGACGGAGGAGTGGGGGCCATTTGTTGCCAACCCTCCGGGCAGTACTGGGTGTAGGGATAGTACTGCCCAACCGACTTGCAGAAGTACCAGGCGTTGGCCGGCTGGGGCGGCGGCGCAAGAACTGCGGGTGGGGCGATATAGGTCGGAGCAGGTTGCACATAGGTGACCGGTGGAGGCTCATACGTTGGGGGCGGGGCGACATAGGTTGGCGGCGGTGCACTCTGCTGGCTTGCAGCGGCGCCTATCACCGCGCCGGCCAGACCCAGGAACAGCAAGGGTGCAACCCAGCCAGAATCAGTGTGGCGCCCCGGCTGGTGGTGCCGATGCTGGCCCTGCGGGTAATGCCCTCTGCGACCATCGGCAAGGGCACTGCTGCCCATGGCGACGATCAGTAGCGCTACGGTGATGGATTGGGTGATGGTCTTCATATTGGGTCTCCGCCATCTTGGGTTAACGCTTGAGCCAGCTGACGGTTGACAGCCATTTCCCCACGCGCATTGAAGACTGCCGTCAGGTGCCCTGTACGCCACCTGGCGTATTTCGGGTTTGCCCTTGTCTGCCTACAGTCAATCCATCGTTACGCACAAGTGTTCGGCTTAGCTGGACACCGCGCAGCGAAGTTGGTTTTCTTTTACTTCGGAAGGTCACACCCATGCAACGCTCCAACTCTCGTCGCTTTACGCTGAAGGCACTCACCGCTGCCGTCGCTCTCACCACGCTGACCGCTGTGCCAGCGTTTGCCGCTGACACCATCAAGGTCGGCATTCTGCACAGCCTCTCTGGCACCATGGCCATCTCGGAAACTGTGTTGAAAGACACCGTGCTGATGGCCATTGACGAAATCAACGCCAAAGGCGGCGTGCTGGGCAAGAAGCTCGAACCCGTGGTGGTGGACCCCGCCTCCAACTGGCCGCTGTTTGCTGAAAAGACCAAGCAACTGTTGGGTCAGGACAAGGTCTCCGTGATCTTTGGCTGCTGGACTTCGGTGTCGCGCAAGTCGGTGCTTCCCGTGGTCGAAGAAATGAATGGCCTGCTGTTCTACCCCGTCCAGTACGAGGGTGAAGAGCTGTCCAAGAATGTGTTTTACACCGGTGCTGCACCCAACCAGCAGGCCATTCCCGCTGTGGACTACCTGATGAGCAAGGAAGGTGGCGGCGCCAAGCGCTGGGTGCTGCTGGGAACCGACTATGTGTACCCCCGTACCACCAACAAGATCCTGCGTGCCTACCTCAAGAGCAAGGGTGTGAAAGACTCGGACATCGACGAGAAGTACACACCGTTTGGTCACTCGGACTACCAGACCATCGTGGCCGATGTGAAGAAATTCTCTGCCGGTGGCAAGACCGCCGTGGTATCCACCATCAATGGTGACTCCAACGTGCCGTTCTACAAGGAATTGGGCAATGCCGGCCTGAAGGCCAAAGACGTGCCCGTGGTGGCTTTCTCGGTGGGTGAAGTAGTTTTGCGCGGCGTGGACACCAAGCCGCTGGTAGGTCACTTGGCCGCCTGGAACTATTTCCAGTCCATCAAGAACCCCGACAACACGGCCTTCATCAAGAAATGGTCGGACTATGCCAAGACCAAGGGTATAGCGGGTCACAAGGACAAGCCACTGACCAACGACCCGATGGAAGCTACGTACATCGGAATCAACATGTGGAAGCAGGCCGTTGAAAAGGCCAAGTCCACCGACGTGGATAAAGTGATCGCTGCGATGGCCGGCCAGACCTTCAAGGCACCCAGCGGCATCGTCTCCAAGATGGACGAGAAGAACCACCACTTGCACAAGTCGGTGTTCATCGGCGAAATCAAGGCCGATGGCCAGTTCAACGTGGTGTGGAAGACACCCGGTCCTGTGAAGGCCAAACCCTGGTCTCCGTATATCGAAGGCAACGACAAGAAGCCTGACGAGCCTGTCACCAAGTAAGGCAAGCAGTCGGGGAGGGTAGGCCGCCATTGCCCTTGGTGCGATGGCGGCCTTTTCATGACACAGTGGAGAACTTGGCGCATGCCGAAACAGTTACACCAGTTGCTAGGGATACTTGTGCTGTGCGCTGGCCTCAACGCCTATGCACTGACACCAGAAGCGGCCAAGGCCATGGCGGTGGGTGAGGGCGATGTCCGCATTGAGGCCCTGCGTGCGGCAGTCGCTGGTGCAGACGACAAGACGGTGCAATTCATTCAGGCCCTTGCCGACGACGCCGTCAAGGTGGTGGCGGACAGACCCGTCATAGTCAAGGACGACAAGGCGGTTGATCCGGTCACGGGCACTGAAACCGCGTTGCCTGACACCGCCGAGGATGTGATGAACAACAACCGCATGCGCGGTGAACTCGATTCCGCGCTGGCGTCGCTCAAATTGCTCTCCAGTGATGCAGCCGTGCGCCGCGAGGCCGTCAAGACCCTGCAGGGCGAAGTGGACGAGAGCCGACTGCCCCTGATTGACAAGGCCTTTGGGCAAGAGACTGTTTCCGATATCAAGGACCAACTGGGGCTGCTGCGGGCTGCGGCACTGCTGGGCAGCTCCGACAAAGCCAAGCGGCTGGAAGCCGCCACCTTGCTGGCGCAGAGTGGGCAGGCGGCCACCAAGACCCTGCTGCTGGAGCGTCTGCAGACGGAGACCGACGCGCAGGTCAAGGCTGCCCTGCAATTCAGCCTGAGCCAGGTTGAGTCCCGATTGGCCTGGGGTGACCGAATCGGCGCCATTTTCAGCGGCATCAGTCTGGGCTCCATTCTGTTGCTGGTGGCACTGGGTCTGGCCATCACCTACGGCTTGATGGGCGTCATCAACATGGCCCATGGCGAGCTGATGATGATTGGTGCCTACGCCACCTACGTGGTGCAGGGCCTGTTCCAGCGGTATGCGCCGGGCGCCTTCGACTGGTATTTGCTGGCCTCTGTTCCGGTGGCGTTCATGGCGTCGGCTCTAGTGGGCGCGGCACTGGAGCGCAGTGTGATCCGTTTCCTATATGGCCGACCACTGGAAACGCTGCTGGCCACCTGGGGTATCAGCCTGATGCTGATGCAGGCGGTGCGCACTCTCTTTGGCGCGCAGAATGTGGGCGTGGAAAACCCGAGCTGGATGAGCGGCGGTGTGCAGGTGCTGGGCAATCTGTCACTGCCGTACAACCGCTTGGTGATCGTGGGTTTTGCACTGGCGGTTCTGGGCGGTGTAGCGTTTCTGATCAGCAAGACGCGCCTGGGGCTGTTTGTGCGCGGTGTTACGCAGAACCGGCCGATTGCCAGTTGCATGGGCGTCAACACCGCCCGCATCGACACCTATGCGTTTGCGTTGGGCTCCGGCATTGCCGGGCTGGCGGGTTGTGCGTTGAGCCAGGTTGGCAATGTGGGGCCTGACCTGGGACAGGGCTACATCGTGGATTCCTTCATGGTCGTCGTGCTGGGTGGCGTTGGGCAACTGGCGGGTACCGTGTATGCGGCGCTGGGCTTGGGCGTGTTGAACAAATTTCTGGAAGGCTGGACCGGGGCCGTATTGGCCAAGATTGCCGTGCTGGTCTTCATCATCATCTTCATTCAAAAGAGACCGCAGGGCATCTTTGCCATGAAGGGCCGGAGCGCAGAAGCATGAGCACGACTACTACTTTGATACTGCCGTCCCGGGCGCCGTTGTTGACCCGCACCGGCTGGGGCGCCTGGCTGGCAGCCCTGATCGTGTTGTGCGCGCTGGTGCCGGTGCTGAACCTGGCAGTGCCTGTAGGCAGTGCCTTCCACCTGAGTGACTTTGCCGTGGGCCTGGTGGCCAAGATCATGTGCTACGCCATTTGCGCGTTGGCCATGGATCTGATCTGGGGTTACACCGGCATCCTGTCCCTGGGCCATGGCCTGTTCTTCGCGTTAGGCGGCTATGCCATGGGCATGTACCTGATGCGCCAGATTGGAACCGACGGCAATTACAAGAGCAACCTGCCGGACTTCATGGTGTTCCTGGACTGGAAGGAACTGCCATGGCACTGGACGTTCAGCGACAGTTTCATCGCAACGCTGTTCCTGGTGGTGGCGGTGCCGGGGCTGGTAGCCTTTGTGTTTGGCTACTTTGCCTTTCGCTCGCGCATCAAAGGGGTGTACTTTTCCATCATCACGCAGGCCATGACCTTCGCCGCGATGCTGCTGTTCTTCCGCAACGAGACCGGCTTTGGTGGCAACAACGGCTTTACCGATTTCAAACGTATCCTGAACATTCCCATTGCCACACCCAGCATGCGCATGACCCTGTTTGTGCTGACGGCGCTGACGCTGCTTGTCTTCTTCCTGCTGGGGCGTTGGCTGGTGAACGCCAAGTTCGGCCGCGTGCTGCAGGCCGTGCGCGACGCGGAGACGCGGGTCATGTTCAGTGGCTACTCGCCGCTGGGCTACAAGCTCACCATCTGGACCATCTCGGCCATGATGTGCGGTGTGGCCGGCGCCCTGTATGTGCCACAGGTCGGCATCATCAATCCCAGCGAAATGAGCCCGGCCAACTCCATCGAGATTGCCATCTGGGCAGCGGTGGGTGGGCGTGCCACGCTGATCGGCCCGATTGTGGGGGCCTTCATCGTCAATGGTGCCAAGAGCTGGCTGACCGTGGCCTATCCCGAGTTCTGGCTGTATTTTCTGGGGGCACTGTTCATTGGCGTGACGCTGTACCTGCCCGATGGTGTGGTGGGTCTGGTGAAGAAGATCAAGGGGAGCGCGAAATGACGCCTGAACTGTTGGAGCAGGGCGCCAAGCGTGTCGAGGCCCATGTAGCCGCACTCGCGGCGCGTGCTGGCCAGACGGAATCCGGAGGCCGATCCGCGGGCATTGGGCGCGTGGTGAAAGACCGGGAGGTCGATACCACCCACGGCCGCATCCTGTACCTGGAAGACGTGAGTGTCAGCTTCGATGGCTTCAAGGCCATCAACAACCTGTCGCTGGACATTGCGCCGGGTGAACTGCGCTGCATCATCGGCCCCAACGGGGCCGGCAAGACGACCATGATGGACATCATCACCGGCAAGACACGGCCCGACTCCGGAACGGTGTTTTTCGGCAGCACCATCGACCTGTTGCGCTACACCGAGCCGGAGATTGCCCAGTTGGGCATTGGCCGCAAGTTCCAGAAACCCACGGTGTTCGAACAACTCACGGTGTTCGAGAACCTGGAGCTGGCACTGCACACCGACAAGGGTGTCAAGTCGTCGATGTTCTTCCGCCTGGACTCGGGCCAGGGCGACCGCCTGGCGGAGGTGTTGCACACGATTCACCTGACCGACAGCGTGGGCCGCCAGGCCGGCAATCTGAGCCATGGTCAGAAACAGTGGCTGGAGATTGGCATGCTGCTGATGCAGGAACCCAAGCTCTTGCTGCTGGACGAACCGGTGGCCGGAATGACCGATGAGGAAACCGAACGTACCGCCGAGCTGTTCCTGTCCCTCAAGGGCAAGCATTCACTGATGGTGGTGGAGCACGACATGAGCTTCATCCGCACCATCAGCGAGATCGTCACCGTGCTGTGCGACGGCTCGGTGCTGGCGCAGGGCACGCTGGACCAGGTGCAGACCGATGAGCGCGTGATTGAAGTCTATTTGGGAAGATAAATGAGCCCCCACGTTTGTCACTTTGTGTACTGCACTGCCCCCCAAGGGGGCGCTTTTGCCTCTAGGGGCGGCCCGTCGAGGCAAAAATCATGCTGAGCGTCAAGAATATCAACCAGTACTACGGCGGCTCCCACATTCTGCGGGACGTCAGCATCGAGGCCCAGCTGGGCAAGGTTACGGTGATTTTGGGCCGCAACGGTGTGGGCAAGACCACCTTGCTCAAATCCCTGATGGGTCTGGTGCCGATCAAGACCGGCTCCATCGAACTGGATGGCAAGCCGATTCACAAGGCCACACCGTACGAGCGGGCCCGCGCAGGCATGGGCTTCGTGCCGCAGGGCCGCGAGATCTTTGGCCGGTTGACGGTGGAAGAGAACCTGCTGATGGGCCTGGCCTACAAGCGCGCCAGCACGCCGATTCCGCCCGAGCTGTTTGAGCTGTTTCCGGTGCTCAAGCAGATGCTGGGGCGCCGTGGCGGCGACCTGTCGGGTGGGCAACAGCAGCAACTGGCCATCGCACGAGCGCTGGCCGCCAAACCGCGGGTGCTGATTTTGGATGAGCCCACCGAAGGCATTCAGCCCAGCATCATCAAAGACATTGGCCGCGTGATCCGCATGCTGGCCGACCGGGGGGGCATGGCGATTCTGCTGGTGGAACAGTATTACGACTTTGCCCAGGAACTGGCCGACCACTATGTGGTGATGGAGCGCGGTGCCGTGGTGGACAAGGGGCTGGGTAAGGACATGGAAGCCAACGGCGTGCGCAGGCTTGTGGCGATTTGATGCTGAATACTGGCTGACAGCTTGTCCCGAAAATGGGGCTGCTGCGGCATTTGAATGGCCGAGCTTTGATGCAGGTCAGTTACCTCTTCAAAGGGATATTCAGAATGCTGCCTTTCCTTCAACTGCGGGTTCCGCAATGGATGCGTTTGTCCTGGATCACAACTTTGTTACGGGTCTGGTCGATGTCGACCAGCAGCACCACTCGCTGGTGAGCCTGCTCAACCAGCTCTCGGATTCCTTTCTCCATGAAGCGGGCGCGAGCGACGTTGTCGTTGAGGACATCCTGGCGCGGTTGGTTGCTTACGCGCGCTACCACTTCTCGGATGAGGAGGCGCTCATGCAGAAGGTGGGGCTGGACCCGCGCCACCAGGACATGCATCGCCAGTTGCACCAGCAGTTTTCCCTGCAGGTTGCCAGCTTGTGGAGTGCGCGTGGCAGCATGAGCCATCCGTCGGAACTCTTCATTGGATTTTTGACGTCCTGGTTGGGTCTGCATATTCTGGGGATCGACCAGGAAATGTCGCGCCAGATCCTGCGCATTCACCAAGGTCAGTCGGCCCAACAGGCGTTTGAACATGAAGATGCCGTGGCGCAGGACAGCAGTGCGCAGGCGCTGCTCAGAATGGTGTCCAAGTTGTACCGGATGCTGTCAGAGCAGAATGCGGAATTGGCACGGGCCAATACGCACCTTGAGGATCGGGTGCTGCAACGCACCCTGGAGCTTGAGCGGGCCAACACGGCACTGAAGCATGCCAACCTGCAACTGGAAATCTTCTCCCGCACAGACGGGTTGCTGAAGATTGCCAACCGCCAGTATTTTGACGAACGGCTGGGAGATGAGTGTGCGCGGGCCCACCGCAGTGGGCGGCCTCTGGGGCTGCTGATGATCGATGTGGACTTCTTCAAACCCTACAACGACCGGTATGGGCACCAGGAAGGGGACCGCTGCTTGCAGGCGGTGGTGGAAGCCGTTGCATCGGCCCTGCTGCGTTCCAGTGATCTGGTTGCCCGCTATGGAGGCGAAGAGTTGGGTGTCATTCTTCCCGAGACGGATGCCGCCGGCACGCAGGCTACCGCGCAACGGGTATGCGACGCTGTCTACGCCTTGCGACAACCCCACGCAGACTCCAGCGTGGCGCCCTATGTCACCGTGAGCGTGGGGGCGTGTACGGTTTTGCCCCGTGGTCGGGATGCTGACGCCGACTTGCTGGCATGTGCGGACCGGGCGCTGTACCTTGCCAAGGATGCTGGGCGCAATCGCGTGGTGGTGATGCACGCGCCAAACTGAACTCACTGCGATCTAGACGAGCGGTGCCGCTGCCTTGGCAGCCTTGTCGACCGGGCGCGTCGTGCCGGTGCGCAGCACCAGCCCCCCGGCCTGGCGTTTCTGTTCGCCCAAAGAAGCCTTGGCATTGTGCAGGCCGTACTTGGCACGCAGGTCTTGCAGGTCGGCACTGAGTGCTGCGGCCTCGACCACCTTGGCGGCGTGCTTGAGCAGCACCTGGTGGGCGTTGTCGATCAGGCGTGCGTTCAGGGTTTCCTTGCCATGCAGGATCAGGTTCTTGACTGCGGCAGTGGGATTGCCCGACAGGCTCAGGGCCATGGCGGTTTCGGCCATTTCCAGCACCGTCGCTTGGCACGTGCGCATGCGTTCGGCGTAGGGTGGGTGGGCGACTGCACTGGCGGCCAGCAGCTCGGTCATGGAACGATTGCTGCAGAAACGCATGCCGATGGTGTTCACCATAGTCTCCACCTCATCGAGCTGGATGGCCCGATGGGCGAGCTGGGACATCAGAGCCAGCACATTGCTGGCGGACTCAAAGTCAAACTCGCTGCTGGTCAGGGTATTGGCCAGGTTGCGGATCGTCTCCACCGATTGTGCAAACTGGTGCTGCTGGATCAGGTTGAGCGCCACCACGATGTCGGCCAGGCGGCGTATGCGCGGGTTGTCCGGGTTGCGTTCCAGCAGCCGGGTGAAATCGTCGTGGCAGCGCTGCAGACCCTTGCGGTCCCCGTTCTCCAGGCGGGTGAAGGCCAACAGCACCAGGCTCTGGCAGTCAAACATCTTCGACTCCAGGCCCAGGCGGGCGGTGCGATCCAGTAGCTTCTCGGCTTCGGCATGGTCGCCGGCGTAATAGCTCATCATGGCCAGGTTCTGCAGGCGGCTCACGGACGCGGGTGTCAGCATGGAGGCCATCTTGTAGGTTTCCAGCGCCTTGTCAAAACGTCCTAACTCGAACTGGGCCCGGCCCATCACGTCATAGGCGTCGCTGTAATTGGGGTCGGAACTGATTAGGTTCTCCAGCGTGCTGGTGGCCTGGGTCAGCTGGCCAGAGTCCAACTGGGCGCGCGCCACGCCCAATCGTGCCCAGGGCAGGGTCTTGGCTGCAACCACCGCCTGGTAGAGCTGCTGCGCGTCGCTTGGCCGCCCCACCCGCAGCAGCAGTTCGGCGCCTACGCGCGCCGCATAGAGCCAGAACAGGCCCTTGCTCTCGAAGCGCTCCATGCACAAACGGGCGGCGCCCTCAAAGTCTTCGGCCTCGATGGCGCTGAAGATGCCCTGCAGCGACACCTTGCGGATGCGCGCCTGGCGCAGCCGCTCACCCAGGTGCACGGCCTTGTGCGGCTTGAGCAGGTAGCCGTCGAGTGCGGATTCCGCCGCCTCAGCCACCCGGGCGTAGGTGGCTTCGCCGGTGATCATGATGAAGATGGTGGAAAAGGGCAGCAACTGGTTGCGCCGCAGGTCGTCCAGCAGGTCCTGCCCGGAGCTGGCCTCGTCGGCGAAGTGCAGCTCGCACAGTACAAAGTCGAAGCTGCGGAACTCCAATTGCCGGCGGGCGTCCACCGCGCGCGCGGCCTGCACCACGGTACCCACGCCAAAGTCGCGCAACTGGCCCACCAGGATGGAGCGGGACGTTGGATTGCCGTCCACCACCAGGGCGGAGCAGGCTGAGAAGTCGTCGTCATGGGTGGCCATCAGGCTGGCACAGAGTGGGCTGGTTGAATGTGTTATCAAAATGATAGCACTACATGGACCAGATACGAGGGCTAGATGGCGATATGGCCCAAAACTGTTGCCGCCAGGCGTGGCGCAGCGCACGCAACAGGTCCATGGCCGGCTCCACCACAGGGGCCAATACCCGCACCACCACGACCTGGGCATGCGGGCTGGTGGCGCCTGCCGTGGCGGCCAACGGGTGTGTGGCCAGCACCGCGCGGGCGCTGTCCAGCGCCAGCTGGCGGCGCTCGCGGGACAGCGGTGTGCCGGTCACGAAAAACAGCGATGCCATGCAGCGCTGGCCCGCCAGACCGACGGGGCTGTTAAGCAGGCGTGTATCGCTGGCGTCCACCATGCCGCGCTCCAGCCAGACACCGGGCAGCTCGATGTGCTGGCGCAGCGCGCCGCGCACAAAGGGTTGCTCGGCCAGGGGCAGGCCCAGGGCCGTCACGTCCCAGGCTAGGAGTTCGGAACCCGGCGCCAGCTCAAGGGTGATGCGGTTCTCGGCTTGACAGCCGCTGTAGCAAATGGCCTCCAGCGGCAGCCATTCCAGGCGGGCGTCGTTCTCCAGCACCAGACGTGTGTCCTGCAACGCCTGCAGGCCGTCGGATCGGTAGAAACGCGTGGCGCCGGGTGTGGTGATCAGGCCGTGCGCGCCGGCCTGGACCTGCACCGCCAGCTCTAGTGTGTCGCCGCCGACCAGGCCGCCCGGTGGATGCACCAGCACGTTGTGGCAGATGGCATCGCCTTCGGGGTACAGGCTTTGCAGAATGCGCAGCGGCCCGCTGTGGCTGTGGCGCGCCACGGTGCGGCCGGCTTCAAAGGTGTAGTCCAGCTTGAGCTGGGCGTGCCATGGCATGGTGTCGGAGCTAGGCCAGCAAATCGCTGAGCGTGCGCGCCATGACCTTGGTGGCGCGGCGCAGGTCTTCCAGCTCCAGGCGCTCATCGGCGCGCTTGGCATGGGACTCCAGTACGGTGCGCGGACCGGCACCATAAATCACGCCGGGAATGCCGGCCTCGCAGAACAGGCGCACATCGGTGTACAGCGGCGTACCCAGGGCGGGAATGGGTTCGCCAAACACCTGCTCGCCGTGCTTCTGAATGGCGTCCACCAGCGGGCGGTTGCCCGGCAGCGGCTGGAGGGCGCGGGCCAGCAGGATGCGCTTGATGTCCACTGTGATGCCGGGCAGGCTGGCCGCGGTGTCTTCAATCAGCTTGCGCAAATTTGCCTCGACGTCGGTCGGGTTCTCTTCGGGGATCATGCGCCGGTCCAGCTTGAAGGTGACGCGCCCCGGCACCACATTGGTGTTGGTGCCGCCCTCAATGGTGCCGATGTTCAGGTAGGGGTGGGTGATGCCCGGCACCTTGGAAGTGATTCCGAGGTATAGCGTGTTCTGCTGGTACAACTCGGACAGGATGGTATTGGCCGCTTGCAGCGCGTCCACGCCGGTGGCGGGAATGGCGGCATGGGCCATCTTGCCGTGGACCGTGACTTCCATCTGCAGACAGCCGTTGTGCGCGGTGACGACCTGGTAGCTGAATCCCGCGGCCACCATCAGGTCCGGTTTGACGATCTTGTGCTGGAGCAGCCAGGCTGGGCCAACCTCACCGCCAAACTCTTCGTCGTAGGTAAACAGCAGTTCCACACTGCCATGCGTCGGTTTGGCAACGGCCTCCAACGCGCGCACCGCAAAGGCATAGGTGGAAAAGTCGCACTTGCTGACGGCGGCGGCACGGCCGTAGATCTTGCCGTCCTCGATCTCGCCACCATACGGGTCCTTGGTCCAACCTTCGCCGGGGGGGACCACGTCGCCGTGGGCGTTGAGCAGCACCGTGCGGCCTTCTCCGTATGTGCGGCGCACGACCAGGTTGGTGATGCTTTGCAGGCCGGCGGCGTGCACTTCCGCCTCGGGTACCGCATGCTGCTCGGCGTTGAAGCCAAAGCCCTGCAACAGGGAGGCGGTGCGCTCGGCGTGGGGTGCGTTGTTGCCCGGTGGCGTGTCGGTGGGCACGCGGATCAGTTCCTGCAGAAAGCCAACCTGCTCGTCAAAGTGGGCATCGATCCAGGCGTCGAGTTGTTCGTAAGTGGTCATGGGGTCGTGGCAGAAAGTTGTTCAAGCAGGTGCAGAAAGGCGTCTACCGCCAGTTGCATGTCGTCGCTGGTGCTGGACTCCAGCGGGTTGTGGCTGATACCGGAGTTCAGGCCGCGCACGAACAGCATGGCCTGCGGCATGATCTCGTGCAGCTTCATCGCGTCGTGGCCCGCGCCACTGGGCATGCGGTGCAGCGGCACGCCCAGCGCCTGCACGGCCGCCTCCCAGCGCGCCTGCCAAACCGGCGCACTGGGCGCCGCGCTGGCGCGCAGTGTTTCTGTCAGGCTCAGGTGCACGCCGCGGCGTTCGCAGATGGCGTTGGCCGCCTGGAGCACATCCTCGGCCAGCTTGTCGCGCTGGGCATTGTTGGGCGCGCGCAGGTCCAGCGAGAACTGGCAGCGCCCGGGCACCACATTGATGGAGCCATTGGGCACCTGCAGCATGCCCACGGTGCCGACCGCGTCACCTTCTTGTGCTGCGCGTTGTTCCACATGGAGGATCAGTTCCGCCACGGCGGCGGCGGCATCGCGCCGGCGGTCCATGGGCGTGGTTCCGGCGTGGCTGGCCATGCCCACCACTTCGCCCACATAGCGCACCGAGGCATTGATCGAGGTGACGATACCCAGCGGAATGTCCAACTCGTTCAGCACCGGGCCCTGTTCGATATGCACCTCCACAAAGCCCTGGTAGTCGTCCGGCTTGCGCTTCAGACCCGCAATGTCGTCCACGCACAGGCCGGCGTGCTGCATGGCAGCCCGCATGGAGATGCCATCCGCGTCCACCTGGTCCAGCCAGGCCGGATCAAAGTCACCGGTCAGCGCACCCGAGCCCAGAAAGGTGGCCTTGTAGCGCTGGCCTTCTTCCTCGGCAAAGGCGACGATCTCCAGGTCGAACGGCAGGCGTTTGCCGGCGCTTGCGAGGGCCTGCACGCAGGCCAGCGGCACGTAGATGCCCAGCCGGCCGTCGTATTTGCCGGCGTTGCGCACCGTGTCATAGTGGCTTCCTGTCAGAACGGTTTTTGATGAAACAGGCCTCTGGCCCTCGTCAATGCTGCATAATTTGCTATCTTTGTTATAGCGTCCAATCACATTGCCCACCGCATCGATGTGCACACTGTCGCAGCCGGCGGCGTGCATGTCGGCGCTGATCTGCGCGGCGCAGGCGCGGTGGGCATCGGTCAGATAGGTGACGGTGAGTTGGCCCTGCTCGGCGTAGCCGGGGTCGGAGTGCTGCGCCAGCGCCTCCTGCCAGTCCCAGACCTGGTTGCCGAGTTCGGGTGTGTAGGCAAACAGGTCGTTCAAGCGAATCTCGGCAATGCGGTGGATATTGCGGATGCACTCCTGGCGCTCAAAGTCCGGGTGGCCATGCAGGCGGCGTTCGAAGGTGGCGATGATCTCGGCCTTGGAGTGGCCCGTGCCGCGCGGCCCGCGCACCGCCAGGATGAAGGGAAAGCCGAACCGGGCGTTGTAGTCGGCATTGAGCTGCTGGATCTTGGCAAACTCTTCCGGTGTGCAGTGGGTCAGGCCGGCCTTGCTCTGCTCGTTGGTGGACTCTGCCGTCAGGCTCTTGTCCACCATGGCCTTGCCGGCCAGTTCGGGGTGGGCGCGGATCAGGGCGAGTTGTGGCTCGACGCCGGCGGCGGCCAGCACCTGCACCATGGCGTGTTTGAGTTGTGCCAGGCTGGTGAATGGCCGCTGGGCCAGCGCAGAGCGGGGAATCCATGGCGAGTGTTCGTACAGGCCGGCCAGCATCTGCGTGGCGTCCTCCAGTGAGGCCTGGTTGAGTTGATCGAGTGTCAGTGCCATGGGCGTTATGCGGTGTAAGGGTGGGTGGCCTTCCAGTGCCGGGCAATGTCCAAGCGGCGGCACACCCACACATGGTCCTGGCGGGCGATGTGGTCCAGAAAGCGCTGCAGCGCGGTGATGCGCCCGGGGCGGCCCAGCAGGCGGCAGTGCATGCCGATGCTCATCATCTTGGGCGCATTCAAGCCATTCGGATCGCCCTCGGCATACAGCACATCGAACGTATCCTTCAAGTACTGGTAGAACGGGTCGGCGTGCGAATAGCCCTGGGGCAGCGCAAAACGCATGTCGTTGCAGTCCAGTGTGTAGGGCACGATGAGCTGGGGCACCACGCTGCCATCGGTCTTTTGCACCTGCATCCAGAATGGCAGGTCGTCGCCGTAGTAGTCGCTGTCGTACTCAAAGCCGCCGTAGTCGGCCACCAGGCGGCGGGTGCGCGGGCTGTCGCGGCCGGTGTACCAGCCCAGCGCCCGTTGGCCGGTGAGCTTTTCAATGGCCTCCATGCCCAATTGCATGTGTTCGCGTTCGGTGGCTTCGTCCACATTCTGGTAGTGGATCCAGCGCCAGCCGTGGCAGGCAATCTCGTGGCCCAGTTCCACGAAGGCGGCGGTCAGTTCCGGGTGGCGTTGCAAGGCCATGCCGACGCCGAATACGGTGAGCGGCAGGCCTCTCTGCTCGAACGCACGCAGGATGCGCCAGACGCCGGCACGCGAGCCGTACTCGTAGATGCCCTCCATGCTGATGTGGCGATCCGGGTAGCTGGCCGGGTTGGCCATTTCGGACAGGAATTGCTCGGAGCCGGCGTCGCCGTGCAGCACGCAGTTCTCGCCGCCTTCCTCGTAGTTCAGCACAAACTGCACCGCGATACGCGCACCGCCCGGCCACCGGGCGTGGGGCACATCTTTGCCGTAGCCCACCAGATCGCGCGGATAGGGCAGGGTGGAGTCGTAGTGTTGCATGGTCAGGGTGTGGTCGGGGTGGTGGGTGCCAGCGTCAGCGAGGCTTCCACGTTGTGCAGGTGCTCGTCCATCAGAAGCAAGGCCCGTGCCTCATCGCGCGCTTCGAGCGCGGCCACGATGGCGCGGTGCTCTTCGTGCGAGTGCTCGGCGGCACCGTCGGACTGGTACATCAGCGTGATCAGCGCGCAGCGCGACAGCAGGTCCATCAGCAAATGGGCCAGCACCTCGTTGCCCATCAACTGGGCCATGCGCACATGGAAGTCGCCCAGTAGCGAGGTGCGGCCCGGCACGTCGCCGCGCATCACGGCGGCTTCCTCCTCCAGGATGTGATCTTTGAGGGCCTTGATGTGCTCGGAGGTTGCTTGTCGGATAAAGGCCTGGGTCATGCCGGCCTCCAGCATGCGGCGCACGGCAAACACCTGCTGCGCCTCGGCAATCGACGGCGCCGCGACAAACGCGCCGCGCGCCGGCTCCATGCGGATCAGGCGGTTTTGCGAAAGCTTGAACAGGGCTTGGCGGATCAGCGTGCGCGACACGCCAAACTGATCGGCCAGTGTCTGCTCAACCAGCTTGGCGCCGGGTTGCAGGCGGTGCTCCACGATGGAGCGGGTCAGGGTTTCGACAATGAAGCCGGTGGTGGTGGGGTCCATGCGAAGCATGATAGCTGCAATCCAAAAAAGTGTATACACTTTGCACCTTCAACCGGAGGATACGCACATGGGCTTGAGCACACACGTACTGGACACCATGCACGGCACACCGGCAGCGGGCATGCAGGTGGCGCTGTACACCACACAGGGCGACTTGGCCACCCTGGTCAAAGCCTTCACGCTGAACCAGGATGGCCGCAACCCGGGTGGCATGCTGTATGACCATGCCGACTTGAAGGTGGGCACTTACCGTCTGGTGTTCGATGTGGCGGGCTATTTCAAGGGCTGCGGCGTCAGCCTGCCGGAGCCGAACTTTCTGAACCGGGTCAGCCTGGACTTTGGCGTGGCCCATGCCGACCAGCACTACCACGTGCCGCTCTTGGTCAGCCCCTGGAGCTACTCCACTTACCGCGGTTCCTGACCGGCAAGGAAGGTTTCCAGCGCCTCTATGGGCATGGGGCGGCCAAACAAATAGCCCTGGTAGGCGTGGCAACCCAGTTCGGCTAGGCGCTGGCGCTGGGCCTCGGTCTCCACGCCCTCGGCAATCACCGAGAGGCCCAGACTCTGGGCCAGCGCGACCACGGTCCTGGCGATGGTCGCGTCGTTCGCGTCCACCAGAATGTCGCGTACAAAACCCTGGTCGATCTTGAGCTGAGCCAGCGGCAGGCGCTTGAGGTAGGACAGTGAGGAGTAGCCGGTGCCAAAGTCGTCGAGTGAGAAGCTCACACCACGGGCCTTGAGTGCCAGCATCTTTTCCACCGTGGCGTCAATGTTGGTTACCAGCAGGCTCTCGGTCAGCTCCAGTTTGAGCAGTTGCGGATTGGCCTGCGCCTGGCCCAGCGTGGTCAGCACTTGTTCGACAAAGTCGTCCTGGTGAAATTGGCGGGCACTGACGTTGACCGCAATCGATAGCTGCGCCGTTGCCGCCTTACCGGCCCAGGCGGCCAACTGCGCGCAGGCGGTCTGCAGCACGCTGTTGCCCAGTGGCAGGATCAGCCCGGTGTCTTCCGCCAGTGGAATGAAGTCGGCCGGGGAGACCATGCCACGCTGCGGGTGCTGCCAGCGCACCAGGGCTTCCACACCAGTGACCTCACCGTGCGCGTTGACCTGGGGTTGGTAGTGCAGCACAAACTGGTGGTGCCGCAGGCCTTCGCGCAGGTCCACTTCCAGCGCGGCGCGCAAGGTGATCTCGGCCTGCATCTTGGGATCAAAGAAGCGCAGGTTGTTGCGTCCGGCCGCCTTGGCCTGGTACATGGCCACGTCCGCGCGCTTCATCAGGTCTTCGGCGCTGTTCTCCGTGGCGCCAAACAGCGTAAGGCCAATGCTGGCGCTGCTGCGGTACTCCTTGCCGGTCAGGTCATAGGGCAGTGACAGCGCGGTCAGGATCTTGTCGCCCACGCCTTCGGCCTGGCTGGCGGCCTCCAGGCAGTTGTCGCTCAGGTTTTCCAGCATCACCACAAACTCGTCGCCACCCAGGCGGGCCACGGAGTCGCCCTCGCGGATGCAGCCGATGATGCGCTTTGCCACCTCCTGCAGCAGCAGGTCGCCGACATCGTGCCCCAGCGTGTCGTTGAGGGTCTTGAAGTGGTCCAAGTCGATGAACAGCAGTGCGCCCTCACGCTGCGTGCGGCCACTGGAGGCCAGGGCTTGCTGCAGACGGTCGCCCAGCAGGCGGCGGTTGGGTAGCGAGGTCAGGGGGTCGAAGAAGGCCAGGTGGCGAATCTGCTCCTCAGAGGTCTTGCGCTCGGTGATATCGATGTGGGTGGCCACGTAGTTGGTCACCGCGCCGTCGTCGCCCTTGACCGCCGTCAGCGTCATCCAGGCTGGGTAGATATCGCCGTTCTTGCGCCGGTCCCAGATCTCGCCCTGCCACTTGCCGGTGGTGTTGATAGTTTCCCACATGGCCGCATAAAAGCGGTCGTCATGGCGGTTGGAGGCAAACATGCGTGGCGTCTGGCCAATGACCTCCTGCGCGGTGTAGCCCGACATGTTGGCAAATGACTGGTTGATGCGAAGAATCACGCTGTTGGCATCGGTTATCAGCATGCCCTCTTGCGACTCGAAGGCAGTGGCCGAGATGCGCAGGGATGCCTCCAACTGCTTCTGTGCGGTGATGTCGGTGGAAATGCCGCACAGGGCATAGACTTTGCCGTCCTTGTCGCGCAGCGGCAGCTTGACTGACAGATGGATGGTGGTGGTGCCGTTGTGGTTGCGCAAAACGGTTTCCTCCAGGGCCACACGTTCACCACCTTCAATGACGCGGCGGTCATTGACCCGCACGATGGCAGCAGTCTGGGTATCGAAGAAGGCCGAGTCTTCCCGGTTCACGATGTCGGCCAGCGGCCGGTCAAAAAATGCCAGCAGGCGTTGGTTCACATACTGGTAGCGGTACTGGCTGTCCTTGATGTAGATATAGGCCTCCACACTGTCCAGAATCGTGTGCAGGCGGTTCTCGCTCTCCTGCAGCGCCTGTTCGACTTGTTTGCGGCTGGTGACATCGCGCGCAATGCCCAGTACCCCGGCCAGGTCGCCATCCGCGTTGTGCACCGGTGTCTTGGTGGTTTCCAGCAGCGCGGTATGCCCATCGTCGGCAAAGGTGATCCACTCTTCGTTGATGCTGGGCTTGCCCGCCGCAATGGCCTTGAGGTCGTGTTCGCGAAAGGAATCGGCCAGCGCCTTATCGACAAAATCGTAGTCTGTCTTGCCGATGATCTGCGCTTCCCTGGCGCCAAAGAAGCGCTCGAACATGGGGTTGCAAAAGCGGTAGACGCCGCCCACATCCTTCATCCAGATCAGGTCGGGAATGGCCTCCAGCAGTACCCGCAGGCGGGCGCGCTCGGCGTCCAGCTCGGCGGTGCGCTCGGCCACGCGGTGGCGCAGCGCCGTGCCCCACAGCAGCGCCACCAGGCCGAGCAGGGTGGCGGCCAACAGGGCCACGCCAAGGATGCGGGCATAGCCCGAATCCATGAGCCGTGTGCCCATCCACTTGTTGCGCAGGGCCTGGTCTTCGGATTCGGAAATGGCGGCAAAGCCGCGCAGCAGCAGCGCCATGGTTTGCGCGTCACCCTTGTGCACGGCACGGTGGAACGCGCCCTCGTCCAACTGGAAGGCCTTGTTGAAGGTGCCCTCCGCATGCTCTCGGTACAGCAGGTAGTTGGCCGGTGGCTCGTCCAGACAGAATATCTTGACCTGGCCGGCAACAGCCGCCCGCACCAGGGTTTCGTAATTGGGATAGGGCTGCAACGTCTTGACGCCGGCCTTGTTCAGCGTGTCAACGCAGGCGTCACCCGCCTTCACGCCCACCAGGAAGCCCGTCAGATGGCCCAGGCTGGCAATGCCGCCTATCCCGACGTGGGTGTAAATGGACACCGGAATCTGGGCATATGCCGGTGTGAAGTCCAGGGTCCTTTCCCGCTCGGGCGTCTGGAAGATGGTGTCAATCACCGTGGCCTGGCGCGATTGCATGCGCTGCTTGGCCAGGTCCCAGTCGCTGGCCTGCAAGTCCACCGTGACGCCAGTCTTGCTTTGCCAAAGTTTCCAGTAGTCCACCAGGTAGCCGGTGAGCGCACCGCTGGAGTCTCGGAACACATACGGGGGGTAGTTGTCGTCCATCACCACCACCAGGGTGTTGGACGCGGGGGATGCAACCGGGGCCGAGCCGGTTGCCGCGCTGGACAGTGAACATGCGGCAGCCAGCAGCATGCCAAAGGCTTGCCAACGCAGGGTCGAGCACACTTTTGTTGTGATTAGGCTCAGCATAAATCCGATGCGGTCACACCAGCATGTGACCCGATTCCAACTGACGGCGGGCGGTCTTATTCGCTTTCGGCAGACACTTCACGGGTCTTCCGGTTGTACTTGAGCGTGATTTTTTCGACCTCGCACAGGTCAATCTCTTCCCACACCACTTCGGATTCGTCGTCGTCAAATACCACTTTCAGATCCTGCTTGCAGGAGCTCTTGTCGGAAAACTTGAACAGGCGGCTCTTGCCGTTGTCGAGCACGTTGTCGCCCATGCGGTCCTTGCCCCAGGCATTCTTGTGGGAGGGGGAAACGTAGATTTCGCGCAGCGTATAGCCGGTGCGGTTGACCAGCGTGAAGTCCGCTCCACCGGCGATGGCGGCACCCGACAGCAGAATGGAGGAGAGTGCGCCGAGCAGCAGTGTGTGTGACAGTTTTTTCATGGTATCTGGGTTGATTGAAGTAGATGGGGGCATCCAGCGTAACGGACTTTTCTTGCCCGGGCATGACAGGTGTCGCGCAGGTGCCAAGCAAGGCACATGCCAGCGTTGGCAGTGGGCAGTTGCGTTTTCTCCCCATCACCGGCAAGATGGGCGTGGTGTTTCGCGTCCGCTCTTATGAAAGACTGCCATGAATAGTCCGAGTTCAAGCCCGCAGCAACCCGATGTGTCCGGCCTCATCGCCGCCATCGCCCGCAATACTGAGCCCGGGGGGCTGGCCAAGCACCTGGAGCCGTTTCGCTGGAAGGTGCTGGCGGACTATGTGCACCCCCTGGCCCGCAAACGCGGCGAACTGCTGATCGCCCAGGGTGACATTGACCGCAAGCTGTACTTTGTGGAGTCCGGCGACCTCAAGGTGGACATGCACGGCCCCAAGGGCATCATCCACCTGGCCATCGTTGGCCCGGGCAGTGTGGTGGGTGAGGGCAGCTTCTTCTCCCACCTGGCGCGCAGCGCCTCGGTTTCGGCCTATAGCGACTGCAAGGTCTGGGTCATGGCCCCCGCCGATTTTGACAAGCTGTCCCGCGACCACACCAACGTGGCCCTGGCCGTGTCCATGGCCCTGGGCACCATATTGGCGACGCGGATGCTGGACATGAGCAAGCGGCTGGCAGTTATCTAGCCACTCAAAACGCCCAGGTCGCCACCACATAGCCCTGGCGTTGCACCGGCAACTGGCGTGCCATGGCGCCTTCGGGGCCACCGTGCACGCGCAGGCCGGCTTCCAGCTTGATGTGCTCGCCGGTCCACAGCACGGATGCGGTGGTGATGAATCCCCGGTCTGCCGGCGTGTACAGCACGTCCCACGCGGGTTGCCAGCGTTCATGCTGCCAGCTCAAACGCAGAAATACATTGTCCTGGCGCAGGTTGCTGGCCGTGCTGAAGGCCCTGGCCTGCGAGGCCAAGGCGCCGGCCACTGCCGCTGCGGGCACGCCTCGAGCCAGCCGCAGCGGCAGGTCCCGGTTGCGGGCCGTCCAGGCGCTCCACTGCGCATCGGTCAACGCCATGTCGTCGTGCCAGGCCTCCGCCAGCAGGCTCAGTTGGCTCTCGCCGGTCCAGGTGCCGCCAATCAGCCATTGCTGGCGGCTGTGTTGGTCGCTGTGCGCGGAGGCGTGCAGCTCCAGTGCGTCACTGGCCACCCAGGACACGGCCGCGCCCACGCTGCTACCGGTGTGTTCGCCCTGGCGGGCAAAGCCGTGCCAGTCCACTGCGCCGTTGCGCCAGTACGCGCGCGCCACCAGGGCCGCTTCCTGCGCGCCGGTGTCGCTGCGTTCCTGTGTGGGGTTGACCCACACGAGCGACCAGGCGGTGTCGGCGTCAAAGCGTTCGGCCATCAGCAGGGGGCGGCCTTCCAGTGGCTCAGTGACCAGGGTGCGGCGCACTTCCTGCTGCACCAGGTCGTTGGGCCGAAAGCCGTAGCCCACGTCCCAGGACACGACCTTTTTCCCAGCACTCCACTGCCAGGCACCCAGGGCGCCAGCGGCATAGGCCTCGTTGACGCGGCTGCGGGTTTCACCGCTGGCCGTGCCGTCGGTTTGTTGGGCATCCAGTGTGGCGCCGGCGTGCAGTTGGATGCCGGCCAGTGCAGTGTTGCCACGCAGTTCCAGTTGTAGGGCCGAGGTCGAGCCATCAACCGCCGCCGTGCCGGGGCGTAGATCGTTGGCCTGGGCCAGCGGTCCCGCGTCCGCCACTTCGCGGGCGATGCGGTGGGCGCGCAACTGGCCGCTGAACTCGCTGGCGCCGGCGTGTGCGGCCAACGGTGCGAGCAGGGCGAGTGCACAGCAGGCCGTGTTGGCAAGGCGATGCATGCTCACTCCAGGTTGGCGTTGCGCGCCAGGAACATTGGGTTTAGCCACTCCTCGGGCACGGTACGGTCCTTGCGGGCCAGGTACTTGATGCGGGTCTCTTTCTTGTTGCTGAGTTGGTCCACCAGCACCATCTCGGACACCGTCGCGGGGTTGGCCGCCTTGTCCATCACAAAGCGCGCCTGCTTGGCCAACTTGTCGGACTGCACGAACAGGTCGGCGCGCACCGGCTCGTGGCGCGACTTGCCCACCCACAGTTCAATGCGCTGATAGGTCACGCCCTTGCGGGCGGCCTGCAGACTCAGGTGCAGGCACGGAGTCTTGGCGTCGGGCTGGCAGGGTTCCTCGCCGACCAGCTGGCCGGTGTAGTCGCCGGCCCAGTTCATGGTGGCAATGTCGCCGGTGGACGCATCGCCCAGCAGCTTTTGCATGGGGGTGATGCGCAGCGGGCGCTGGCTGCCCGGCATCACCAGCCAGAAGTCGTCGCCCAGCATCAGCACCTTCTGGCCCTTCTCCACGGCTGTCTGCATCAGCACCAGGGACTTGCGCCCGGCCTGTGCGAACACGGTGTAGCGGCGCTCCTTGTCGGGACTGCCGTCGGCGTTGAACAGCGTGACCTGGGTGTCAACCTGCAGGTTGTCGGCGCTCATGCGGAAGTGGTCGGCATCCTTGAGCAGGGCGGTCACGTCCTGCGCCAGTGCCGGGGTCAGGGTGGCGCCGCACAGGGCGAGCGTTGCCAGGGTGGTGTGTAGGCGTGTCATGGTGTTTTCCTTGGTGTCTATGTATGAAATTGGCCTCTAGCCCTCGTGAAATGTGCGTAGGCCGCTATCAAATTAGGAGTGTTTCTGACTGGTTGAGGGCAGAGCTACGGTCTGTCCCGCAAGTCTCAGGTGTGCGCCAGCGCATCCACCACGGGCATGTGCACGGTCTTGCGCGCCACCCAGCTCGACGCGGCCATGGTCAGCAGCACCATGGCGACCAGCGTGGCGGCGTACATCAGCGGGTCGATGGAGATGTTCAGCGGGTAGCCCACCGAACGGCCGGGAGGCGGCGGCATTTCCACCGGCACTACGTACAGCAGCAGCGAAATGCCCAGTGACAGCACGGCGCCGGCCACGGCACCCACGCCGCCCAGCACCATGCCCTCCAAAGCCAGGGTGCGCAGCAGTTGCGAAGGCAGGGTGCCCAGCGCCCGCAGCGTGCCGATCTCGCGGGTGCGCTCGATGATGGCCATGGCCATGGCGTTGGTCACAACAAACACCACGATGACGCCGATGATCAGCCCCAGCGCGCCAAAGATGCGGTTGTACAGATTGCGCACCGCGCGGTAGAAGAAGGCCTGGTCCATCCAGGTCTGCACCGTAAGTGCGGGGTGCTGTGTCGCCAGGCGCTGCTGCACGCCTTCAGTGGATTCCATGCGGTCCAGAAAGATGCCCAGGCTGGAAACGCGCTGGGTGACCAGCAGCTTCTGCGCGGTGGCAATGTCGGTGTAGACCAGGCGCTTGTCGATCTCCGGCACGCCGGTGGAGAAGATGCCCTTGACCCGCACATCCATGGCGTTCATCGCGCCCTCCGTCGTGCTGGCCAGCAGCGTCAGGCTGCTGCCGGGTGTGGCCTTCAGGCTCTTGGCCAGGCCGTCGCCCAGCATGATTTCTGCGTCCGCGCTGCCGGTGGACAGCACCTGGCCGGCGGTGACCGTCAGGAACGGCCCCTTGACGCCAAACTCGCTGTCGGGCTCGACGCCGGTGGCCATCATCACGGTGGACTTGTCGCCGTTGCTGATGAGTCCGCTGAACTCGATCTTGGGCAGCACCTGGCGCACGGCGGGGTCGGCCAGCAGTTGGGTGCGCAAGGCGGCCACGTCGTCCAGTCCGTGTTGCAACGGTGTGTCCTCATCGCGAGCAAATTGGTCGGGCTTGCCCAGGATCAGGTGGCCGGTGGTGCGCGCCGCCGCCTGGGCCAGCGCCTCGTAGGTGTAGAGCGCAAAGCCACCGGCCAGCAGGATGGATGCGGTGCCCAATGCGGCAATCGATACCGTCACCAGCGAGCGCCGCCGGTTGCGCAAAGTGTTCTGGATGGCAAATTTCAGCCACATGTTGAGAGCTTTCATGCTTGAATCCTCCCGTCCAGCAGGGCCACGACACGGTCGCAGCGGCGAGTGAGGCGACTGTCGTGGGTGGCGATGACAAAGGCCGCGCCCTCGGCGTGACCACGTTCGCGCATCAGGTCCAGCACCTGGTCGGCGGTGTGCGAGTCCAGGCTCGCCGTGGGTTCGTCGGCAATCACCAGGCGCGGGCGCTTGATGAGTGCGCGGGCAATGGCCACGCGCTGGCGCTGACCGCCGGACAAGGCATCGGGGCGGTGGTGGGCGTGGTCCTGCAGACCCACGGCTTCCAGCTGGGCTGCCACGCGTTCGCGCCGCTCGGCCAGCGGCACGCCGGCCAGGAATAGCGGGTAGTCCACGTTCTCAGCCACGGTCATCACCGGCACGAGGTTGAAGCTCTGGAACACAAAGCCCAGGGCGTCGCGGCGTAGCAGCGTGCGCTGGTCTTCATCGAGGCCGCGGATGCTTTGGCCACCCAGAGAAATGTCGCCGGAGTCGGGCGTGTCGATCAGCCCGCACAGGTTCAGGATGGTGCTCTTGCCGCTGCCGGATGGCCCGGTCAGCGCCAGCAGTTCGCCGCGCTGCACGGTCAGGTCCACGCCCTGTAACGCGGGGATGACATGCTGGCCCAGGCGGTAGGTCTTGTGTACGTCGTGCAGTGCAACGACCGGGTGGTGGCCGCTCATGATGCGAGGCCTTTCAACAAAGCCTGCGCCTGCACCGATTGAGGCGCCTGCTGCTGCACGATCAGGTCCAGGTAGCGCTTGGCCTCGGTTGGGTTCTGCGCCTTGCTGGCCTCCTTGGCGGCCTTGAGCCAGACCGTGCCCTTGAATCCCAGAGGTGCATTGGCCAGCAGCGGGCTGTTGAGTACTTCGCCCAGCAGCTTGCTGCCACGCTCCTCGCGGTGCATGAAGCCGGGTACGGCCAGGAAGGTGTTGGCGGCGACGAACTTCACCTCCAGCACGGCCGGCGTGCCGTTGTGTACCGGCGCTTCATGTGCCGGGGTCAGCAAAGTGAGGGCCTTGTCCAGTTGCGCCAGGCCGTCCTCGGCAAAGCCCATCTTCTTCCACGGCAACCAGGTGGTGCCGGCGCGCATGGCGGTGGCAGCACCCGCATAGGCCAGCACAACCGGGTTGGTCGGCTCGCTCTTGACCAGGCCTGAGAATGCCTCGGCGGCATGCTCAATCGCGGAGCTGTCGCCGGCGCTGGCTTGCAGAAACTGCTGAAAGGCGCTGTTGAACTGTGCCTCGGGGACGGCGATGGCGGCGCTGGTCAGGCCCACCAGGGCGGCGCAGACCGCCAACTGGCGGATGCGGCGTAAACGGGGTAATCGGTGCATTGCGGACTCCTGAAAAAGATTCGAGGAGTGCAGTGTCTGAATCCACCGCATGGGGCGCATCCGCTTTGAGACGGAATGCCGCTGCGCGGCGCGAAATGCCCACGTGGGGCGTGAAATTCAACAGCGAATGGACGCGGCGAAGCCTACAGCTGCCCTTCGGTCAGCGTGTCCAGCTGGAACTGGCCGCTCTTGTGCCACAGCCAGGTGTCGGTGTATGTGACCTTGCCCATCTTGATGGGGGCCGGAAACGGCGCGGCCTGGTGCACCGCGCGTTCGATCTCGGCCACCACCTCGGGCGCGTGCTTGGGTGCGCGCATCCAGCGCAGTGCGGTCACGGCGCCGCGGGCATTGATGTCCACCTGCAGCACGCCGATGGCATATAGATGTGGCGGCAGCTTGCCGCTGAAAATGCGTTCGCTGTTCTTGGCGTACAGGTGAGTGGCCGCATCGCGCCGGTAGTCGCGGGGTGTTCCGGCATAGGAGCCCGGAGTGTTGTTGGGCTTTGGTTTTGGTTCGGCTCCGGTCTGCGCGGTCGGTTCCGGTGCCACGGGAGCCGGCGGTGGGTTGGAGGGCCCGGATGTGCAGGCGGCGAGCAAACTGGCCACACTGCTCCAAAGGCCGAGGCGACGCAGTGTCGTTCGATAGGTAATTGGGTGCATGGTGGTGGTGTGCTGGGTTGGCAAAGGCATACTGTGTCCGAATCTAACGCACCAGACCGCAGTATGGTCTTTGGAAAAGGTATCTGAATGTGAGTGAGCTAAGGCTTTTGCTGGAGCGGCTGGTCCAAGAATCGGCCGTGCTGGTCTCCGTGCATTCCACCCGCGGCTCGGCGCCGCGCGAGGCGGGCGCCTGGATGGCCGTGTCGGACAACGCTCTGTTGGGAACAGTGGGCGGTGGGCATCTGGAGTGGGATGCGATTGGTCACGCGCGCCATTTGTTACACAACAACACCGGCGACACCGTGGTGCGCTATCCACTCGGCCCCAGCCTGGGGCAATGCTGCGGTGGTGAGGTCGTGCTGCAGTTCGAGCGGGTATCAGTGGCCGACATTGAGCGCCTGCGCACCCAATTAGCCCGCAAGGGTACGCCCGTGGCCCTGTTTGGCGGCGGGCATGTGGGGCGGGCTGTGGTGCGGGTGCTGCTGAACCTGCCGATGGACCTGACCTGGATCGACAGCCGTGACGAAATCTTCTCCCCCGAGCTGTCCGCCCAGGTGCGCTGTGAGCATTCCGACCCGGTGCAGGCCGCCGTGGCAGATCTGGCGCCGGGCTCGCGCGTGCTGATCATGAGCTTCAGCCATGCCGAGGACCTGGACATTGTGGCTGCCTGCCTGGCACGCCAACGCGACCGGGGTGATCTGCCTTATGTCGGCCTGATCGGCAGTAAGACCAAATGGGCGTCCTTTCGCCAACGGTTGGAGGCGCGCGGCTTCACCGAGGCCGAACTGGCGCATGTGACCTGCCCGATCGGCGTGCCGGGCATTGCCGACAAGCGCCCCGAAGTGATTGCGGTGGCGGTGGCGGCCCAAATCTTGCAAGTTTCCGGCTGAGCCGCCACGCTGCGGCAAAACTGTATACACTTTGCCGTCGCGCCAAGGAGAACACGCTGCATGGAAAGTTACCTGCTGGACTGGGCCAATCTGCTGTTGCGCTGGGTCCATGTCATCACCGCCATCGCCTGGGTCGGCTCGTCGTTTTACTTTGTGTTCCTGGACAGCAGCCTCACGCCGCCGGTGGATGAGGACCTGAAACGCCAGGGCGTCAGCGGTGAGCTGTGGGCGGTGCACGGTGGCGGCTTCTATCACCCGGTCAAATTTCTGGGCGCACCGCCCGAGTTGCCCAAGCACTTGCACTGGTTTTATTGGGAGAGCTACAGCACCTGGCTCAGTGGCTTCTCCTTGTTCACGGTGTCCTATTTGTGGAGCGCGGGCACCTACCTGATCGACAAATCGGTGATGGACTGGTCACCCAACGCAGCCGTTGCCGTGGCGCTCGCATTCCTGGTGGTGTTCTGGTTGGCGTACGACGGCATTTGCCGCATCTTTGGCCAGCGCAAGAACGGCGACGCTATCGTCGGCGCCCTGGTCGCCGTGCTGGTGGTGATCGCTGCCTGGCTGGCCTGCCACTGGTTTGCCGGGCGCGCGGCCTTCCTGCTGGTGGGCGCGATGATTGCAACCAGCATGAGTGCCAATGTGTTTTTCTGGATCATCCCCGGCCAGAAGACCGTGGTGGCTGACATCAAGGCGGGTAGGCCGGTGGCCCCGATCCACGGCAAGCGCGGCAAGCAGCGCAGCGTGCACAACACCTACTTCACGCTGCCCGTGCTGTTTGCCATGCTCAGCGGTCACTACAGCTTCACCTACACGCATTCGCAGAACTGGCTGGTGCTGGTGGGCATGATGTTTGCCGGTGCTGCCATTCGCCAGTTTTTTGTGCTGCGCCATGGCTATAAGCTGGGACGCAACGGCCACCCCTGGCCGTATGCGCTGGCCGGTGTGGCGGCCATCGCAGGCGTGGCGGTCTGGCTCAAGCCGGCGCCACAACCCGTAGCAACCGCTATCAATTCAGGAGCTGTATCAACAGATACTACGAGGGCTGGAGGCAAAATTGGCTATAAGACATTGGCCGCCGTGCTGGAGCAGCGCTGCTACCAGTGCCACGGTGCCCAGGTGCAGATGAAGAACGTGCGCCTGGACTCCATCGAGGGGGTCAAGCAGCATGCCCAGGGCATTTACCAGCAGGCTGTGGTGACCAAGATCATGCCGCTGAACAACGCCACCGGCATCAGCGACGCCGAGCGCGGCCTGATTCGCGCCTGGTTCGAAGACGGCGCCGCGCTGAACTGATCTGATCTGCCCCCCCCCATTTCTTTCCGCAACTACAGAAGGTTCATCCGAATCGCGTTGCGCCCGGCCTTCTTGGCTTCGTACATGGCAGCGTCTGCGGCCACAAGAATGTCGGTTTCGTTGGCATCCAGCGGGCCAAACAGAGTCACGCCGATGCTGGCTGAACAATGGTGTTCGATGGTGACATCGTCCTTTGCATCCGAATGCACCACAAGGCGGTAGGGCTCGGAGAGGCTCAATCGAACTTTTTCTGCCACGGCCATGGCCTGCAATCCGGCTTGTTCGCGGTCGCCATGCAGTTCACCCAGGATGGCCACAAATTCGTCACCGCCGAATCGCGCAACCGTGTCCGCTTTGCGCACACACGTTTGCAAGCGCCGTGCAACTTCTACCAGCAGTAAGTCGCCCACTGCGTGCCCATGCAGGTCATTGAGCGGTTTGAAGTTGTCAAGGTCCAGGAACATGACCGCACCGCAGTTTCCGCTGCGCTTTTCCGCCAACAATGCCTGGCTCAGTCGGTCATTGAAAAGCCGGCGGTTGGGTAACTGCGTCAGCGCATCGTAAAACGCCAGTTGGCGTATCTGATCTTCCAGTTCCTTGCGTTCCGTGATGTCCTGGATCGTGCCAGTCACCTTGATGACGGTTCCGGCGTCACCGTATTCGGCCTTGCCTAGGCCATGCACCCACCGCACTGCCTGGTCGTTTAACCGGATGATCCGAAACACCGTGTTGAACGTGCGTCCGCGGGCCAACAGCTGGTTTTCGAAGCTGGTTCTCACTGTCTGCAGGTCGTCGGGATGAATGAGTTCCGTAAAACTCTTGCGAACACGGGGCGTATTGGTGTCGATGCCCAACAAAGAGTCCAACACATCCGATCCCACCCAGGAATGTGAGGCAACATCAAACATATAGCTGCCCAGCCCGGCGATTTGCTGCGCGTCCCGCAGAGCATGCGAGGTGTCGGTCAGCTCCCGGGTGCGCTGCGCAACCTTTTGCTCCAACGAAGCATATGATTCCTGCAGACGCTGCGCCATGTTGTTGAAATCGTTCGCCAGTTCTTCGAGTTCATCGCCCGTTTTGACAACAATCGGCTGGTCAAACACACCACGGCCAATCTGTTGCGCGCCGTCGCGCAAGGCATGAATGGGTTTGACCATTTGACGCACCAGGGTGACACAGGCCAGAACCGTGAGCACAATGCCCGCCAGCATCAATAAGACGCTGCGGGCCGCTTCGGCGTAGAGGGGTTGGTAGGCCTGCGCCAGAGGTTCTTCGACAAACACCAGCCAACCCAGGTAGGGGATGGTCCCAAAGGCGGTCAGCACGGGCTCACCTGCCAGACTTCGGGCTGCACTCAAATCGACATCGCCGTGGTCGGGCGCGCGCAGTGCTGCCTGCACCTGGGGCAGAGTGGACAGGCTCTTTTTTTGCAGCACCAGGCCAATATTCGGGTGGGCAATCAGCAAGCCGCTTGAGTCGACGGCATAGGCGTGCCCGGCACTCCCGACTTTGATGCTGGAAATGCTGCCCAGCAAAAATTCGAGGTCAATTTCTGCCACCGTAATGCCTGCTTCTTCGGGACCAACGGCCATGGCCACCGTCATAAACAGGGCGTCCCCGTCAAAGTAGATGGGGCTGCGGTAGGGCCGCCCTGACTTCACGTGGGCGAACCAGGGTTGCGAGGAAAAATCAAGCCCGCTGTTGTCCCGGTCACCCCCGCGCCGCGCCACACGCAGTACTTCCCTGCCATCAGGGCCCAGCAGCGCCACTTCTTTGAACGCCTGCGTGCGTCGCAGCAACTGAACCTCTGCACGCCGTTCGTCGAGCGGCTTCACGCCCGTCTTGGGTTCCGCAGTCGTCCCGATTTTTTGCTCCAGTTCGACCAGTCGTTGCCCGATCTGCACGGCTGAGGCCTGCGCCTTTTCATGCTGCAGTTCAGTCAGCGTCTGTCGATTGTGCTGATAAGAGTAACTGATGCCCAGCACGCCACTCAGGAGCAGCATGGAGCCGACCACCGCGCCAAATATCAGCGCATATTTTTTGAAAAGCGTGCTGCGCATGGTCGTTCAAGCCTCGCGCGTCCCAATTGCAGAATCAGTCAAAAGGCTTGTCATTGGGGTTCTTGAACAACTGCACCATGGCTTCACTCATGGGGAAATTAAAGCTCGCCCCCTTGGGCGGAATAGGCGAAAGCAGCCACTTCTTGTACAGAGCGTCGCCTTCGCCAGACCGCTGGATTCGGGCAATCTCCGTATCCACCACCTTCTTGAAGGCAGGATCATCCTTGCGCATAAAGCAGCCGTAGGCTTCGAACGACTGCGGCTTGCCCACGACCGTCCATTCCGCAGGACGCCAGGTTTGCTGGATGGCGGCATACAAAAGTGCATCGTCCATCATGTAGGCATCGGCGTGCCCGTTTTGCAGAACTGAAAAGGGGGTCTCGCCACGGTCAAACGTGGTGACAATATTGATGCGGCGGTTCTGCTCGGCATTCATCTTGCGGAGCATTTTTTCGGAGGTGGAGGCCGCAAAGGTGACGACGTTCTTTCCGGTCAAATCACTGAAATCCTTGATTCCCGAGTCCTTGCGGGTCATCAAGCGCGAACCCGCAATGAAAATCGTGTTGGAAAAAGCCACCAGCGCCTCGCGTTCCGTGGTGTGGGTGGTGGCCCCGCACGACAGATCCGAGGTTCCGTTTTGCACCGTTGGAAACCGGTTCTGGGTGGTAAACGGAACCAGCTTGATTTGCAGAGAGGGCATTTTCAGTTCCTGCCGGATCGCCTCTGCCACCTTCATCGCAATGTCAAACGAATACCCCATGGGCTTGCCGTCTTCGCCCACATAGGTAAATGGCGACGTTGACTCGTGGTAGCCGAGGGCAATGGTTGCACTGTCGGCAATCTTGCGCAGCGTGCCGGAGCGCTCTTGCGCCAGCGCCACGGTGGTCGATGACACCAAAATGAGTATTGCGACGACTCGGTGTGGGAAATGGGAATGCATGTTCGAGCTCACAGGGGTTGAAACGGCTTGTTACATCCTACACCGGCGCGCTCAGCGTGATGATTGCGCCAGCTCCAGAGCCACTGTGTTGTGGCGTTCCACCAAAGGCCCCAGGTCCACGGTCGCAAGCTGGCCTTTGCGGACCACCACGCGGCCATTGACGATGGTGTAGTCCGCCTGGGGGCTGGCGCACAGCAGAAGCGCACCCACAGGGTCGTGCACAGCGCCCCCGGCAAAGCCCAACGTGTCCAGATCAAACAGCGCCAGATCGGCGCACATGCCCACCGCCAGGTGGCCAATGTCGCTGCGGCCCAGAACCTGGGCGCCGCCGCGTGTTGCCAGTTGCAGGGCGTCGCCCGTGCTCATTTCCGCCGGGCCAAGATCGCAGCCGAAGAAGGTTCGCCCATCGCGGACTTCGGGTGGCTGCATGGCACGCCCCACACGGGCCAGCAACAGCGCCTGACGGGCCTCGTTCAAAAGGTGCGCGCCGTCGTTGCTGGCAGAGCCATCCACGCCCAGTCCCACCGGCACACCGGCGTTGAGCATGCGTCGCACCGGGGCAATGCCGCTTGCCAAGCGCATGTTGCTGCAGGGGCAGTGGGCCACACCGGTGCGGGTGGCGGCAAACAGGCTGATGCCCTCATCATCGAGCTTGACGCAGTGGGCGTGCCATACGTCCGGCCCCAGCCAGCCCAGGTCTTGCGCGTACTGCGCGGGCGTGCAGTTGAATTTCTCGCGGGAGTAGGCCAGGTCGTGGTCGTTCTCGGCCAGGTGGGTGTGCAGGCGCACGCCATAGGAACGGGCCAGCAGGGCAGACTCGCGCATCAGGTCCCGGCTCACGCTGAATGGTGAGCAGGGTGCCACCGCCACGTTGACCATGGCGCCGTGGGACGCGTCGTGGTAGCGCTCAATCAGGCGCTGGGTGTCTTGAAGGATGAAGTCTTCGTGCTCGACCACGCGGTCGGGTGGCAAACCGCCTTGCGACTGGCCCACGCTCATGCTGCCGCGCGTGGCGACGAAGCGCATGCCGATCTCGCGGGCGGCTTCGATGCTGTCGTCCAGGCGCACGCCATTGGGGTAGATGTAGAGGTGGTCGCTGCTGGTGGTGCAGCCGCTCATCAGCAGCTCCGCCATTGCCACCTGCGTGCTGACACGCACCATCTCGGGTGTCAGACCGGCCCAGATCGGGTAGAGGCCGCCGAGCCAGCTGAATAGCTCGGCATTCTGCACCGCGGGGATGGCCCGGGTCAGGCTCTGGTACATGTGGTGGTGGGTGTTGACCAGGCCCGGCGTGACCAGGTGCCGGCGCGCGTCGATGGTCTCGTCGGCGTCGTGCGCGGGCAGCCTCGAGGCGGGGCCGATATAGGCGATGCGGTGGTCGCGGATCAGGATGGAGGCATCGCGCAGCGTGGTGGCGTGTTGCGCGTCGGCGTGGTCCAGGGTGGCTATGCAGCGGGCGTTGTGAATCAGCAGGCTCGACATGGAATAGTTGGTAGCATTGAACGATGACCCTACCCGATCCGCACACGGCTCCCAGGCAGTTTCTGCAGGCACTCTACCGCACGGCGGTGGATCAGGCGCTGCCGGCCCACCATCTGGTGGACTTTCTGCCGGCGCCTCCGCAGCCCGGGGCTCGCACGCTGGTTGTGGGCGCTGGCAAGGCGGGCGCGGCAATGGCCCAGGCGCTGGAAGCCGCGTGGCCGGCAGACGCGCCGTTGCTGGGGCTGGTGGTCACCCGTTACGGCCATGTTCCGCCGCGTTCCGCCAACGCGCCCCGCGCGCGCATCGAGGTGGTCGAAGCTGCGCACCCGGTGCCCGATGTTGCGGGCCAGGAGGCGGCGCAACGCATGCTGGCCATGGTGCAGGGGCTGACCGAACATGATCTGGTCATCTGTCTCATCTCCGGTGGGGGATCCTCCCTGCTGACTCTGCCGGCGCAGTGGCCGGGTGGCGGGCTGGGGCTGGAGGACAAGCAGCGCATCAACCGTGCACTGCTGGCCAGCGGCGCCAGCATTTCGGAGATGAACTGCGTGCGCAAGCACCTGTCCGCCATCAAGGGCGGTCGCCTGGCCGCTGCCTGTGCGCCAGCCCGGGTGGTGACGCTGTTGATCAGCGATGTGCCGGGGGATGACGCCTCGGTCATTGCCAGCGGCCCCACGGTGCCGGACCCCACGACCTGTGCGCAGGCACTGCAGGTCTTGCAGCGTTACGCCATCGATATCCCCGACGCATTGCGCCAGCAACTGGAGACCGGTGCTCTGGAAACACCCAAGCCAGATGCCGCCGTTTTTGCCGGCAATGCGGTGCACCTGATGGCCACACCCCAGCAGTCGCTCGAAGCGGCAGCCCAGGCAGCCCGCAGCGCCGGGCTGGACGCGTACATTTTGAGTGACGAGATGGAAGGCGAGTCGCGCGAGGTGGGGCGGGTACATGCGGCTCTGGCGCGCGCCGTCGCACAACACTGTCAGCCTTTTTCCAGGCCCTGCGTCATCTTGAGTGGTGGCGAGACCACGGTGACCCTGCGACCCCAAGAGCCCGGTGCACCCAAAGGCCGTGGCGGCAGGGCCGGCGAGTTTTGCCTGGGCTTGGCGCAGGCACTGCAAGGCCAGAGCGGCGTGTATGCGCTGGCCGCCGATACCGACGGCATTGACGGCGTGGAGGACAACGCCGGTGCCTGGGTCACGCCCGACACGCTGGAGCGGGCTCGTTCACAAGGCCTGAAGGTGGAAGACCATCTGGATCGCAACGATGCCTATGACTACTTTTCTGCGCTGGGCGATTTGTTGATCACCGGGCCAAGTTACACCAACGTCAACGATTTCCGGGCAATTTTGGTGCTTTGAGTAACAAAGCCGGCGAAGTAGTTCTCTAGGAGTATTCCGGGGCTTTCGGCGCCTAAGTTTGATCTTGCTCAATATCTTTTGAACACGCTCGCGGCAAAGTCCCGACCATGCTTGCCGCTCAAAACATTCTTTCCAATCACCCTACAGAGTCTGTGGCCAAGGGCACGGTATTGCTGCGGCGTTCAGCGGCTACCAAGTCGGTGATCTTCATCGAGTCTGGCCGGGTGGCGTTGGGCGTGCTGGGTACCGATGCGACCGCAGGCGTCATCGAGCACCAATTGGGGCTGGTGGAAGGACCGTGCTGGCTGGAAGCTACGGCTGCGGTGCTGAATGTACCCAGTGCAGTGGACGCGGTGGCGCTGACGAACGTGGAAATCCGCTGCCTGTCCCCTGAGGACTTTCGTGCGGGTCTGGATACTTGCGGGGCCGATGTGCAGTCCATGCTGCTCGACATTGCCAAGGCGCACCGCCAGCAGACCGAGTTGACCGTGAGCCGCCTGGCCAAGGATGCCGAAGCGCGCTGCGCCGAATGGCTGCTCAGCCACGCCGAAACCAGCGACAAGGGCGGCTGCTCCGTGCACCTGCAATTGCGCAAGCGGGCGATTGCCGCCCAACTGGGCATCGCGCCCGAGACGCTGTCGCGCGTGTTGCGCCACCTGCGGGAACTGCGCCTGATCAGCGGCTCCGGTCGCATCGTCGATCTGGTCGACCCCGCCGGGCTGCGTACCCTGGCCGGCCCCAGCGCGCCGTGCCAGTGCGGCGCGGTGTGACCTATAGCGTCTTGTAACCCATCGTCTGTGGCAGCCACAGCACGATCTGTGGAAACACTGTCATGGCCACCAGCAGCGTGAGCAGCATGACCAGGAATGGCCAGCCCTCCTTCATCATCTCGCCAATCGGAATACCGGTCAGCGCCTTGGTCACAAACAACAGCATGCCAAACGGCGGGTGAATCAGCCCGATCATCATGTTCAATACGACCAGCACACCAAAGTGCACCAGGTCCACACCCAGCAACTTGGCCGCCGGCAGCAGCATGGGCACAAACACCAGCAGCAGCACCGATACATCCAGAAAGCAGCCCAGCACCAGGAACATCACATTGACCAGCAGCAGGAATTGGAGTCGGCTCAGGTGCATGCTGTCCACCCACTGCGCCATGGCCTGTGGCACGCCCTCGGAGGTAAAGGCGTAGTTCAGCATGAAGGAACCGGCCAGGATCAGCGTGATGACGGCGCTGCCGCGTGTGGACTCCATGACGACGCCCCAGAACGTCCGCCAGGTCAGTGCCCGGTAGACCACGCCGGCCAGAATCAGCGCATGCAGGGCCGCCACCGCCGCCGCTTCGGTGGGCGTGAAGGCGCCGGAGTAGATGCCCCCCAGCAGCACCACGGGCATGGACAGGGGTAGGGCGCCGCGGAACAGAATGGCCGGCCATTCGCGCAGCGGCACCGGTGCCTCGCGCGGCATGTTGCGTTTGACGGCAATGAAGTGCACCACGCCCATCATCAGCACCGCCATGCAGAACCCTGGCACGACACCCCCCAAAAACAGCGCCCCCACGGATGCGCCCGACACCAGCGCGTAAATCACCATCGGAATGCTGGGCGGAATGATGGGCCCCAGTGTGGCGCTGGCCACCACCACGGCACCGGCAAAGCCGCGAGAGTATTCCGGCTTTTTGAGCATCTGCTTGATGGTGACCAGACCGGGGCCGGCTGCGTCGGCGATGGCGCTGCCACTCATGCCGGAAAAAATCACGCTGACCAGTATGTCCACCTGCGCCAGGCCACCGCGCATGCGCCCCACCAGGATGCGGCAGAAGTCAAAAATGCGCTCGCTGACCGTGCCGGCATTCATGATGTTGGCGGCAAACACAAACAGCGGAACGGCCAGCAGCACATAGCTGTTGTACAGGCCATTGCCCACCTGCTCGGCCACCAGGCCCAGGTCCTGCCGCTTGACCAGCAGGTAGGCAAAACCGGAGACCAACATCGAAAAACCAATCGGCATGCGCAGCAGCATGCCCGCCACCAGCACGCACACCAGAGCAATCAACCCGAAGCTCATAGCCGCAACTCCGCCTCCAGATCCTGGCCCCGCAGTGCGCTCCAGATGCTCCAGGCACTGCGCACCACCAGTGCTGCCATCAGCAGCACAAAGGGCAGGTAGACCCACATCAGCGGCATGTCCAGCACAGGAGTGCCTTCGCGGGCCATGAAGTGCACGTAATCCCAGCTGGCCGGCAAGCCAACCAGGGCCAGGCCGCCGATCAGCAGGTTGCCTACCACCAGCATGGCTTGGCGGGTGCGTCGGCCCACGCTGTTCCACACGAGATCAAAAACGACATGCTCGCGCTGCGGCACCACAAAGGCCGTCGCCCACAGGATGACCCAGATGTACAGAATGACGGCCGCCTCATCGGTCCAGGGCAGGGGCTGGTTGAAGCCAAAGCGCGCCGCAATCTGGATGATAAAGACGACGAATAAGGTTAGAAACAGTCCTCCACCAACCACGTTGGCGAAGCCTTGCAGCCAGCGTGCCATGGGATGGGTCAATGCGTGCTGTTGATGCGATCCACCAGACCCGCCGACCAGGTCTTGGCGTAGTCCGAGTTCTGGTATGCGGCCTGCACCGATTTGCGGAACGCCGCCACATCGGGTGTGGTGACCTGCAGGCCCTGCTTCTTGAAGAACTCCACCAGTTGGGACTCTTCGCTCACGGTGTTGTCGTTGTTGAAACTGGCGGCGGCTTGTGCGGCGGCGCGCACCTTCTGTTTTTGCGCGGCGCTCAGCGCGTCAAGGCTCTTGTTGGAAATGGCAATGAACAGGCTGTCCACCAGGTGGCTGGTCAACACGATCTGCTGCGTCACCTCATAGAACTTGGCGGCGCGCACGCTGGGTAGCGGGTTGTCCTGGCCGTCGATGGTGCCGGTCTTCAAACCCAGGTAGACCTCACCAAAAGCCAACGGCGTGGCGGTGGCGCCGAGCGCATTGCCCAGGAACAGCCAGTCCTTGGAACCCGGCATGCGCAGCTTGACGCCTTTCAGGTCAGCAGGCGTTTGCACCTTGCGAGCCTCGCGCAGGTTGAGTTGGCGGGTGCCCAGGTAGCAGGTGGACAGCACCGTGATGCCCATCTTGTCCGACACGGTCTTGAACAGCTCCGCGCCAATCGGGCCGGTGAACACCCTTTGCTGATGGGCCGGGTCGCGCAGCATGTAGCCGGCGGTAAAGACCGAAAAATCGGGCACCAGCTTGGCAATGTCCGCTGCGGACACCGAGGTCAATTCCAGGTTGCCACGCGCCATGGCAGCCGGCTCGGCCCCCTGCTTGAACAGCGAGGCATTGAGGTTGATCTGTACATCAAATTCGCCCGGTGCGCTTTTCTCCAGCGCGTCCTTGAACACGGTCCACATCTTGGCGTGCCAGGCGTCCGGCACGGCAGGGGTGGAGATGCGCAGCACGGTCTTGGTCTGGGCAACGGCGGGCAGTGCCAGGGCGCTGAAGGCGGCGGCAGCGGTCAAGAGCGTGCGGCGCTGGAAATGGCGGGAGATGGACATGGGCAATACCAGAGTGGGGACGCGCATGCGCGTGGCTAAATATGCAAAACCAGCAGTGTATTACTGCTGGCCGGCATGGCAATCACCAGAACGTGCGGCATCACGATCCCTGTCGCTTGATCTATATCACGCTGAGGCTTGCCGCTGCGTTCTACCATGACGTTGGCAGTCGAAGGCCTCTTTTTCCGTGACTTGCGCAACGCGAACGGATTCGCGTGCACCGGAGTATTACTGTGAACCCAGACAAAAGCCCAGCTACCAACTCGTGCCCAGAGGGCTCGCCGGCCTGCTCCGCGCGGCCAGAACCTCCTGTTCCAAACGGCACTAGCACTACCAGTTCACGCCGCAATTTTCTGGCAGCCGGTGGAGTGCTCAGTGTGTCCTCGTTGATGGGGGCCGCGGCCCTCATGGCCCAGACGGACGATCCCAAGGCCACGACCGAATGGGCGGAGCACTTCCAGAGCAATTACCGTTTGATGACCCCTGAGGAAAAGGCCGAGGCGCGCGCCCGACTGGAGCGGCGCTACTCGGCCCAGTACAGCAAGAAGGTGACGGTGGATACCACCGAGGCCCTGCCGGGTGTGCTGATGGGCTACGCCCTGAACATCCGCAAGTGCATAGGGTGCCGGCGCTGCGTCAAGGCCTGCGTCGAAGAGAACAACCAGACCCGCGGCAAGAGCCCTGGCGAGCGCATTGAGTGGATTCAGGTGCTGCGCATGGAGCGCGGCGAATTCGCACAGGACAAGATGAACCAGGGCTACCCGGAAGGGCTGGGCATTCAGGTTGGCGGCAATGCCTACACCCCGGCGGGTCAGGTGCTGGAAGGCCAGTACCACTACGAGCCCGAGGCCGTTCCGGAAAAAGACGCCACCTACATGCCGATTGCCTGCATGCAGTGCGAGAAACCGCCCTGCGTGAAAGTGTGCCCGGTGCGCACCACCTACCGCGAGGCCGATGGCCCGGTGGTGATCGACTACAACTGGTGCATTGGTTGCCGCATGTGCATGGGCGCCTGCCCGTACTGGGCGCGCCGCATCAACCTGACCACGCCCGTGCTGCCCAAGGACGAGATGAACCCGGTGACCCACTACCTGGGCAACCGCCCGCGCATGCGTGGTGTCGTTGAAAAGTGCCACTGGTGCCTGCAGCGCACGCGCCAGGGGCGCTACCCGGCCTGTGTCGAAGTCTGCCCGGTGGGTGCGCGCAAGTTCGGCAACCTGCTGGACCCGGAAAGTGAAGTGAGCCTGATTCTGGCCCGCAAGAACGTGTTCCGCCTCAAGGCTGAACTCAACACCTTTCCCAAGTTCTTCTATTTCTACGATTGAGGAGCGCGATTGTGGAAAAACTCATCAACTTCACCACCGACTACACCCGCTACGTCATCAAGGGCGGAACCAGGTTCTATGCCTGGATGGGTTTTCTGGCCTTGCTGAGTGTGGGCGCTCTGTATGCGTTTTACCTGCAGAACACCGAGGGACTGATCGTCACTGGCATGACCAGCCAGATCCACGACGGCCTTTACTTTGCCAACCTGGTGTTTCTGGTGGGCGTGGCGGCCGGGGCGGTGACCATCGTCTTTCCAGCCTACGTCTACCACCACAAGGCCATGCATGAAGTGACGGTGCTGGGCGAGATGCTGGCGATCTCGGCGGTCATCATGGTCATGCTGTTCGTCTTTGCCCACATGGGGCGCCCAGACCGGCTCTGGCACATGTTGCCATTCATCGGCATTTTCAACATGCCGGGCTCCATGCTGGCGTGGGATGTGCTTGCGCTGAACGGCTACTTGGTGCTCAACTTCATCTGCGGGTTCTACTACCTCTATGCGAAGTACACCGGCACCAAGGTCAACAACAAATACTTCATGCCGCTGGTCTACATCTCCATCGTCTGGGCGCTGAGCATCCACACCGTCACCGCCTTCCTGATCTCCACCATGCCCGCGCGTCCCATGTGGTACCACAGCATGATGCCGATCCGCTTCATCACCACGGCGTTTGCGGCAGGGCCCTGCCTGATCATCCTGGCTTTTATGTTCATCCGCAAGAACACCAAAATGTGGATTCAGGACAGCGCCATCAACCTGTTGGCGACCATCGTCACTTGGTGCCTGGGCCTTGCCTTGTTCCTGACCATGTCGGAAATCGTGGTCGAACTCTATGCCCGCACCGAGCATGCCAACGGCCTGTACTACCTGATGTTCGGCTTGCATGGCCTGACCAGTCTGGTGCCCTGGTTCTGGAGTTCCCTGGCTTTCATGATTATTGCCTTTGTGATGTTCCTGATTCCCAGTGTGCGCACCAACTACAAGCTGCTCCCGATTGCCTGCGTGCTGGCGTTTGTCGGCATCTGGATCGAGAAAGGCATGGGCCTGATCGTGCCCGGCTTTATTCCCACCCCCATAGGCGAGGTGACGGAGTACTACCCCACCTTTATTGAGGTGGTGATGAGCCTGGGTAACTGGGCCATGGGCTTCTTCATCCTGACCATTTTGCTCAAGGGCGCCATTGGCATCCTGATGGGCGAGGTCAAATACGCTGGCGGCACGGCTACCAGCGCACCACGGTGAGGGCGGCACCATGAAAAAATGCATGTTCGGCGTGATGATTCTGGCCTTTTGCTACGGGCTGATTTCCTCTGCCTTTGCGCAACCCGCGCAACAAGTGGAGACCACCTGCTTTGAGAGCCGCAAGGGCGCATCCGAAGTCGTCAAACGCGACCTGCAGCCCGGCTTGCCCAATGTGAAGTGCTCCCCCAAAACCGGTGCGGTGCTCTGGTGGGGCGACCCGTTTGACGGCACCGTGCCCATGGGCGACATGCCCTTGCTGGAAAAAGTGCCACCGGGCCATGCGGTGGTCAAACCCCGGTCCGAGAAGCTTGCCCTGATGCCGCTGTGCGGCACGGCATGCCATAACGGTGTGGGTCCTCAGTTCAATCCACCCAAGTTGCCGGTGGGGAAGAAGCCCGCACCCATCCCGACGATGGCCGCTATGGTGCCCGATCTTCAGAACCTGCAGCATGGTCGTGGTCGCGTCTGGTGCCTGGACTGCCACCACACCACGCAGCGCAACAAGCTGGTGGACAACTTTGGCGACCCGGTCAGCATGGATCAGCCCCAACTGCTGTGTGGCAAATGTCACGGCGACAAGATGCGCGACTGGCGCGACGGCATCCACGGCAAACGTATTGGGGAGTGGGCCAGCACGGGCAAGAAGCGGTGGTTCACCTGCACCGAATGCCATAACCCGCACAACGTGCAGGATGGCGCACGCAACCGGGGCTTCATCCAGATTGCACCCGAAACGCCCCCGCAGTTGCCCAAGGGGATGAAGGACGCGAAGCACGAACTCGTTCATGGCGTGGGCCACTGATATGGAAGCTCTACCGGAAGGCGATGCGTTGGTGCCTTTGTCTGCTCCAGTCAGAGGCGACCCCACCTGGACTGCCCCTGCCCTGACGGCGTCTGAGAAGACGCGCAACGTTGGAAAAACCAACGTCTTCTTCGGCCCGCCGCTGGCGATTCTGGCGGAAGGACAAAAAAACACGCTGGAGATCAGCGGCAAACTCAACCGCACGGCCGAACGCTACCTGGAAATACTAAAAGTTCACGGCCTGGAACTCACCGAGCCGGAGCGCGCCTGCCTGGCGCATATCTGCCACATCGGCTTCATGTCGCCGCTGGAGATTGAAGAGCTGCCCTTTGAGGTCACCATGACCCGTTTCGAGTGCGAGGGATTGGACAAGGCCGCGCTGGCAAAGAAGCTCGAAGCCGCCAGCTTTGCCGATCTGGTGGCCATCGTTGAGTCACTGGGGTTCTAAATATGCCAAACCGCGTGCCATGGGATGCTGCCTACAGCATGGGCAATGACACCGTCGACAGCCAGCACCGGGCTATCCTGGCGCAGTGCAATGACCTGGCCGACTGCATTGCGGGTGCCGACCCGGAGAGCGACTCGAAGTTTCGCGCTGCCTATGCTGCGCTCATGGCCCAAGCTGACGCGCACTTTGCGACCGAAGCGGCGTTACTGCAGCACTGCGCCAGCCCGATGCTGGAAGCGCATCAAAACGAACGCGACGAGTTTGCCTATCTGGCCAACGACATCATCACGACAGAGAACTTTGAAAAGATCGAACTCCAGCGATTTCTGGCTCTCTGGTGGGTTGGTCATATCGTGGGCTTCGGCAAGCAGTACCGGGCCGTTCTCGATACGCTGCCGAATACCTGAGCCTTGCCGAGCGCTCTTCGCGGTTCAAAAAAAATAGCAAAGCCAGCAGTGGTCAACTGCTGGCTTGTAGGGTAGTGATCAGCCGACCTTGCGGTCGGCTGGAATGCTCAGGGCTTGCTACTTCTTGCCAAACACCAGGTACATCGGATCGTCCGATGTCGCGTGGCGAACCTGTGCGTTGTCGAATGCGGCAAAGCCAAAACCGTAGCGCTTGCCCAGGTCCGAGAACTGCACATCAAACTTGCTGCCCGTCACCAGCTTGCGGCTGACCACCGAGGTGTGCATGCCGTTGGCATAGCTGTTGACCACCCGCACGTCTCCACGGTCGGTTCCAGTCAGCGGGTTGCTGATGATGGAGGCCACTTCGTCGCCAGCCTTGAACTTGCTGTCGTCAAAAGCCACTTCCTCACCGCGTTTGATGTAGTAGGTGCCGCCCGCATTGGCGGCCTTGGCGTCGCGCCCCATGAACTGCGGCTTGCCATTGACCAGGGCCACGTTGGTGTACTCGCCACCCACTGGTCCGGGGTCTCCCTTGCGGCCGGCATTGGGGGAGGTTTTCTTGTCATAGCGCGTGTCGTCGGTGTACTGGTCATCCAGATAGCCCAGAGGACCTGTGCGTTGGCCCTTCATGTGCCACATGTCCAGCAACTGCCCTGGCAGATTGGTGTACTTGTTGCCATAGGGCTTCTCCTGGCCTTCGTGGCAGGCCATGGCGCAGCCCTCCTTGTCGAAGGGTTTGGCAGTTGCCTCATTGATGGGCCACAGCATCGCCCACTTGTCCTCGTAATAGACGTTGTCATCGCCGCCCTTGTCTGCTGGATCCTTGAGCTTTTTCCAGGAGCCGTCAGCCTGCTTCTGGTAGGGACCGCGACGGACCGAGTTGGTCGGGTCCTTGTATTGAACCAGCATGTACAGCATGTCGGCGGTGTAGGCTGCCTTCAGCGTGACCATGGTGTCGCCCTTGTCACCGGGCTTGGCGCCAAAGTTGGCACCACCGGTCAACTCGGCCGACAACGGCTTGGCCTTGGCCCAGAGTGGATCGTTGGCGCCTGCTGCCATGTCGGGCGCGGTGCTGGTGAACGTTGCCACCAGGGAATCGGGTGATACCTTTTCCTCGACGGACTGGCAGCCTGCCAGCGCCAGCAGGGCTGTCCCCATCACGGCGGTGAATAGTTTCGTTTTCATCTTCATGCTCCTTCGTTAAAAAATGGGTCTTTTCCTGATCGATGCAACGGCCCATTGAGGGCAAATGTATCGCATACGTAAAGATAGGTGTCCCCACTGTGAACCTTTAGGCGCAAGACAAACTTGATCCAAGTCAATTGAAGTTGCATGGAAAAGCCTCCACCGACCCGGTACCCCGCTCGCAACGGGCCAGCGTGAACGGTATCGCGCCGCAGCCATGTTGGGGCGTTCATTGATATAGATGAAAGTAATGTGTCGAGGTCGCTCCTACATTTGCATGGCAACGCACCGCGTTGTTACCGCTCACGATGAAGGGAGTTCCCATGCGCAAACATTCCATGACACTGGTGGCATCCGTCCTTGTTGGACTATCCGGATGCGGAGGCTCCGACTACGGACCTGTTACAGGGCGATGGTCGTTGACCCTGCAGCCTTCGGGTCAGTCGGTCGCACACCCGGATGCGGTCACCGTTGACCGTGTGGTCCTGAACGAGACCAATGGCGTGGTGAACGGGCGATCCGACGCGTTCACCTTCACGGGTAGCAGAAACGGCAGCGTGTTGGAGTTGACCGTGTTCTCCCCGGGTGCATCAGGGCCTGCAGCGGAACACAGCTATTTGAAGCTGAATCTGCAGGGTGACGGCACGGTGCGCGGCTCGGGGTACACCCCTCAGCCGCAGGTGTATGCATCTGGCGATTCCGGTGGCCAGGAGAACGCGTCCCGGCTGGACTATGACGTCAGCGGGCGCTTGTCATCGCCGTTGAGTTCCGCCGAAGCCAACGCCGAAATTGGGCGGCCCAACGTCGGTGGCGCAGCCTCGAACATCGTGCACACGGTTTGCAACATTTTCAGCGCGGCAGAATCGTTCGCCATGGGCTACCTCACCGGCAATGCGTTTCGGCCCATGGGGGGTTGCATCCTGGCTCCGTCGGGGGGCGGCTACTACGTCTTTGGTCGGGATGCACCCGGCTCGTTGCTTCCGGTCTGGACCCAGAACGCCTATGTTCCTGTCGAGTGGGCTCCTTGCACGGAACGCAAATACAAGTTCAAGTTTTCGTACAAGGGGCAGGCGTTTCTCACCAGCGGAGTCGAGTTCATTGCCAACTCCAAGCATGGCGCCAATTACCTGCCCGGTCTGGACCTGCTGAAAGTGGGTGGCAAGAGCCTGACGGACCTGGCCGTGGAACTGGATGATCTCCGGCACAAGTACGGCAACTACGCGCTGCTGGTCGCCAAGCACACCCGCACACGGTTCATCGGGCTGTATGTGATACGGGAGCGGGGCAACTCGGACGAGTTGAAGAACGAGGCGGTCATCAAGACGCTGGCGGGCAATTTGCACGCCAGCGTCATGGTGGGCAAAGAGATCTCGGACACCTTCAGCCTGCGGCGCGGACCGGCGCCCGACGTGTGTCTCGATCAGGTCGAATTTGCCTACCTGATTGGCTCGGCGGACGTCACGCTGGACTAGCCGGTCTGGCGGTCCTCAGCCCGCCAGCGCCTTGAGTACGTTCTCCGCCGTAGCTGGCGCGGTCAGCCGCACGGGGCTGCCGTCGCCCACGGATGCAATGGCGTCGCGCAATGCCTCGTACACGCTGATGGCCAGCATGAACGGTGGCTCGCCGACGGCCTTGCTGCCAAAGACGTTGTCCTCGCGGTTCGGCTCGGGCCACAGGTCCACCTTGAAGTGCGCGGGCACGTCGCCGGCCGTCGGAATCTTGTAGGTGCTGGGAGCGTGGGTGGTCAACAGGCCCTTGTCGTTCCACACCAGTTGCTCGGTGGTCAGCCAGCCCATGCCCTGCACAAAGCCGCCTTCGATTTGGCCAATGTCAATGGCGGGGTTGATGGAGCGGCCCACGTCGTGCAGGATGTCCACCTTGAGCACGCGGCTCTCGCCGGTCAGGGTGTCGATGGCGACCTCGGTGCAGGCGGCGCCGTAGGCAAAGTAGTAAAAGGGACGCCCGGTCAGCGTGGTCTTGTCGTAGTGGATCTTGGGTGTGCGGTAAAAGCCATCACTCCACAACTGGATGCGGTTGGCGTAGGCCATGCTGACCACTTCATTGAAGCTGCGCGTCGTGCTGGGCGAAATCACCTGCCCGCCCTCAAAGCGTATGGCGCCGGCGCCGCAGCCGTCCAAGCCGCACACAAATGCCGCCAGGTTGTCGCGCACATGGCGGGCGGCGAACTGGGCGGCGCGGCCATTGAGGTCGGTGCCGGCGCTGGCCGCAGTGGCCGAGGCGTTGGGAATCTTGCCGGTGTCGCTGGCGGTGCACAGCACGCGCTCAAACGGCACGCCCAGCTCGTCGGCCACGATCTGCGCCACCTTGGTGTTCAGGCCCTGGCCCATCTCGGTGCCGCCATGGTTCACCTGCACGCTGCCATCGGTGTAGACGTGGACCAGCGCGCCGGCCTGGTTGAACAGCGTGGCGGTGAAGCTGATGCCGAACTTGACCGGCGTGATGGCCAGGCCACGCTTGATGATGGGGTTGGCAGCGTTCCAAGCCAAAACGGCCTCGCGCCCTCGTCGATACTGCGCAGACAGCTCCAATTTTGATAGCAATGGCTGGAGGATGTTGTCCTCCACGCGCATGCCGTAGTGGGTGGTGTCGCGCTTGTCACGGGTGCCGGGAATGGCCTCTTCGCTGTACAGGTTGCGCAGGCGCACGTCCAGCGGGTCCAGCCGCAACTGGCGGGCGATGTCGCCCATGATGGTCTCGATCAGGATCACGCCTTGCGGCCCGCCGAATCCGCGGAAGGCCGTGTGGCTCTGGGTATTGGTCTTGCAGCGGTAGGAGGCAATCTCCACGTGCTCCAGGTAGTAGGCGTTGTCGGTGTGGAAGATGGCGCGGTCGGCCACCGGGCCGGACAGGTCGGCGCTGAAGCCACAGTTGGCGGCCATCTGCAGTTTGAGCGCGGTCAGTCGGCCACTGCCGTCAAAGCCCGCGCTGTATTCATAGGCAAACGGGTGGCGCTTGCCGGTGACCATGAAGTCGTCATCGCGGTCCAGGCGCAGTTTGACCGGCCGCCTGAACTTGTGCGCCGCAATCGACGCCCACACCGCCAGATGGCCGGCCTGGGTTTCCTTGCCGCCAAAACCGCCCCCCATGCGCCGGCACTCCACGCGCACGGCGTGGCTGTCCAGGCCCAGGGCATGCGCCACCCAGTGCTGCACCTCGCCGGGGTGCTGGGTGCTGGAGTAGACCCACCACTGGTTTTGCTCCAGCGGCAGGGCGTAGGCGATCTGGCCTTCCAGGTAAAAGTGCTCCTGGCCACCCACTTCCAGCGTACCGTCAAGGCGGTGCTGGGCGGTCGTCAGCACGGCGTCGGCATCGCCCCGGCGCACGAACACGGGAGGCAGCACGAAGCTTTGCGCCTTCAGTGCATCCTGCACCGACAGGATGGCGGGCAGGGCTTCGATGCGGAGCTGCACCTTGCGCGCGGCGCGGCGCGCCTGCATCACAGTCTTGGCAACTACCAGGCCGATGACCTGGCCGATGTGTTGCACGGTGTCGCGTGCGAACACCGGCTCGTCGCCGGCAAAGGCGGCCAGCATCGGGTCGCCGGGGATGTCCTGTGCCAGCACCACGCCCACCACGCCGGGCATGACCAGCGCGGCGCAGGTCTCCACGCCCAGCAGGCGGCCGTGGGCCACGGTGGACAGGATGGGTGCTGCGTGCAGCGTGCCGCGTATTTCGGGAATGTCGTCCATGTAGGTGGCGGCACCGGCCACCTGGGCCACCGCACTTTCGTGTGGGCGGGATACACCAGCCGCGCTCACTGGGTAACCTCCGTGCTGCGCACTGCGGTGCGAGCTTGCTTGGGGACGGCCCGGCGCGGCGCTCATGCTGCCACCTCGTTGGCACCCGTAGGTGTTAGTTGCCGCAGGTCCGTCAGCACGGTGCCCTGGCACTCCAGCCAGAAGCGCTGCAGCAGGTTGCCCAGCACCGCGCTGCGGTAGGCGCTGCTGGCGCGCATGTCGGAGATGGGCGCGAACTCCTTGCGCAGCACGGCCATGGCCTGGTCGATGGTGGTCTGGCTCCAGGGCTTGCCGCGCAGTGCCGCCTCGGTCTTGCGCGCCCGCACCGGGGTGGCCGCGACACCGCCCACACCGATGGACGCCTTGCGCACTCGGCCATTGCTTATGTGCAGGTTGAGGCCCAGGCACACTGCCGAGATATCGTCCTCAAAGCGTTTGGAAATCTTGTAGACCCTGGACCGCTCGCTGGATGTCGCCTTGGGCACCTTGATCCAGGCCAGCACCTCGTCTTTCGCCATTACGTTGGTGCGGTAGCCGGTGTACAGGTCTTCCAGCGCCAGCTCGCGGTGGGCTATTCCCTTGCCACTCTGGCGCATCAGCACCACGCTGGCACCCAGCGCAATCAGTAGCGGCATGGAGTCGCCAATCGGTGAGCCATTGGCCACGTTGCCGCCCAGCGTGCCGCTGTTGCGCACCGGCAGGCCGGCAAAGCGGTGGGCGAATTCGGTCAGATGGGGGCGGTCCGCCACCAGCGCGGCAAAGGCGTCGGTCAGCGTCACGGCGGCGCCGATGGCGATGTGGTGCGGGTAGTCTTCCACACGGCGCAGCTCTGCCACCTTGGTCACGTCCAGCACCTTTGCAAACTGCTGGTGCTGCTTGGTGACCCACAGGCCTACATCGGTGCATCCGGCCACCAGTTGGGCGTCGGGGTGGCGGGCGCGCAGCGCCAGCAGATCGACCAGATTGCTCGGAGACATATAAGCCAAATCAGCCTCTAGCCCTCGTGGAATATGCGTGAGTAGCTCTAAATTTAATAGCACCTCGGCTTCATTGACCTGGGCGCGGGGCAGTGCCTGCATGGCCTGCGCGGCGTCCACAATGGGGCGGTAGCCGGTGCAGCGGCACAGGTTGCCCGACAGTGCGGCCTGCGCCTGCTCGCGGGAAATGGCCTTGCCCTGTTGGGATTGGTACAGGCCAAACAGGCTCATCACAAAGCCGGGGGTGCAAAAGCCGCACTGCGAGCCGTGGCAGTCCACCATGGCTTGTTGGGCGGGGTGCAGGCTGCCATCGGCCTGGGTCAAGTCCTCCACGGTCCACAGGGCCATGCCGTCCACTGAATGGGCCAGGCGGATGCAGCTGTTGATGGCGCTGTATTGGACCTGGTCGCCGTCGGCTTCACCAAGAACCACGGTGCAGGCGCCGCAGTCGCCCTCAAGGCAGCCCTCCTTGGTGCCGGTGCAGTGCAGGTCTTCGCGCAGCACCTCCAGCAGGGTGCGACTGGGGTCAACGGCGGGCAGGGTTACGATTGCTCCACGCCGGAAAAATCGCAGGGGTTTGGTGTTCATGGGCTCTTCCTTGTGCGGGAGGGTAATTCGCTAGCGACCCGGACTTCATACGCATTAGGATATGACACAAATCAACATGACCGTATGAGAGACCAATCGCTGTTCGACAAGATAGACCTTCATTTGATCAGGGTCCTTCATACCGTGTTGACTGAACGCAGCGTTTCCAAAGCCGCCATCCGCCTGGGCATGCACCAGCCGGCGGTGAGCAGTGCGCTCAAACGCCTGCGCGACTTTGCCGGGGACCCGCTTTTGGTGCGTTCGGGCTCGGGCATGGTGCCCACCGATGCAGCGCTGCGCATGCTGGAGCCGGCCGGCCACATCCTGCGCAGTGCCGAGATGCTGTTTTCCGACGCCCGCGGTTTTGAGCCCGCCAGCGCGCGCACCACCTTTCGGGTGGCCGCCAGCGACTACCTGGACCCGTTGTTCCTGCCGCAGCTGGTGGCGCAGATCAAATCCCAGGCGCCGCTGACCCAGATCGAAATTCACCCGCTGTCCGGCGCCACCGACTACCGGGCCCAACTAGCACAGGGCGAGGTGGATGTGGTCATCGGCAACTGGCCGGCGCCACCGCAGGAGTTGCACCTGGGTCGCCTCTTCGGCGACGAGGTGGTGTGCCTGGTGTCCAAGAAACACCCGGCGGTGCGCCGTGGCTGGGACCAGGCTTCGTGGCTGCAGGCCGAGCACATTGCGCCGGTGGCCACGCACCCCGGTGCGCGTGGCGTGATTGACGACTACCTGGCCAGCCTGGGGCTGCAGCGCCACATCGCCGCGCGCTGCCCGTATTTTGGGCAGATCCCGTCCATGGTGGCATCAACCTTGCTCGTGCTGACCACGGGGCGGCAGTATTGCGCGCGCTTTGTGGACACGCTGCCGGTGGCGATTCTTCCCTGCCCCGTGGAGTTTCCCCGCATGATGTACTACCAGCTCTGGCATGAACGCACCCACACTTCCGCCGCCGGGCGCTGGTTGCGCGAGCGTGTAAAGTCGGTCGCCGCAGCCCTGAAAAAAGAATGAAACCCGCAGCAGCATGACAGTCCCCCGACTCCAGTTAACCGGCATCACCAAGGCCTACCCCGGCGTGGTGGCCAACAGCGACGTTTCGCTCACCGTGATGCCTGGCGAAATCCATGCCGTGCTGGGTGAGAACGGTGCCGGCAAATCGACGCTGATGAAGATCATCTACGGCTCGGTCAAGCCCGATGCCGGCGCGGTGCGCATCAACGGCCAGGAAATCGTGATCCGCAACCCCAAGGAAGCGCGGGCCAACGGCATCAGCATGGTGTTCCAGCACTTCAACCTGTTTGACACCATGACCGTGGCCGAGAACGTGTGGCTGGGTCTGACGCGCAGTTCGCTGGAGCAGGTCACCGCCGCCATTGTGGGCAAGGCCACCGAATATGGACTCGACATCGACCCGGCGCGCCCGGTGCATACGCTCAGCGTTGGCGAGATGCAGCGGGTGGAAATCATCCGCGCGCTGCTGACCCGCCCGGAGCTGCTGATCCTGGACGAACCGACCTCGGTGCTGACACCGCAGGCGGTGGAAAAGCTGTTTGTGGTGTTGAAAAAGCTGTCCAGCGAGGGCTGCAGCATCCTGTACATCAGCCACAAACTGCATGAAATTCGCGAACTCTGTACTGCCTGCACGGTGCTGCGCGGTGGCAAGGTCACCGGGGTCTGCAACCCGCAGGAGGAATCCAACGCATCCCTGTCGCGTCTGATGATTGGTTCCGAGCCGCCCACGCTTACGCGCGCGACCAGGCATGCCGGTTCCGCGGTGATGGCGGTCAAGGGCCTGTCATTGGCGCGCGAGGACCAGTTTGGCGTGGACCTGGATGACATTCACCTGCATGTGCGTGCCGGCGAGGTGGTGGGCATTGCCGGGGTGTCCGGCAACGGCCAGAAGGAATTGCTGTACGCGTTGTCGGGTGAGGACGACCGCGCTCCGCGTGGCAGCATCCACATGGGCGAAGTCGATGTGTCGCACATGCACCCGGGGCGTCGCCGCAAGATGGGTTTGCACTTTGTGCCCGAGGAGCGCCTGGGGCGCGGTGCCGTGCCCACGCTGAGCCTGGCGCACAACCTGCTGCTCACGCGCACCGAATCGATCTCGATGCCGCGCTTTGCCGGGGGCTGGATTCGGGTGCGACAGCTCGAAGCCCATGCAGCTCGGCTGATCCAGGAATACAAGGTCAAGGCCAACGGACCGACCGCCGCAGCGCGTTCGCTGTCAGGCGGCAATCTGCAGAAATTCATTGTCGGTCGTGAGATCGATGCGGCGCCGAAGTTGCTGATCGTGTCGCAGCCCACCTGGGGTGTGGACGTGGGCGCAGCGGCGCAGATCCGTGGCGAGATTCTGGCCCTGCGCGACGCGGGTTGCGCGGTGCTGGTCGTGAGTGAGGAACTGGATGAACTGTTTGAAGTGTGTGACCGCATGCACGTGATTGCGCGCGGCAAACTATCGCCCTCGGTGCCCATTGCCGAGGCTACGGTGGAGAGGATTGGGGAGTGGATGAGTGGGCTCTGGGAGCACAGCGACGCGGCAGTGGTTGCGGAGGTGCAGCATGGCTAGGCTCAAACTCGAAGCCCGGCCGCAGCCCTCGCAGTTCTGGAGTTATGGCTCGCCGCTGTTGGCGCTGCTGTGCACGGTGGTGATCGGCGTGATCCTGTTCATGCTGCTGGGCAAGGACCCGGTGCGCGGCCTGCAGGTGTTTTTCTGGGAGCCCATCAGGAGCGGCTACGCGGTGGGAGAACTGGTGGTCAAGGCCACGCCGCTGCTGTTGATCGCGCTGGGGCTGGCGGTGTGCTTTCGCTCCAATGTGTGGAATATCGGCGCCGAAGGGCAATACATTCTGGGTGCCATTGCCGCCAGCGGTGTGGCCCTGCTGGCCGACAAGACTACCGGCAGCTGGATTGTGCTGGCCCTGCTGCTGGCCGGTGTGCTGGGCGGCATGGCCTGGGCGGGGCTGACTGCCTTGCTGCGCGACAAGTTCAACGCCAATGAGATTTTGGTCAGTCTGATGCTGGTCTATGTGGCGGTGCAGGTGCTGGGTTACCTGGTGTTCGGCCCATGGAAAGACCCCAATGGCTACAACTTTCCGCAGACCAAGAGTTTTGAGGCGGTGACCCGCATCCCGCGCCTGTTTGACGGATCGCGCGTCAGCATCGGCGTGCTGTTCGCGTTGCTGGGTGTGGCCGGTGTCTGGGTGTTTCTGTTCCGCACCCGGGCGGGCTTTGCCCAGCAGGTGGGCGGACTGGCCCCTGCGGCGTCGCGCTATGCCGGGTTTTCGTCGCGCCGCGCGCTGTGGGTGGCACTGCTGGTGTCAGGTGGCATGGCAGGCTTGGCTGGCGGGCTGGAGGTGGCGGGGCCGATCGGCCAGCTCACGCCCTATGTGCCGGCGGGCTACGGTTTTGCCGCCATCATCGTGGCCTATGTGGGGCGGCTGCACCCGGTGGGCATGGTGTTTTCGGCCATATTGATGAGCATGTTTTATATCGGTGGGGAACTGGCGCAGTCGCGGCTGGGCCTGCCCAAGTCACTGACCGGGGTGTTCCAGGGGCTGTTGCTGTTCACGCTGCTGGGCTGTGACACGCTGGTGAACTACCGTCTGCGCTGGGGAAAAAAATAATGGACTCCTACGCACTGTTGATTGCTGCCACGCTGAACGCAGGCACCGTGCTGGCCATTGCCTCGCTGGGCCTTTTGATCAACGAGAAGGCCGGCATCGTCAACCTGGGGGCCGAGGGCATGATGCTGTGCGCAGCCATTGCCGGCTTCGCCACGGTGGTGCACACCGGCAGCGACACCATGGGTTTTGTCGCCGGCATGGGCGCGGGTGCCCTGATGGCGGCGGTTTTTGGTGCATTGGTCATCTGGCTCAATACCAACCAATACGCCACCGGTCTGGCACTGAGCCTGTTTGGTGCGGGCTTCTCGGCCTTTGCCGGCATCAGCTATGTGCAGGAGAAGATGCCTGAGCGGCCCAGCTTTGCCATTCCTTATTTGGCCGACATTCCGCTGGTGGGGCCGGCCCTGTTTCGCCAGCATCCGCTGGTCTACCTGACCGTGCTGTTTGCGCTGGCGCTGATCTGGTTCCTGTACCGCACCCGCTCCGGGCTGATTCTGCGCAGCGTGGGCGAGAGCCCGGAGTCGGCACATGCCCTGGGCTACCCCGTGCGCTGGATTCGCCTGGGCGCCGTAGTGGTGGGCGGGGCGCTGTGTGGCCTGGCGGGTGCCTACATTTCCATCATCTACACGCCTTTGTGGGTGGAGGGCATGGTCTCTGGCAAGGGCTGGATTGCGCTGGCGCTGACCACCTTTGCCACCTGGCGCCCGGCACGGGTATTGCTTGGTGCATACCTGTTTGGTGGCGTGACCATGTTGCAGTTCCATTTGCAGGGAATTGGCGTGGAGGTTCCCAGCCAGTTCCTGAGCATGTTGCCGTATCTGGCGACCATCGTGGTGCTGGCGCTGATATCGCGCAACCCGCGCTGGATTCGTATTAATATGCCCGCTGCCATAGGGAAACCGTTTTATCCTGGCTCGTAGCGCCCGTTGCGCCTGAGCTGATTTTCTCCGCAACCCCCCCAGTTTTATCAAAGGAATCCAAATGACAGATTTGCACAAACGCACACTACTCAAGGTTGCCGCGCTGACAGCGGTGGCCAGCGCGGCACTGGTCGGCTGCGGAAAGAAGGAAGAGCCGGCTCCCGCCCCGGCACCGGCACCGGTTGCCTCGGCTCCCGCACCCAAACCCGAACCGCTGAAGATTGCCTTTGCCTATGTGGGCCCCGTGGGCGACGGTGGCTGGACCTTTGCGCACGACAACGGTCGCAAGGCGCTGGAAAAGGAATTCGGCGACAAGATCAAGACCTCGTTCGTTGAGAGCGTGCCCGAGTCTGCTGATGCCGAGCGCGTGATCCGCGACATGGCCGGCCAGGGCAACAAGCTGATCTTCGGTACCACTTTTGGCTATATGGACTCCATGCTCAAAGTGGCTGCGGACATGAAGGATGTGAAGTTCGAGCACGCCACCGGCTACAAGACCGCCGAGAACCTGCGCACCTACGACAGCCGCACCTACGAAGGTGCCTACATGGCGGGTGTGATCGCCGGCAAGATGACCAAGTCCAACACGCTTGGCGTGGTGGCATCGGTACCAATTCCTGAAGTGATCCGCAACATCAACAGCTTCACCTTGGGCGCGCAGAGCAGCAACCCCAAGATCAAGACCAAGGTGGTGTGGGTCAACGAGTGGTTCAACCCACCCAAGGAAACTGAAGCTGCCACCAGCCTGATCAATGGCGGCGCCGACGTGTTGTTCCAGAACACCGACTCGCCTGCCGTGCTGAAGACCGCGCAGGACAAGGGCAAGCGCGCCTTTGGCTGGGATTCCGACATGACCGCCTATGGTCCCAAGGCCCACCTGGCGTCCGCCGTCATCAACTGGTCGCCGTACTACATCAAGGCCACCAAGGACGCGCTGGAAGGCAAGTGGACCACGGGCAAGGCCTGGTGGGGCGTGAAGGAAGGCGCAATTGACATCGTGTCCATCGCCGAAGACGTGCCCGCCGAAACCAAGGCCCGGGTCGAAGAAGTGAAGAAGGGCTTGGCCGACGGTTCTTTCGTGATCTGGAAAGGTCCGATTGTGGACAACACCGGCAAGGAACAAATCGCCAAGGACAAGACCGCTGACGATGAATTCCTGGGTGGCCTGAGTTTCTACGTCAAGGGCGTGGAAGGCAAGATCCCCGGCGGAAAATAAGCGATTGTCGACTCGCTAAACTGGGCCGCTTTTGAGCGGCCCTTTTCTATTCCGGGGAGTTTTACCACCATGAAGATTGATTTGATTGGCGCCATCACCGCATCCATGCCCTTGCTGTTTGCCGGCGCCGCGCTAGCCGCCAGTGCGCCGAAGCCCGCCACGCAGAATCGTGCAGACATCCCGTCGCAGTACCGCTGGGATGTGTCACCCATCTACGCCAGTTGGGACGAATGGGAGGCGGCCATGAAGACGATACAGGTCAAGATGGATGCCTTTGCCGCGCGCAAGGGTTCGCTCAAGAATGGCCCGGCAGCGGTGCTCAGTGCCTACCAGGCCTTCGATGAGATCGGCATGCTCCAGTACAAGGTGTACCGCTATCCCCAGTTGCAGCGCGACGTGGAGACACGCAACCAGGATGTGGCCGGCAAGTTCCAGCGCGTGGGTGCGGTATTTGCCAGGTTCGGCACCACCACGGCATGGTTCACCCCAGAGCTGCTGAAGATTCCGCAGGCCACCATGGAGCAATGGATTCGGGACACACCGGCGTTGACGGCGTACCGCTTCACCATTCTGGACAATTACCGCCAGCAAAAGCATGTGCTGGACGAGCAGGGTGAACGGCTGCTGTCGTTTGCGACCCGTTTCAACCAGACCCCCACGGCCACGTTCCAGGAGCTGTCCACCTCGGACATCAAGTTCCCGACCGTGACGCTCTCCGACGGCAAGGAAACCAAGCTGACACCCGGCTCCTACCAGTCGGTGCTGCAAACCAATTACAACCAGGCCGATCGCGCCAAGTCCTTCGATGCGTTCATCGGCACCTACGCCGCCACAGCCAATACCTATGCGGCCATCTACAACGGCGTCATGCAAAAGGGCTGGTTCACCGCGCAGGCCCGCAACTTCCCCACCACGCTGGATGCCGCGCTGGAGGGCCACGCGATTCCCATCGATGTGGTGAACACCTTGGTGAGTACGGTGCGTGCCGGCACAGCGCCACTGCAGCGTTACGCCAAACTGCGCAAGAAGCTGCTGGGGCTGCAGCAATACCACCTGTATGACGGCTCCATCCCCATCTATAAGACAACAGCCACCTATCCGTATGACGACGCCAAGGAAACGGTGTTGCAGTCGGTCGCCCCCTTGGGAGCCGATTACAGCGCCAAGTACCAACGCTTTCTGGCGGGCCAGAGAATTGACGTGTACGAGAGCGAAGGCAAGCGCTCGGGCGCCTATGTGGGCGGAGTCTACGGTGTGGGCCCCTACATGCTGCTCAACCACAATGACACGCAGAACGCGCTGTTCACACTGGCCCATGAAGGCGGGCACGCCATGCACACCATCCTCTCGTACGAGAGTCAGCCTTTTGTCACGTCGGCCTACACCATCTTTGTGGCAGAGGTGGCTTCGACGACCAATGAGCGCTTCCTGCTGAACAAGCTGCTGCAGACCACTACCGACCCCAAGGAACGCTTCCTGTTGTTGCAGCATGCCGCCGACTCCATTGTGGGAACCTTCTACACCCAGGTGCTGTTTGCCGACTTTGAAATGCAGGCCCACAAGCTGGTGGAAGCTGGCAAGCCGGTCACTGCGGCGGTGCTGAATGGCATCTACCTGCAATTGCTGAAAGACTACTACGGCGACGCCGTGACCGTGGACGACGCTTACCAGTACACCTGGTCGCGCATTCCGCACTTCTACAACTCACCGTATTACGTCTACCAGTACGCCACCTGCTTTGCCTCCTCGGCCAAGCTGTTCAAGGACATGACCACCGGCGAGCCCGCCGCGCGCGCGGCTGCCACCGAGCGCTATCTGGAACTGCTGCGCAGCGGCGGCAACGACCACCCCATGACCCAGTTGCAAAAAGCCGGTGTGGACTTGTCTAGGCGCGAAACCGTGCAGGCGGTGGTTGAGCAGATGGAGGAACTGGTGACCGCCATGGAGGCGGAGGCCGCCCGCATTCGCTGAACCACCTGAGTCCATCCACAGACGGCACAAGAACCCATGAACCACAAACCCGTATCCCCCGAGCGCCTGCCCGCGTTGCTGCGCGCCATGCCCAAGGCCGAACTGCACATGCACATTGAAGGCTCGCTGGAGCCTGACATGATTTTTGCCATGGGTCAGCGCAACGGCGTGCCTCTTGCCTACCCCAGTGTGGAGGCGCTGCGCCAGGCCTATGTCTTCAACAACCTGCAGGAGTTTCTGGACATCTACCACGCCGGCACCACGGTGCTGAAGACCGAGCAGGACTTCTTCGACATGACCGATGCCTATCTGGCGCGGGCGCAGATCGACAACGTCCTGCACGCGGAAATTTTCTTCGATACACAAACCCACACGGGCCACGGCACCAGCGCCGAGACGGTGGTCAACGGCCTGTACCGCGCCTGCCAGGAAGCACCGGCACGCCACGGCATGACGGCATCGCTGATTCTGTGCTTTCTGCGCCACTTGAGTGAAGCCGAAGCCTTTGAATGCCTGGAGCAGGTGCTGCCCTTGCGCGACAAGATTCTTGGCATTGGTCTGGCCTCCAGCGAAGTGGGGCATCCGCCGGAAAAGTTTGCCAAGGTGTTTGCCCGTGCGCGCGAACTGGGTTTTCGGTTGGTGGCCCATGCCGGCGAGGAGGCACCACCGGCCTATATCTGGAGCGCGCTGGATGTGCTGAAGGTCGAGCGCATCGACCACGGTGTGCAGGCCATCTTTGATGCCGCACTGATGCAGCGCCTGGCCCAGGACCGCATCCCGCTGACCGTGTGCCCGTTGAGCAACCTGAAGCTGCGCGTGTTTCCCACGCTGGCACAGCACAGTCTCCAGCGCATGCTGGATGCTGGTATCAAAGCCACCGTCAATTCGGACGATCCGGCCTACTTTGGGGGCTACATCAACGAGAACTTCACCCAGACCTTCGCCGCGCTGGGCATGACCAGCCAGCACGCCTACCAGCTGGCGCGCAACAGTTTTGATGTCAGCTTCATCGACGCGTCGTTGCGCAGTCGCTATGTGGAGCGGCTGGATGCGGTGTACCAAGCGTTTGAGTGAGGAATTGGCATCAAGCCCTCGTGGAATATAGCAGTTTAGCTATGCTTTAGATAGCAATCACTCTGGCGAGGCGTGTCGCATGGCTCACACTGCCGCATTCGCTAAAATGTGCCCCAAGGCCCGCTGCTCCGGCGGGCCTTGCCTTTTGTGTTTCGGAGCCATGTAGAGGACTACCATGTACAAAAACCTCGCCGCCACGCTCGTGGCCGCCTGTGCTTTTTCCCTTGCGCCCAGCGTTGCGCTTTCCCAATCTTCCCAGGCCAAAGACGGACCCAAGGTCGAGCCCCTCAAGATCGGTTTTGTCTACGTCGCTCCGCTGTCGGATGCCGGCTGGGTGCGCCAGCATGAGGAAGGGCGCCTGGCCGTGCAAGCGGCCTTGGGCAGTGCCGTGCAGACCAGTTATGTTGAAAACGTGGCCGAGGGGCCGGACGCCGAGCGCGTGATCCGCGACCTGGCGCGCCAGGGCAACAAGCTCATCTTCACCCCCAGCTTTGGCTACATGGAGCCCACACTCAAAGTGGCCGCCGAGTTCCCGGACGTGAAGTTTGAATCGGTGACCGGCTACAAGACCGCACCGAACGTGGCTGCGGCCAATGCCCGCTATTACGAAGGTCGCTACCTGGCCGGTATTGCCGCCGGTCGCATGACCACCAGCAACGTGGCCGGGTATGTGGCGGGCTTCCCCATCCCCGAGGTGCTGCAGGGCATCAACGCCTTTGCTCTGGGCATGCGCTCCGTCAACCCCAAGGCCGAGGTCAAGGTGGTCTGGCTCAACGCCTGGTTTGACCCCACGCGCGAACGCGACGCGGCCATGACGCTGTTCAACCAGAACGTGGATGTGATTGCCTTCCACACCGGCTCCACCGCCGTCATGACCGCAGCACAGGAGCGCGGCAAGCTGGCCGTGGCCTACCACTCCGATATGCGCAAAATCGCACCCGATGCGCAGATCGCGGCTGTGACCCACCAGTGGGGCGACTACTACACCCGCCGCGCCAGGGCTGTGCTGGATGGCACCTGGAAGTCAGGCACCGTCTGGGGCGGTGTCAGGGACGGCATGATCCGCGTTGGCGACTTTGGCAGCAAGGTGCCCAAGGCCGTGCAGCAAGAAGTGCTGGCGCGCCAGAAGGACATTGCCAGTGGCAAGCTGCATCCCTTTTCGGCAAAGCAGGCGGTACTGGACAACGAGGGCCACACCGCCATCGCCAAGGGGCAAACCCTCAGTGATGAACAGATACTGGGCATGAACTGGCTGGTGGCTGGCGTGCAGGGCAAGCTCAGCCATTGAGCCCGGCGGTTCACAGGCAGCCGGCTGACTGCTTCCAGGTGGCCATGGACCCCAGGACCAGCATCTGGTGGTTGCTGGCGCTGCCCATGTAGCGCAGGCGGTCGTCCTGCGACGAAATGCCCACATAACTGTTGGTGCCGGGGTAGTGGCGGTAGTAGTAGGGTGCCAGGGTTTGTGCGCGCGTGGTGGCAGGCCACAGCAGGTCGGCGTAGTGGTGTTCGCCCCAGTTGAAAACACAATCGGCGGACACGCTGGCGTTGCCACGGTCCAGCGTGGATGCACTCACCTGCGGGTTGCCATTGCCCAGGTAGAAGATGCCGGGTAGGCCTGCGGTCTCGAACCCCGCACTGGGGTTGGCGCTGAGCACCGCGTTGGCGATCTCCAGCGTGCCGCTGCGGTCGTTGCTGACGAAGAAGATGGCGCCGCCGCCTTCCTTGGCCGTGTTGTTGTTCAGCTCGCTGCCGCACACCTGCAGGTGGAAGCGGTTGCCGTCGTTGTAGATGGCGCCACCGCTTCCGCCCCCGGTGGTGCCCGAGCGCGCCGGGTTGGCACCCTGGCCAATGGCGCGGTTGTGGGTGAAGCGGCTGTTGATCACCGCATACGACACGCCAATGCTGCTCAGCGCGCCACCGTTGGAGCAGACATTGCCCAGGTCCGTGCGCCCGCCAAAGGTGGAGTTCACCACATAAACCGGCAGGTTCTGCGACTGGCTGAAGGCGCGGATTGCGGCACCACCCACGTCGGGTCCGGTGGCATCGCACTGGTTGCGGAAGAACCGGCTGTTGACCACCTTCAGGCGGCCGCCGCGCGCCCAGATGGCGCCACCACCATCCGGGCTGGCGCCGCTGGAGTTGGCGTCGATAAACGTCAGGTTCTGCACGGTTAGCTGGGGGTGGTCCTGGTCCTGGCAGTGCGAGGTGGTCCACATTTGCGCTGCGTCACAGGTGTTCATGTACAGGATGCGGCTGGTGCCCCCGCCGCTGAGCGTGACCTTGCCGCCACCATCGATGACGATCTTCGGCCCGGTGGTGTTGACGATCTTGGCTGGTTGCGTCAGCGTGATGGTCACCGGGTCCGGCCCGCAGTTGAAGGTGATGACGCCGCCCCTGGCCACGCCCTGGACGACGGCGTCACCCGTGCAACTCGCGGGTGTTCCGGTGCCGATAACGGTGCTGGGGCGCGACACATCTTCCGCAGCCGCTTCCGCTGGCACGGTACAGCTTCCCAATGGATTGCCGGCGGCAGGAAAGTGGTCGTCCGCGCCCGCCAGGGTGTGCACGGCGCAGATGGCCAGTGCCAGCCATCCCATAGTTGCGGTGTGTATCTGCATGGTGGCTGGCACTGTAACGCGCGCGGCCGGTGCCGGTGCCTTGGAATTGCAAGCATTGGTAACGCCGACCGGCTGGATAGGGGTTATCCGGCCGGTCGTATGCCGGGCCAGCCGTTACCGGTTTAAGCTTGTGCCCCTATGAAAGCCTACCGCGCCTCCATCCTCTGGTTTGCCCCGCACAGCGAGGGCCCGGCCCACGCCCTGTTTGAGGAGGACGGCCTGCTGGTGGTCGGCCCCAACGATGCGGGCATGCAGGTGGTGCAAGCCGTGGGCGCCTGGAGCGCGCTGGCCCCCCAGTACCCTGGTGTGCCGGTGGAGCACTGGCCAGGGAACATCATCGCCCCCGGCTTTGTGGACCTGCATGTGCACTACCCACAGACCAATGTGATTGGTTCACCCGCCGAGGGCCTGCTACCGTGGCTGGAGAACTACACCTTTCCCGAGGAGAAACGCTTTGCAGCCCTCGAATACAGTACGCAGGCAGCTATTTTTTTTATAGCGGAGTTGCTGCGAAACGGCGTCACCACTGCGCTGGCATTTGCCACCTCGCATCCGGCGTCGGTCAACGCGCTGTTCACGGAAGGCCAGGCCCAACACATGCGTCTGATCACTGGCCTGTGCCTGATGGACCGGAACGCGCCGGCCGACTTGCTGAACCAGCCGTCGGCCGCTGGCCGCCTTGACGCCACCGAACAAAGTCTGCTGGACTCCGAAGCTCTGATCCAGCGTTGGCACGGCCAGGACCGACTGGGCTACGCCATCACCCCGCGCTTTGCGCCCACCTGCACCGATGCGCAGCTGCGCGGGGCCGGCGAGCTGGCCGCGAAGTATCCCGACGTGTGGATCCAGTCCCATGTGGCCGAGAACAAGGACGAAATCACCTGGGCCCGCGAACTGTTCCCGCAGTCGCGCAGCTACCTGGCCACCTATGCCGACTTTGGACTGATGCGCAGCCGGTCCGTCTATGCCCACTGCATCCACTTTGACGATGACGACCGGGCATTGATGCGCGACACCGGTGCGGCGGCGGCCGTCAGCCCTACCAGCAACCTGTTCCTGGGCAGCGGCTTCTTCGACTACGCCGGGGCCGACCGCGTGGGCTTCCAGTACGGACTGGCCAGCGATGTAGGCGGTGGCACTTCCTTCAGCCCCTTCCACACCATGCTGGGCGCCTACTACGTGGGCCGTGAGGGGCAGACCAAGCAGGGCCTGTCGCTCAAGCCCCAGCATCTGTGGTGGCAGCACACGGCCGGTGCCGCGCGGGCTCTGGGTCTGGAAGGGGTGGTGGGCAATCTGTTGCCGGGCTGCGAGGCCGACTTCGTGGTGCTGAACCTCAAGGCCACGCCGCTGCTGGCCCGCAGGACATCCATGGCGGCGAGTCTGGATGAACTGCTTTTTTCGATGATCGTGCTGGGGGATGACCGGTTGGTGGAGCGGACGGTGGTGTCACAAGCCATTTGATGCTGTAGCCCTCGTGGATACTACGTGAGACGCTACTTTTATTGTAGCAATAGTTTCCTGGAACGCCTGCCACGGAAGGGAATACCCGGGGGGCTCATACTGCCAAACGCGCAGAAATCGCCCCCCGGGCACTCCCTTCCGTGGCGAGAGTTCGGCGGCTTTCGTTGCGCACGCTGATGCCTCACACCGCCGGGATTGGGGTAGGGGTGCGGGCGATTTCTGCGCGTTTGGCCGTATGAGCCCGCGTCCCTACCCCAATCCCGGCCACCTCAGTCGGACCAATGTCCCCAGCGCCAAGACCCGATGCTTACAATCACCCCCACTTTAGGAGTTGAGACCCCATGAGCATCAAGAGCGACAAGTGGATTCGCCATATGGCCGAAACGACCGGGATGATTGAACCGTTCGAGCCCGGCCAGATTCGTCAGGCCGATGGCAAGAAAATCATCAGCTACGGCACCAGCAGCTACGGCTACGACATCCGCTGTGCGCCCGAGTTCAAGGTGTTTACCAACATCCACAGCACCGTGGTCGACCCCAAGAACTTTGACGAAAAAAGCTTTGTCGATTTCAACGACGACGTCTGCATCATTCCGCCCAACAGTTTTGCGCTGGCCCGTACGCTGGAATACTTCCGCATTCCTCGCAATGTGCTGACCATCTGCCTGGGCAAGAGCACCTATGCGCGCTGCGGCATCATCGTTAACGTGACGCCGTTTGAGCCCGAGTGGGAGGGCTATGTGACACTGGAATTCAGCAATACCACGCCGCTGCCCGCCAAGATCTACGCCGGTGAAGGCTGTGCCCAGGTGCTGTTTTTTGAGAGCGACAAGGACGACGTCTGCGAGACCAGTTACAAAGACCGTGGCGGCAAGTACCAGGGTCAGGTGGGCGTGACTTTGCCCAAGGCCTAGTTCAACCGACGGATCAGGCCGCCAGCCGCTCGGCGGCGCTGGTCTCATCCTCCGCCTGCAATCGCGCCATGGCGCGTTTCAAGGCGTCAAAGCATCGCGGGTCCAGTGCGGTCCCGACGGTCTTTTCCATCATCTCCAGCGTTTTGGGAATCGGCACGGCGCCCCGGTAGGGCCGCTCGGCTGTGATGGCATCAAAGATATCGGCCGTCGTGATGATGCGCGTCTCCATGGCAATCTCATCGCCCTTGAGCCCGCGAGGGTAGCCGTTGCCGTCCAGCCGCTCGTGGTGGGCGCCGGCTATTCTTGCCAGCTCGCTGAAGGCGTGGATCTTGGACAGGATGGATTCGGTCAGGCGGGCGTGGTCGCGCACTGCGGCCCACTCCGCTTCATCGAGCTTGCCGGCCTTGTCCAGCACGCTGTTACTGACCCCCAGTTTGCCCACGTCGTGCAACAGCGCGCCGCGCTTGAGCCAGCGCCGGCGTTGCAGGCTGATACCCAGCGCCTCGGCAATCAGGTCGGTGTACAGCGCCACGCGCGCACTGTGGCCGCTGGTGTAGGGGCTCTTGGAGTCGACCACCTGGCCAAACGCGGCGGCTATGTCGTCCAGATAGTCCTCGTCCAACGGCACCTCGCAGGCGGCGGGTTCGAGCGCCAGCACGGCCTGTTCGATGTTGGTGCCACCGAGTGTGGTCCAAAAGCCATCGTCCACGGCGACCGCGTCCATGGCGGCCACCAGCGTGGGGTCAAACCACTGCCCGCTACGCCTGCGCACCTCGTCCATGGCGGCGTCCTTGCCGTCGGCCGTGTGGAACACATCCACCACCTGGGCCAGCAGGGCAATGCGGGCGTAGACGGGAATGGTCGCGCCCTGGAGCTGGTCGGGCTTGCCCTGGCCGTTCCAGTGCTCGTCCAGGCTGTAGATGCCGGCGGCCACGCCTTCTGAGAAGCGCAGCAGGCGAGCGATCTCGGCGCCACGCTGGCAGCGGGTCTGGATCAGTTCCTGAGAAACCTCGGCGCCGTGGCGGAAGATGTGCAGCACGCTGTGAAAGCGCTCCGCCAAGCCAGCCTTCAATCCCGTGTGTTGCAGCACAAAGCGCACCACCTGGGGCAGGCTGTCGCCCACCTGCTTGAAGTCGCGCTTGAAATCCAGGTCGTCGGTCAGGTACAGCTCGCAGATGCGCGCGGCGTTGCTGCTGCAGCCCAGGTCTTTCAGCAGGAGGGTGTAGTACAGCTCCCACTGCTCGGTTTCGCTGAGACCGATGGAGCTGCCAAGGTGCATGCCAATCCAGCAGCAGCGCACGCAGTGGCCCTCGGGCTGGCCCTCGGTAATGTCCAGCGCGTGGCTCAGCGCACTGATGAGTTCGGCGAGCTTGAGCCCGGCGGCAATGGGGCTGGGGTCGGCGGCGGTGTGGGGCATGGGCAAAGTTTAGGCAGGGTGGGGTGGGCGTGCAAGGCCGGGGGGTATTACCATGCGCACAGCACCGCTCTAACGGGGCGTAAGGAGCGTAGTCATGAAATGGGAAGGCAACCGCGAGTCGGACAACGTCGAGGACCGCCGTGGCGATGGTCGGGGCAGTGGGGGCGGCGGGTTCGGCGGCCGCAGCATTGGCATCGGCACCATCGTCATCGCATTGCTGGGCGGCTGGCTATTCGGCGTCAATCCGCTGACCATTCTGGGCGTGCTCAGCGGGGAGGGTGGCGCGCCCACGGCGCAGGTGCAACAGGCACCGGCCCACAAGCCACCGGCCGACGACCGCATGGCGAGATTTGTGTCCACCGTGCTGGCCGATACCGAGGACGTGTGGAAGGACGTGTTCACCCAGGGAGGTGCCACCTACCGCAACCCCAAGCTGGTGCTGTTCCGCGGCTCCACGCCGACGGAATGCGGCCAAGGCCAGTCGGCAATGGGCCCCTTCTACTGCCCGGCCGACCAAAAGGTCTATATCGATCTGGGCTTTTACGAGACCCTGAAGACCCAGTTGGGCGCACCGGGCGACTTCGCCCAGGCCTATGTGATCGCCCATGAGGTCGGTCACCACGTGCAAAATCTGCTGGGTATCAGCAACAAGATGGAGCAGATGCGCGGCAGGGCCAGCAAGGCCGAGTACAACGCGCTGAGCGTGCGCCTGGAGTTGCAGGCGGACTGCTTTGCTGGCGTCTGGGCGCACCACGCCAACAATGCGCGCCAGTTGCTGGAGCAGGGCGATGTGGAGGAGGCCATCAACGCGGCGGCGAAGATCGGCGACGATGCCCTGCAGCGTGGCCATGGCGGTGCGGTGGTGCCGGAGAGCTTCACCCACGGCAGCAGCGCGCAGCGCCAGCGCTGGTTCGCCAATGGCATCCAAAACGGCAGTGTCAAGGCTTGCGACACCTTTTCCGCCCGCAATTTGTGAGACTAGGGGATAATACGGAGCGGCCCCAGCGTTGGGCGCCCATCAGCTATCGGACGGATAGCTCCTCTATTTGCTATGCATGACCGATTTGAATACTGAACTGAATACCCCGGCGACTCCTGAAATTTCGAACGAACTGAATGCGGACACGCCCATCATGGCGTTTGCCCAGTTGCAGTTGGCTGCGCCATTGGCCCGTGCCGTGGCCGAAATGGGCTACGAGTCCATGACCCCCATCCAGGCCCAGGCCATTCCCGTGGTGATCACCGGCAAAGACGTGATGGGTGCCGCCCAGACTGGCACCGGCAAGACCGCAGCTTTCTCGCTGCCGCTGCTGCACCGCCTGCTCAAGCACGAAAACAGCTCCACCTCTCCCGCGCGCCACCCCGTGCGGGCTCTGGTGCTGCTACCCACCCGCGAATTGGCCGACCAGGTAGCCCAGCAGGTCAAGCTGTACGCCAAGTACACCAACCTGCGCAGCGCCGTGGTGTTTGGTGGCATGGACATGAAACCGCAGACGCTGGAGTTGAAGCGTGGCGTCGAAATTCTGGTGGCCACACCCGGACGCTTGCTGGACCACATCGAGGCCAAGAATGCGGTGTTGAACCAGGTGGAATATGTGGTGCTGGACGAGGCCGACCGCATGCTCGACATCGGCTTCCTGCCGGACCTGCAACGTATCCTGTCCTACCTGCCCAAGCAGCGCACCACACTGCTGTTTTCGGCCACCTTCTCACCCGAAATCAAGCGTCTAGCCAGCAGCTACCTGCAAAACCCGGTCACCATCGAGGTGGCACGCGCCAATGCCACGGCCTCCACCGTGGAGCAGCATTTCTACAGCGTGCCAGAAGATGAAAAGCGCCATGCCCTGCACCAGATTCTGAAGTCGCGCGGCATGAAGCAGGCCTTTGTATTTGTGAACAGCAAGCTCGGCTGCGCCCGACTGGCCCGCACACTGGAGCGCGAAGGCCTGAAGACCACCGCCCTGCACGGCGACAAGAGCCAGGACGAGCGCCTGAAGGCCCTCGAGTCGTTCAAGAAGGGCGAGGTCGATCTGCTGGTGTGTACCGATGTGGCGGCCCGGGGCCTGGACATCAAGGACGTGCCGTGCGTGTTCAATTTCGACATTCCGTTCAACGCAGAAGACTACATTCACCGCATTGGCCGCACCGGTCGTGCCGGTGCCGCTGGTCTGGCCGTGAGCTTTGTCGGTGGCAACAATGACGCCCGCCTGGTCGGTGATATCGAAAAGCTGATCAAGACCAAGATCGAACTGGAAGCGGTGGAGTACGACGAAGACGCCCCCGACATCCGCAAGCAGGGTCGTATCAACGACGGTCGTCGCATGTATTCGCAAGACGGCGAAGGCACCGGCGGTGGGGACAACGGTCGCAGTGGTGGCCGTGGTGCCAGCCGGGGCAGCCGTGATGAGAGCTCCAGCAGCCGTGCCCCCCGTGCGCCGCGCAACGACTATGCGCGTCCACCCCAGGCGTCGCGTGATCCCTTCTTTGACAAGCCGTACGAGCCAACTGCGGTCAGCGAGGCGACCGCACCTTCTTGGGAAGCCACGGCACGTCCTGCGTCGCGCAGTATTTCAGCCAATATCAAGCCCAAGGTCAAGGTCGCGGCGCTGTTCAAGTCCTCGTAATCAGCGTCCGGGTTGCTGTGCGGCCTCGCACTGCACCTGGATCAGCGTCTGGCTGTCATCCTGCAGGTTGAACTGCAAGGCACTCAGACAGCCTCCCCAGACACAACCGGTGTCCAGCGACAGCAGGTCCGTGCGACCCAGCCAGCCCAGTGTGGACCAATGGCCAAAGGCCACGGCGACGTGCGCCGTCTGGCGCCCTGGCACATCAAACCAGGGCATGTAGCCGGCCGGTGCGCCCGCGGCGCCTTCTGTGGTTTCGAATTCCATCTCCCCCTGCGCGCTGCAAAAGCGCAGCCTAGTCAGCGCATTCACGATGACGCGCAGGCGGTCCATGCCGGCCAGCGTTTCGTCCCAGCGATTGGGGGTGTTGCCATACATGGCCTGCAGAAATGCCGCGCTTTGGCTGCCCTGCAGTTGCATCTCAACCTCCCGCGCCAGTGCCATGGTCTGGTCCACCGTCCATGCGGGCAACACGCCGGCATGCACCATCAACAGCGGCTTGTCACCGCGCTGCAGCAGCAGGGCCATCTTTTGGTGGCGCAGCCAGTGCAGCATGGCGTCGCGGTCCGTCGCATTCAGCACGCTGTCCAATGTGTCCTTGCGGTGGATTTTGCGCGTGCCCTGAGCCACGGCGAGCAGGTTCAGGTCGTGATTACCCAGCAGACAGCGGGCGGCGTCGCCATAGTCCATCAGACGGCGCAGCACCGCGGCTGAAGCTGGCCCCCGGTTGACCAGATCGCCTAACAGATAGAGTGTGTCGCGGCTGGGGGAGAACGCGATGGTGTCCAACAGGCGTTGCAGGGCGGCATCGCAGCCTTGAACGTCGCCAATCATGTAAAGTGCCATGGTGTTTATTCTCGCTTGGGTTGCATGGAAGTTTTTCTGATTCTCTTTTTGACGCTGCTCAACGGCGCTTTTGCCATGTCGGAACTGGCGTTGACCGCAAGTCGGAGGATTCGGTTGCAGACGATGGCGGAGGCCGGCGACAAAGGGGCACTGTCGGCGCTGGAGTTGTTGCAGAACCCGACCCAGTTCCTGTCGTCCGTGCAGGTTGGCATCACTTCCATTGGCATGCTCAATGGCATTGTGGGTGAAGCGGCGTTCAGCGATGGTTTGTCCCACTGGCTGCTCGCAAGTCTGCCAATCTCTGAGCGCGCCGCCGAGCTGTCCGCAACGGGTGTGGTTGTGACGGTCATCACCTTTATCACCATTCTGTTCGGCGAGCTGGTTCCCAAGCGCATTGGCCAGCTCTATCCCGAGACGGTCGCCCGGCTGGTGTCTCGCCCCATGACCTGGGTGGCAACCGGCGCCAAGCCGTTTGTGCGCCTGCTGTCCGTCTGCACGCATGCCATGCTCAAGCTCTTGCGCATTGACACCAGTGACAACCGCGCGGTAACCGAGGAAGAAATTTCAGCCAGTCTGGAGGAAGGCGTCGACGCTGGCATTATTGAACAGCACGAGCACCAGATGGTGCGCAATGTCTTTGATCTGGATGACCGCAGCCTCACCTCCATGATGCTGCCACGTGCGGATATTGAATGGATGGACGCAACTGCCACGGTCTCGCAGTGTCTGGAGCAAGCCAGCTCTGGCGGTAGCAAGGGCGCGCACTCGTGGTATCCGGTGTGCCGTGGCTCGCTGGAACAGGTGGTGGGGCTCATCAGTGTGGCGCGCCTGCTGGAACTGGGGACGCAGCACGAGGGCGGCATTGAGTCGGTCGTGGAGCCGGTCGCCTTTGTGCCGGAAACCCTCAGTGGCATGGAGTTGATCGAGCAGTTTCGCACCACCTCCGCCCGCATGGTGCTTGTGGTGGACGAATACGGGGTGGTGCAGGGTTTGCTGACACCGCATGACCTGCTGGAGGCCATCACCGGTGAGTTGAAGCCCGACGCCCAGACCGAGGCCTGGGCTACCCAACTGGGCGATGGTTCGTGGGCGCTGGATGGTCTGATGCCCGTTGGCGAACTCAAGGCCCGCCTGGACATTGACGAACTGCCCCAGGAAGACCGGGGCCGCTACAACACCCTGGCCGGCTTGCTGATGGCGGTGTCGGGAGAGTTGCCAGCGGTGGGCGAGCGTATTGAATGCGCGCACTGGCAGTTCGAGGTCACGGAACTGGAAGGGAAACGCATCGACAAGGTACTGGCGCGCAGCCTGATGCGAGGCTAAGGACGACCTATCAATCGATAGGCTACCTTGCCCACCAATTCATGCAGTGCAAGCTGCCATCTGCGAGCACCCTCGCTGAGCGAGTAGGCCGTCCAGGGTGTGGACGCCCCGGTGCGAAAGTCCACCGGATATGCAGTCACGTTCCAGCCGGCCCTGGAAAAGGTGTCCATGGCGCGCGGCATGTGCCAGGCCGATGTGACCAGCAACCAGCGCCGGGTGGTATCCATGCCGGGTATCTGCGCGGACAGCACCGCATTTTCATGGGTGGTGCGTGAACGGCCCTCATACGTTACGCGATTCGCTGCGACGCCCTGGCTTTCGAAAAACACCCGGGCCCGATCCGCTTCGCTGGGCCCGTTGCCGAGTAACTCGCCACTACCTCCGGTGTACAGCATATGCAGGTGTGGGTTCTGCCGCAGCATGGCCAGTGGCGCAGTCATGCGCTCGGCCGCGTCATTGAGCAGAGGTTGAGAGTGCGCCTGGGCAATATGGCCCGACTCGGTGGAGCCGCCCAACACCACGATGCCCGCAAAGCCCCGTAGATCTGCGGCTGGGGGCATTTCGGCGTACTGACTCTCTAGGTAACGCAGCACGCGATCCGGCAGTGGTAGCCACCCCATCAACAGCAGCAGGGCCAGCGCAGCAAGCACCAGTCGGCGGTTCAGGGAAGCCCGGCGCGGCATCAGAAGGCTGGCAAAGAGCAGGGTGGCGACCCAGGTCAGTGGTTGGGTCAGTAGATCGAACAATTTGGATGCAAAGAACACGGCTTGGGTGAGATGGGTAGTGGGAATGGCAGCGATGGTAAGAGGGAAATGGGGTGTTTCGGGTTAACCCTTAGTGGATGTCCACACTTGAGATTTGGCGCCATTCGACTAACCTTCAGCCTGTATCTTCACTACCGGATCACACACCATGAAACTTCGCGCTATTGCATTGGGCCTGGCTCTCGGATCGTTCTCGTTGTTGGCTTTGGCCCAGCAACCCATCGTCATCAAGTTCAGCCACGTGGTGGCCAACGACACACCCAAGGGCCATGCGGCGGAATACTTCAAGAAGAAGGCTGAAGAGTTGACGAAGGGCAAGGTCAAGGTCGAGGTCTACGCCAACAGCACGCTCTACAAGGACAAGGAAGAGATGGAAGCGCTGCAGATCGGCGCCGTGCAAATGCTGGCACCGTCGCTGGCCAAGTTCGGCCCCTTGGGTGTCAAGGAATTCGAGTTGTTCGATTTGCCCTACATTTTCGATAACTACGACGAACTCCACAAGATCACGCAGGGACCCGTTGGCCGCATGATGCTGGACAAGCTCGATGCCAAGGGCGTCAAGGGTCTCGCCTACTGGGACAACGGATTCAAGTCTCTCTCGGCCAACAAGCCCATCCATGCTCCAGCAGACATGAAGGGTCTGAAGATGCGCATCCAGTCCTCCAAGGTGTTGGAGTCCCAGATGCGTGCACTGGGCAGCCTGCCCCAGGTGCTGGCTTTCTCCGAGGTCTACCAGGCCCTGCAAACTGGTGTGGTGGATGGCACCGAGAACCCCATCTCCAACCTCTACACCCAGAAGATGCATGAGGTGCAGAAGCATCTGACATTGACCGAGCACGGTTACCTGGGCTACGCCGTCATCACCAACAAGAAGTTCTGGGACGGTTTGCCTGCCGACATTCGCAAACAGCTGGAAGACGCCATGGAGCAGTCCACCCGTTACGCGAACCAGATCGCCAAGCAGGAAAATGATGCATCCCTGGAAGCTGTGAAGAAATCCGGCAAGACCCAGGTCTATGTGCCAACACCCGCTGAACGCACAGCCTTCCGCAAGGCCACGCTCAAGACCCATTCCGATATGGAGTCGCGCATCGGCAAGGACCTGATCCAGAGCATCTACAAGGAAACCGGATTCGATCCGGCCAAGCAGTAAGCCCAGGCAAAGCCCGGCCAACTGACCGGGCTTTTTTTCTACCTATCGGAACACCACCATGAAAATTCTCGATCACATTGAGGAGTGGCTCATCACCTTCCTCATGGGGGCGGCGACCTTGGTCATCTTTGCCTCCGTTGTGCACCGCTATGCCACCGGTTTTTCCATTCCCGGTGTGCAGGACTGGCTGCTCAGCATCAATATGGGCTGGGCTCAGGAGCTCTGCATCATCATGTTTGTGTGGATGGCCAAGTTTGGTGCCGCCTACGGCGTGCGCACTGGCATTCACGTCGGGGTGGACGTGCTGATCAACCGCATGTCCGACAGCCGGCGCGGCAAGTTCGTCGTTCTCGGGCTGCTGGCAGGTGCCCTGTTCACCGGCATCGTTGGTACGCTGGGCCTGCGCTTTGTGTGGGAAAACGGCATGCACCATTTCGTCTTTTCCACCTTGGGCATGTCGCTCAACGACCTGCCGGAAGGCCCCACCACGCCGGATCTGGAGTGGCCCACCTGGATCGTGTATTCGGTGATTCCGATGGGTTCCTATCTGATGTGTTTCCGCTTTTTGCAAGTGACGGCCAATTTCCTGCGCACCGGCGAACTGCCGCACCATGACCACGGACACGTTGATGGCCTGGACGAGGCCGAGCCGCTGGCGCCTGGCAAGGATGATGCGATTTACCGCATGAACGACAACCTACATCCGCTTGGACTGGATGCCACCAAAGAACAAGACAAACGTGACGGGGGCCAGAAATGAGTGCTTTAATTATTCTGGGCCTACTGGTGGTGCTGATGCTCACCGGCATGCCGATCTCCATTTCCCTGGGGCTGACGGTTCTTTCGTTCCTGTTCTTCCTGACCGAGGTGCCGATTGAGTCGGTAGCCCTCAAGCTGTTCACCGGTATCGAGAAGTTCGAGATCATGGCGATCCCGTTCTTCATCCTTGCGGGCAACTTCCTGACCCACGGCGGGGTAGCGCGACGCATGATTGCGTTTGCCACATCCATGGTTGGTCACTGGCACGGTGGTCTGGGGCTTGGCGGCGTGCTGGCCTGTGCCCTGTTTGCCGCAGTGTCGGGCTCCAGCCCGGCCACTGTGGTGGCCATTGGCTCCATCCTGATGCCGGCCATGGTCAAGGCGGGCTTCCCCAAGGGCTTTGGTGCCGGTGTCATTACCACGTCGGGCGCGCTGGGCATCCTGATTCCGCCATCCATTGTGATGGTGATGTATTCGGTGTCTACCAATACATCGGTCGGAGCCCTGTTCATGGCCGGTGTCATTCCCGGCATCCTGCTGGCCTTCTTCCTGGGTTTGACGACCTGGTACCGTGCCAAGAAGAACAACTACCCCTGCCAACCGAAGGCGACCTGGGGTGAGCGTTGGGTGTCGTTCCGCAAGGCCATCTGGGGTCTGTTGCTGATCGTCGTGGTGATGGGCGGAATCTACTCCGGCATCTTTACCCCCACCGAGGCGGCAGCCATGAGTGCGGTCTATGCCTTTGTGGTGGCGGTGTTTGTGTACAAGGACATGGGGATGAAAGACGTGCCCCGCGTGCTCCTCTCCAGCGCCAATATGAGCGCCATGCTGCTGTACATCATTACCAATGCCGTGTTGTTCTCGTTCCTGCTGACGCATGAGAACATTCCGCAGCAACTGGCGGACAACATGATTGGCACCGGCATTGGCGTGATCGGTTTCCTGCTGATTTCCAACGTGCTGTTGTTGATTGCCGGTAACTTCATGGAGCCATCTTCCATTGTGCTGATCCTGGCGCCCATCCTGTTCCCCATTGCCATCAAGCTGGGCATTGATCCGGTGCACTTCGGCATCATCATGGTGGTGAACATGGAAGTGGGCATGTGCCACCCTCCGGTGGGCTTGAACCTGTATGTTGCATCCGGCATCACCAAGATGGGTATCACTGAGTTGACCGTGGCGGTGTGGCCCTGGTTGCTGACCATGTTGTGCTTCCTGATGCTGGTGACTTACTGGCCCGGCCTGTCCTTGTGGCTGCCACGCATGATGGGCATGGTGACTTGATCGCCGGTTCCCCATTCAGGCGAAACCCTGCTACCGTATGGCTGGCAGGGTTTTTTCTTTGGGGGGCGTCCGGGTATGCAGCATTCGCTGTCCGGGCGGCGCATCCAAAATTGGTAGCAACTTTGATTCGGGAGCATCCTTCATGTCAGACACACTGCACAGCCTGATCGTCTTTTGTCGCGACAACAACCGCGTCTGTCCCATGCCCCAGAGCTGGAATGCACTGTTCGAGATGTTGCCCAACCGCAAGCGCACCGCCCTGGGTTGGGAGCCACCACTTCCCCTGATTCTCGAAGCCTGGGAACACACGCCTGCGCCACTCAAGACACTGCGGCTGGTGGAGCACCTGGAGTGGGCTGAGGCGCAGGGGGCCCTGGAAAGCGTTGCAAGCTTCCTGCGGGGATTGCCGGAAGATGAGTGGTTGCACGCCGCTTGACAGGCTGTCACCTTTTTTTACGGGCTCCACCGAGCGGTCATCTGGGCAGGTTGGAATCGACCGTCTCAAATCTCTGTAGTTTGCTGGCGAGTGATGCCGATGACAATGCGCCGATGTGGGTATCAACCAGACGACCGCTGGCGTCGAAGAACAGCGTGGTCGGCAGCGCCGTTGAACCGAGTTGCTCACCGAGTTTCTTCCCCGGGTCAAGAACCACATTTGCTAGAACCAACTGGCTCGCAGTGAGGTACTTCTGCACCGTGACCGGGCTTTCACCCTGGTTCGCAAAAATGAAAGTAACCCCTGGTACCTGTTGCTGCGCCGCAGCCAGTTCGGGCATCTCGCGACGACACGGCGGGCACCAGGTTGCCCACAGGTTGACGACCAAGGGCTTGCCATGCGCCAAACTGGTCAGGCTCTCCTGCTTTCCTTGCATTGTCGTGAGCGAAATTCCCTCAAGATCGGATAGTGCAGGACCGGTGCCCATGCGAAGAACCGCAGGCAAGATGGTCCACATCAGGGTGCCTGCCAGAAGGCCCAGCATCAGCGGTACCCGCAGCGCGGCGCGCCGCCAACCTTGCCACAGTGCGACGAGGACGGCACCAAGTACACCAGCCCAAGGTGTGAAGCCACCGTCGCGGATATCGAGCATGGTCCATGGCGCACTGCGGTAGATGTCAAACCACATCACAACGAAGGCAATACGTGCCGCCAGGGCGCCGGCCAACAGCATATCGGCCAGGGTAGCGCCGACGGTGACCTTCTGGCGTCGCCCGACAAAGTAGCCGACCACCGTCGCGACAGCGGCGCAGACCAGCACAATCACCAACGAGGTTGCCAGCGCAAACGGCCCGATGCTGATCGCCAATGGGCTAACTGAAGACAATCTGCAATCTCGAAAGTGGGGCACCAAAGTCGCCCGTCCACTGCTCGCCAGGAAGCACTGGCCAGGCATCGGTCCAGGTACCGGTCGTGACCACGTCACCGGCCAGCAGGTCTGGCGCACCCGGACATGCCCTGAGTTCCTTCAAAAAGTGCTGCAGGGCCATCAAGGGGCCATCCAGAACATTGGCGCCGCATCCGCTTTCCAGGATTTGCTCACCTCTGATCAGGTTGACAGTGGCTAGCGCCAACACCGCGTTGAGTTGGGTTGCGCTGGAAGCAATTTGACCAACTGGTACTTTGCGGCCAACCAGCAGACGAGCATGCAAGCCCCCATCGACCACGGTATCCGCAGCCTGGAACTTCCAGTCCTGCAGGTGGGACTGGACGACCTCGAAGCCTGGAGCCAACCAGTCCAACGCATGGAACAGGTCATCCAGCGATGGATTCGCAGGCGGCGTGGCCTTCATGCCAAACACCACCTCCGGTTCCAGACGGGGTTGACAGGTTGCCTTGAGTGAGACGCTGCCCTGACCATCACAGAAGCTGAGCGTGGAGTCGTACACGGTGCCCCAGATAGGCCCAAAAACGCCATAGCGCTGCCAGATGTTGCGGTTGGTGAAGCCGATCTTGAAGCCGCGTGGGGTTTCACCGCGTGCAATACGGAGATCACGGACGGCGAGGGCATCACGGTATGCCTGCTCCATGCCGAAGGACGCATCCTGGCTCGGTGCAACTGGCCATAGTCGCGCATCGTCGAAGTGGCCAAGAAGTTCTTGGGGGTTCACAGGACTACCTTTCCTAGTTTCGCGAGGTCTTCCGATTTGATGCTGACAAGGCTACGTAAAAAAAGCCCCTAACCATGACAGCTAGGGGCTTTTTACGAATGGTGCCGGAGAGATGAATCGAACACCCGACCTTCTCATTACGAATGAGCTGCTCTACCGACTGAGCTACACCGGCTGGAAAGCCTGAAATTATATCCCGGCCGTCATCATCCTTCGGTGTGGTAGCGGGTCACGCGCTCCACCTCGTTCTTGGAGCCCAGCACCACGCTGACGCGTTCGTGCAGCTTGCCCGGCTCGATGTCCAGGATGCGCTGGCGGCAGTTGGTGGCGGCGCCGCCGGCTTGTTCGACGATCCAGCCCATGGGGTTGGCTTCGTACATCAGGCGCAGCTTGCCTGGCTTCTCGGGTTCGCGCTTGTCCCAGGGGTACAGAAAGATACCGCCACGGGACAGGATGCGGTGTACGTCGGCCACCATGCTGGCGATCCAGCGCATGTTGAAGTCCTTGCCGCGCGGGCCTTCCTTGCCGGCCAGGCACTCGTCCACATAGCGTTTGATGGGGGCATCCCAGTGACGCATATTGCTCATGTTGATGGCGAATTCCTTGGTGTCCTCGGGAATCATCACCTTTTCATGGGTCAGGATGAAGGAACCTTGCTCACGATCCAGCGTGAACATGGCCACGCCATCACCCACGGTCAGAACCAGCGTGGTCTGGGGGCCATAAACGCAGTAGCCGGCCGCCACCTGTTTGGCTCCGGCCTGCAAAAAGTCCTGCTCCGATACGCCCACGCCCTCGGGCTTCTTCAACACGCTGAAGATGGTGCCGATGCTGACGTTCACATCGATGTTGCTGGAGCCGTCCAGGGGATCAAACAGCAGCAGGTATTCACCCTGCGGGTAGCGGTTGGGCACCAGGTAGATGCCTTCCATTTCTTCCGACGCCATGGCGGCCAGGTGACCGCCCCATTCGTTGGCCTCGATCAGCACTTCGTTGGCGATGATGTCCAACTTCTTCTGGACTTCGCCCTGCACGTTTTCGCTTTCGGTGGCGCCCAGGACGCCGCCCAGAGCGCCCTTGTTGACGGCCAGGGCGATGCTCTTGCAGGCGCGGGCCACCACTTCGAGCAGCAAGCGCAGTTGTGCGGGAATCGCACCGTCAACGCGTTGTTCTTCGACCAGGTAGCGGGTCAGGGAAATTTTGGGAGCCATAGGTTTCCTTTTCTTGAATCAGTCGGCCAGGGCGCGGTCCACGACTTCGCGCACGTCGTTGGAAAGGTCGGCCTTGGCGGCCACGCGCTTCAGCGCTTCGCAGGCGGCGCTGCGGTAGGGCTCGGCCAGGCGCTTCCAGCGGTCCAGGGCGCGCGCCAGGCGGGCGGCGACCTGGGGGTTGATGCCGTCCAGCTCGACCACGCGTTCACTCCAGTACACATAGCCGGCCGCGTCCGCACGGTGGAAACCGCCGGGGTTGGCGTTGCAGTAGCTGAAGATCACGCTGCGGGCGCGATTGGGGTTGCGGATATTGAAGTCCGGGTGAGCCATCAGCTGGCGCACCGCCGGCAGCACCTGGCCACCACGGTCGGGTGCGCCGGCCTGCAGCGCAAACCACTTGTCCAGCACCAGATCTTCGTTCTTGAACAGGGCGTGGAAGCGGGCCAGCGCCGGGGCCGCCAACGCGTGGCCGCTGCCCACCAGGGCTTGCAGCGCGTTGGCGCGGTCGGTCATATTGCTGGCATCCTTGAAACGCTGCAATGCCTTGCCGGGCCACACCGGGTCGCCGCTCTGCGCGGCAGCCAGGCACAGGTGGGCCAGCGCCATGCCGGCCAGTGCACGGCGTCCTGCGGACACCGCATCGGGGCGGTACGCACCGTTTTCCTGATGGGTCTCAAAGGCCCACTGCCAGTCGGCCTGCAGCGCGGTGGCCAGTTGCATGCGCATGGCTTCGCGCACGGCGTGGATGCGCTGTGGGTCCACCACATCCAACTGCTCGGCGATATAGGTCTCGGATGGCAGCGTCAGCACCAGTTCCTTGAACGCGGCGTCCAGTGTGGGGTGACGCAAAACGCTGCGCATGGCCTCGATGTATGCATCATTTAGGCCGATAGCCCTCGTGGAATCTGCCTGAGTAGCTATTGAATTGATAGCGCCACGCAGCGCCAGGCGCTGACCGGCTTCCCAGCGGTTGAACGGATCGGGGTCATTCGCCAGCAAGGTCAGCAGTTGCGCGTCGCTGTAGTCGCAGTCCAGCACCACGGGTGCCGAGAAGCCACGCAGGATGGAAGGCACGGGTTCTTCCGCCACGCCGGTGAAGGTGATGCTGGCGGTCTCGCCGGTCATCACAAACAGGTGGTTGGCGGCCGGGGCATCGCTACTGTCCTGCACCTCCAGGGGAAGCGCGGCGCCACTGGCACTACCCACCAACCCCAGCAGGACGGGAATTACAAACGGCTGCTTGTCGCTCTGGCCAGCGGTGGGCGCGCAGGTCTGGGTGAACGACAGTGTGTAGGTTTGTGCTGCGGCGTCATAGTGGCCGCTGGCACCCAGATGGGGTGTTCCGGCCTGGCTGTACCAGAGCTTGAACTGCGGCAGCAGATGCGCCAGGCTGGACTGCGGATTGGCGTCGGCCATGCTCTGGGCAAAGTCGTCGCAGGTCACGGCCTGGCCGTCAAAGCGCTCGAAATACAGCTTCATGCCTTTGGCGAACCCGTCGCGGCCCACCAGGGTTTGCATCATGCGCACCACCTCGGCACCCTTTTCGTAGATGGTGACGGTGTAGAAGTTGTTGATTTCGATGTAGCTGTCCGGGCGCACCGGGTGGGCCATGGGGCCGGCGTCCTCGGGGAACTGGGCGGTGCGCAGCACGCGCACGTCTTCGATGCGCTTGACCGCGCGGGCCGATGCATCGCCACACAGGTCCTGGCTGAATTCCTGGTCGCGGAAAACGGTCAGGCCTTCCTTCAGGCTCAGCTGAAACCAGTCGCGGCAGGTGATGCGGTTGCCAGTCCAGTTGTGGAAGTATTCGTGGCCCACCACGCTTTCGATGTTGGCGTAGTCCACATCGGTGGCGGTGGCCTGGTTGGCCAGCACGTACTTGGTGTTGAAGATGTTCAGGCCCTTGTTCTCCATGGCGCCCATGTTGAAGTCGCTGGTGGCGACGATCATGAAGCGTTCCAGGTCCAGCGGCAGGCCAAAGCGGGCTTCGTCCCATACCACGGAGGCCATCAGCGAGTTCATCGCGTGTTCGGTCTTGTCCAGATCGCCGGGGCGCACAAACACCTGCAGCAAATGGTCCTTGCCAGCGCGGCTGGTGATGCGCTGTTCGCGCGCCACCAACTGGCCCGCCACCAGGGCGAACAAGTAGCTGGGCTTCTTGTGCGGATCGACCCACTTGGCAAAGTGGCGGCCATCCTCCAGCGTGCCCTGATCCACCAGATTGCCGTTGGAGAGCAGAACCGGGTACTTGGCCTTGTCGGCACGCAGCGTCACGGTGTAGCTGGCCATCACATCCGGGCGGTCCAGGAAATAGGTGATGCGGCGAAAGCCCTCGGCCTCGCACTGGGTGAAGAACGAATCCTGGCTGACGTAGAGGCCCGACAGCTTGGTGTTTTTCACCGGGGCGCAGGTGGTGAAGATTTCCAGCGCGAAAGCTTCATTGCCTTCGGGCAGGTTCTCCAGCACCAGGCGTTCGCCCTCCATCTTGAAGGAGGTCCCCTGGCCGTTGACCAGCACGCGGGCCAGGTTCAGCTCCTCACCGTCCAGCGTGAGCGGCTGGGCCGCCACGTCCGGGTTGCGGCGCAACGTCATCTTGTTGAGGACGCGGGTCTTGGCCGGATCGAGATCGAAACTCAGATCGACGGTGTCGATCCAGAACGCGGGGGCGCTGTAGTCGGCGCGGTTGATCACGGTGGCGTGGCCTTCACGGGTCATCGTCAAACTCCTTGCTTCAGCGAAGCTTCAATAAACACATCGAGGTCGCCGTCCAGCACTTTTTGCGTGGCGGAGACTTCGACATTGGTGCGCAGGTCCTTGATGCGGCTGTTGTCCAGCACATACGAACGAATCTGGTGGCCCCAGCCCACATCGGTCTTGGAGTCTTCCAGTTTCTGCTGTTCGGCCTGGCGCTTGCGCATCTCATGGTCGTACAGGCGGCTGCGCAGGCGCTTCCAGGCCACGTCGCGGTTGCTGTGCTGGCTGCGTCCGTCCTGGCACTGCACCACGATCCCGGTGGGGATGTGGGTCAGGCGCACGGCCGAGTCGGTCTTGTTGATGTGCTGGCCACCGGCGCCGGATGCGCGGAAGGTGTCGGTGCGCACGTCGCTGGGGTTGATGTCGATCTCGATCGAGTCATCGATCTCGGGGTAGACAAACACGCTGGCAAAACTGGTGTGGCGACCGCCCGAGGAGTCGAACGGCGATTTGCGCACCAGGCGGTGCACGCCGGTCTCGGTGCGCAAGAGGCCAAAGGCGTATTCACCTTCGATCTTGATGGTGGCACCCTTGATGCCGGCGGTGTCGCCAGCGGTCTCGTCTTCAATCGTGGTCTTGAAGCCCTTGCGCTCTGCGTATTTCAGGTACTGACGCAGCAACATGCTGGCCCAGTCGCAGGCCTCGGTACCACCGGCGCCGGCCTGGATGTCCAGGAAACAGGGCAGGGGGTCGGCCGGGTTGTTGAACATCCGGCGGAATTCCAAGTCCTTGATGATGGCGGACAGCTTTTCGGTCTCGCCTTCAATCGTGATCAGGCCGGCCTCGTCGCCATCTTCCTTGGACATCTCGAACAGTTCGAGGTTGTCGGAGAGTTCGCGCTCCAGGTTCTCAATGGTCAGGACCACGCCTTCCAGCGCCTTCTTTTCCTTGGCCAGTTCCTGGGCTTTCTTGGGGTCGTTCCAGACGCCGGGGTCCTCTAACGATGCGTTGACGGTGCGCAGGCGTTCATGCTTGGCATCGTAGTCAAAGATACCCCCGTAACTCTTGGGTCCTGGCGGACAGGTCCGTGAGTTGGGTGCCAATGAGGTTGATGCGTTCTGCTTCCATGGTGCTGTCCTAAACGGTGAATTCTTGAATAACCGGCTATTTTCTCATGTTGCCGGCCCGGCAGTGCGGCCGTGTCCGATCAGGCCAGCCAGGCCCGATCGGCGTGCCAGCGGCTGATCCAGCCCTGAAAGTGCTGCGCGGGCATGGGCCGGGCGATGCCATAGCCCTGCGCCAACTCGCACCCCAGCGACAGCAGCAGCGCGCCATGGGCCTGGGTTTCCACCCCTTCGGCGATGACATCGCGGTGAAAGGCCGCCGCCAAACCGATGACGCCCTGGACGATGGCCAGGTCGTCAGGGCTGATCAGCATGTCGCGCACAAAGCTCTGGTCGATCTTGAGCATCTCGGCCGGCAGGCGTCGGAGGTGGGTGAGCGATGAGTAGCCGGTGCCGAAGTCGTCCAGGGCAAAGCGCACGCCCATATGGCGGCAGGTGCGCATGACTTCGGAGACCTGTTCAATGTCTTCCAGCGCACTGGTCTCCAGCAGCTCCAGTTCCAGGTATCTGGGCTGCACATCGGGGTGCGCCGCCAGCAGTCCTGTCAGACGCGCAACAAAACCCGGCTGCTGCAGCTGGCGTGCCCCCAGGTTGACGCTGACAGGCAGGTTCAGTCCGGCGGATTGCCATTCTCCCAGCTGGGTCAGCGCGGTGTTGATGACCCATTCGCCCAGATCGATGCTGATGGGATCGTTCTCGATGTCATCTAGGAACTCAGCCGGCATCAGCAGTCCGCGCTCGGGATGCTGCCAGCGGATCAGCGCCTCTGCGCCAATGGCCTGACCGGTGCGGATATTCACCTTGGGTTGGTAATGCAGCACAAACTCCCGCTGCGCCAGGGCTAGACGCATGCGCTCCAGGCTTTCCCGCTGGGTCTGGATGGCGGCGTCCTGCACCACGTCGAACAGGTGGTAGCGGTTCTTGCCGGAATGCTTGGCCGCATACATGGCCTGGTCGGCATGGCGCATCAGCAGGTCGGCGTCGGACCCGTCCTGCGGGTACAGCGTGGCGCCCATGCTGGCGGAGACTTGCAGCACGGTGCTGCCCACGGTAACCGGTTCGGAGGCCGCTTCCAGCATGCGCGTCAGCACCGGCACGCAGTCGTCCCCATGCTCCAGGTCGACGAGCACACCGACAAACTCGTCGCCGCCAATGCGCGCCAGCGTGTCACCCTCGCGCATCGCGGCCTTGAGTCGCTGGGCAACGGCGATGAGCAGCGCATCGCCCATGTCGTGGCCGTGGTTGTCGTTGACGGCCTTGAAACCGTCCAGGTCCAGAAACACCACGGCCAGGGAATGCTTGCGCCGCTGGCTTTGGAAAAGGGCCTGCTGCAGTCGGTCGGCCAGCAGCACGCGGTTGGGCAGGTGGGTCAAGGCGTCGTAGTGTGCAATGCGCTCCAACTGCTGCTCGTGTTCCTTCATGGACGTGATGTCGCTGAACAGGGCCACGTAGTACTGCGTTCGGCCCTGAGCGTCCCGCACGGCGCTGACGGTTTGCATTTCCGCAAAGATTTCACCGCTCTTGCGGCGGTTCCAGACCTCGCCATACCAGTGGCCGTGCTCAATCAGCGCGTTCCACATGGTCACATAGTGCTCGGTGCTTTGCCGCCCCGACTTCAGCATGCGTGGATTGTTGCCAATGGCGTCCTTGCGGGTGAAGCCGGTGATGCGGGTGAAGGTGTCGTTGATATCGACGATGGTGCCATTGCCATCGGTAATCATGATGCCCTCGCGCGCATGGGTGAACACGTTGGCCGCCAGTTGCAGCTTGAGTTCGGTCAGCTTGCGTTCGGTGATGTTGGCGTGGGCTATCACCACATTGCCGCTGTCACCCCAAAACCGGGTGATGCGGGCCTTGAACCACTGCTGCATATCGGGGCCGTGGCACGGGTATTCCAGCGTGAATTCCTCCTGCGCACCGCTGGCGACCTGGCGAATTCCCTCGGCAAAGGGCGCGGCATCCTCGGACCAGGGGCCGGCGGCCGTCTCGCAGACCTGGAGATAGTTGCTGCCTAGGGAGTAGTTGTGCGCTGCGGCCTGGGGGTCGTTCTGGGTCTGGAAATTGCGCCAGGCCTGGTTCACCGCCACGATGGTGCCGGTCTTGTCCAGCACGCAGATATGGGAAGCCACCGCATCAATCGTGGCCTTGGCAAATATTTCGGAGGCGCGCAGCGCCGCCTCGGTCTCCTTGCGGGTGGTGATGTCGATCTGCATCACCACGGCACCGGGCAGGCCGGGCTCGTGCAGGGAGTGCACCATCATGCGGTACCAGCGGGCTCCGCCCGGCAGGGCAATGGGGTATTCCAGGTCAAAGATTTCGGCCTGCCGGCTCAGCACACTGTGGATGCCGCTGGAAAACTGGGCCTCCATCTCGGGGTTGCCGGGGCAGATGCGCGCGCACAGCTCGGGGAATGGGCTGCCGATGCCGCCATCGGCGATGGTGGACTGGGCATCGCCCAGCAACTGGAACCAGCCGGCGTTGGCCATGACCACGCGTGCGCGCGTGTCCAGCATCAGCAGGTTGGCTGGCAGGGCATTGAGCACCGCCGCCAGTCGCTTGCGCTCCTGCACCTGGGCCAGCGCATGCGCCTGGGCCAGGCGATTCTGGCGCAGGTAAATCACGCTGGACAGCGCCAGCACTGCCAGCAGGGAGGGCGCGATCAGCCACAGCAGGCGCTGGCGCTCCGAGGCCCAGGCCTGCAAGGCCAGATCGCGGTCCAGGTGGGTCACCACCACCAGCGGAAACTGGCGCGACACCCGAAACGCGGACAGCGTGGCGTGTTCGTAATCGCCACTCTCTTCATAGGACCCAAATTCAATGTCCTGTTGCGCCTGCCGTAGTGCCGTGTCCTGGTGGACTTCGCCGGGATGTTCATTCTCCTCCGTTGTCAGCATCAGGGTGCCATCCAGGCGCATCACCTCCACGTTTGCAGGCTTGCCCTTGAGCGCGCGGGCGAACTGGTTCAGGGAATAGTCCGGGTTCAGGCCTGCCAGCAGCGTGAAGCGGCGGTTGCCTATCTGCACACTGCGCACCACGGGGATCAAATGCGGGGCATCGGGCGGAGCCGGCCGCTGTGCGGTGATGACATGGCCATCGGCAAAATCGCGCCCGGACCAGGGCGTGCCGAGGCGCAGGTAACTGGCATCATCGTCGGCACCCGATACTTGCGGCAGGTAGCCGGTGGTTTCCACCACCTGGCCGAGGTTCTGCGCATTCGAACTGGCCACGATGCGATGCTGTGGGTCCAACAGCGACAGCGAACGCAGCAGCGGCATGCGCCGCAGCTCGGACTGGAAGTGCACACCCAGCGCCGCAGGTGTCTGGTCGATGTTGGCGTCGGTCAGCAGGTTGGCCAGCAGCAGGTCCACCACAGTCAGGTTCTGCGTCAGCTGGTCCTCGAACGAGCGTGCCTGGGTGGCGTTGATCTCGGTATGGAAGGCGATGGCCTCGCGGCGTTGGCGCTCCACGGTGTAGGCGGTTCCGCCCACGATGCTGACAACGAACAGCAGCATGAACGCCAGGAACGGCAGATGCCCTCCCCAGTTTCGGGGCGGCAGAGGCAGCGACGCATACATGGTCAGTCGCTGGTGACGATGGGGTCGAGCTTGTGCCGCTTGGCCGCCGTCATCAGCCGTCCATCGCGCTTGATGTCGCGCATGAAGCGCTCCATGCGCTCAAACCAGCGGTCATCGCCCTGTTGCATGGCATAGGCGTAGGACGTCAGGTGGTAGGTGCTGGGCGGCGTCACCAGGCGCGCCCAGTCGGTGGTGGCCAGCATGCGCTGGCTGTAGGGGTAGTCGGTCATGAACACATCGGCGCGGCCAGACTCCACCTCTTGCTCGCGGGCGAATGGCGTGGTCGGTGCGATCAGCGTGGCGAACTTGAGCTTTTCGCGCATCACCGGCTCGTGGTAGGTGCCCTTGGCCACCGCCACGACGACGCCGGGCTTGTCGATGTCGGCCCAGTCCTTGATGCGGCGGTTGGTCTGGGTGGTGACGGCCAGGATATCGCTCTTGAGATGCGGCTGGGTAAAGCGCAGCTTCTCGGCGCGTGCGGCGGTGATGCCCACGGCAAACATGGCGATGTCGCAGCGGTCCTGCACCACGTCATCAATCAGCTTGGCAAACGAGCTGTTGACGAATTGCACCTTGACCTGCGGGCCCAGGTCTTTGGCCAGTTCCTGGGCCAGGTCAATATCGATGCCGGAGAGTTGCTGCGTCTTGGGGTTGCGGTAGGTGATGCCGTAGTAGTCGGGCCAGATGCACACCCGCAAGGTCTTGGCCTGCAGCACGCGGTCGAGCCGGCTGTTGTCTGGCGCGGGCGGCTGGGCCTGGGCCTGGGCCGTGGTGACTGCCAGCAGGGCAAGCAGGGGAGAGAGCAACACAACACGCAGGGGCAGGGCGAACAGGTACATGGCGGAAATGATACTCCCGCTATCTCGTGTCAAGCTTACCCCGGCACGGAGAAAAATCAGGCAATAAAGCGCTCAATCCGCTCTGCCAGCACAGCAGGTTGGTCGTGGTGCATCATGTGGCCGGCGTCGGGAATCAGCGCGATTTCGACGTTGGGCACGGCCTTGATGCGCTCGTGGTACTGCTCCAGCGTGAACTTTCCGCTCCACCACAGGTCCAGGCTGTTGTCGGAGGCCTCCACCGCCAGTACCGGCATGGTGGCGCGGCGGTACAGGGCCAGCACCTCGTCCACCTGGTAGAGGTGGGCGCTGATGACCTTGTGTGCCGGTTGCCCCATGATGGACCACTTGCCTTGCGCGTCCTGCTGCGCCCATTGCTGGGCCAGCCAGTCGGCCTTGTCCTGGCCCAGGCGCGGGTTGGTCTTCATCAGCCGGCGTGCCACGCCGCCAATGGTGTCGTAGGCGCGCATGTCCAGCTCGCCGCGGTGCAGTTTTTTGAGCTCGTCCATCCACTTGCCGTAGCGGCCGGCGGCCATGTCGGGCACGGTGGCCGGCATGCCAAAGCCCTCCAGATTGACCAGGCGGCGGATGCGCTCGGGGCGCACCCCGGCATACAACATGACGACGTTGCCGCCCAGACTGTGGCCCACCAGGTTGACCGGCTGGTCGGGTGAATAGTGGTCTAGCAAAAAGTCCAGATCGGCCATGTAGTCGGGAAACCAGTAGTTATCGACCGGACCGGACGTGGTCTTTCCATAACCGCGCCAGTCCGGCGCAATGATGTAGTGGTCCTGCTCGAACGCATCGACGACGAACTGGTAGCTGGCCGCCACATCCATCCAGCCGTGCACCATGACCAGTGGCGTCTTGCCGGGTGCGGGCTCGCCCCAGATTTGCACGTGGTACTGCAGGTTGCGAATAGGGACAAACTCGCTACGGGAAACTTTTTTGACTTGGTACATTCGGGCAATCATACGGAGACAACCCATGCAAGCCAGTCAAGACAGCGACAAGGCGTCCCCCCCAGCCCGGGCCAGCGCGGCAGTGTTCGGCGGCGCTCCCCCGGCCTACGTCCAACTGCACCAGGCCTTCACCTGGGCCGTGCCCGAGCGCTTCAACATCGCCCAGGTCTGCTGTGCGCGCTGGGCGGCCCAAAGAGATGCTACAAAAAGAGTAGCTATTCAGGCTTATTCCACGAGGGCTAGAGGCACTTTTTATACCTATGCCCAGTTGCAGGAGCAATCCAACCGGCTGTCCAATGCGCTGGTGGCCCAGGGCGTGGCGCGGGGCGACCGCGTGGCCATCGTCATGCCGCAGTGCTTTGAGACGGCCGTGGCCTACATGGCCGTGCTGCAAATGGGCGCGGTGGCCATGCCGCTGTCGCTGCTGTTCGGGCCGGACGCGCTGGAATACCGCCTGCAGAACAGCGAGGCCGTGCTGGCCATTGCCGATGCGTCGTCGCTGGCGGACCTGCACCGCGCGCGCAAGGGTTGTCCGCAATTGCGCACCGTGGTGGGTGTGGGCGCGCTGGACGCCATGCAGGGCCATGCCGACTGCGAGTGGGGCGACACGCTGGCCCAGTTCAGTGACCGATTCACGCCCGCCGACACACTAGCGGATGACCCCGCCATCCTGATCTACACCAGCGGTACCACCGGCAACCCCAAGGGTGCGCTGCTGGCGCAGCGTGCACTGATTGGCAACCTGCCGGGCTTTGTCGCCAGCCAGAACTGGTTTGGCTTTGATCCGTTTGCCAAGAGTGAAACGAAGGCCGTGTTCTGGAGTCCCGCTGACTGGGCCTGGACCGGTGGGCTGATGGATGCACTGCTGCCCACGCTGTACTTTGGCCGCCCCATCGTGGCGTACAACGGCCGTTTCAGCCCGCAGACGGCGCTGGAACTGATGGGGGCGTGTGGTGTCACGCACACCTTCCTGTTCCCGACCGCGCTCAAGGCGATGATGAAGGCTTACCCTGGCACCCCGAAGCGCACGGTGCGACAGCAGTTCAAGCTCAGGCTGCAAGCCATCATGAGCGCCGGCGAGGCCGTTGGGGACGCGGTGTTTGCCTATTGCGAGCAGCAACTAGGCGTCAAGCCCAATGAAATGTTTGGCCAGACCGAGATCAACTACATCGTCGGCAACTGCAATGCACTCTACCCCTCCAAGCCCGGCAGCATGGGCATGGGCTACCCCGGCCACCAGGTGCGCGTCATCGATGACGATGGCAACGAATGCCCGGTGGGCGTGCCCGGCGACGTGGCGCTAAACCGCTTCGACGTGCACGGCCAGCCGGACCCGATCTTCTTTCTGGGTTACTGGAAAAACGACGACGCCACCCGCGCCAAGTTCACCGGAGAGAATGGGGAAGGGGATTGGTGCCGCACCGGCGACCAGGCCGTGCGCGATGCCGATGGCTACCTCTGGTACCAGGGCCGCAGTGACGACGTGTTCAAGGCCGCCGGCTACCGCATTGGCCCCGGCGAGATCGAGAACTGCCTGGTCAAGCACCCGGCCGTCGCCAACGCCGCCGTGGTGCCCAAGCCCGATGCCGAGCGCGGCGCCCTGGTCAAGGCGTATGTCGTTATTGCTCCTGATTTCATAGCTGCCTGCGCAGGTGATACGAGGGCTACAGCCGAATTTCATCAAAAACTGATCCGGGAGTTGCAAGCCCACGTCAAGGACCTGCTGGCACCGTACGAATACCCCAAGGAGATCGAATTTCTGGACGCCCTACCCATGACCACCACCGGCAAGGTGCAGCGCCGTGTGCTGCGCCTGCAGGAGGAGGAGCGTGCGCGCCAGCGGGTCAACGCGGGCTGAGGTGTTTGGGAGTATCCCCAGCGGGGCGGCCTCCAGGTGCAGCCCCGCACGCGCAATCACACGGCAGCCATCACCACGCGGTTGCGTCCCTGCTGTTTGGCCTGGTACAGGGCCGTGTCGGAGCGTAACAGCAGCTCGCCCGCATCGGGCACCCCTGCGGTGGCCTGTGCCACACCAATCGATACCGTGATCGGGGGCAGAACGCGTCCTTCCACGGGAACCTCCATCTGGGCCACGCGCTGCAGCAAATCCTGCAGCCGCTCCGACACATCCTCCGGTGTGGATCCCTGCAGGATCAGTGTGAATTCCTCGCCGCCATAGCGGCATACGATGTCGCTGGAGCGTGCCCACCGCATCAGCAGGCTGCCCAGGGTGCGCAGCACGGCATCCCCCGCATCGTGGCCAAAGCTGTCGTTGACCCGTTTGAAGTGGTCCAGGTCGAGCATGGCCAGCGTCAGTGTTTCGCCTTGCCGGCGGCAACGCTCCAGTTCCCGCGGCAACACCTCATCCAGATAGCGGCGATTGAACAGGCCGGTCAGCGCGTCGCGCAGCGCTTGCGTGCGCAGGGCTTCTTCCCGTTCCAGATGGGACAGGGCCAGCTTGATGGACTCGGTGACGGTGGTCGCCAGGGCCTGCAGTGCCGCCGCCTCGTCGTGGGGCATGGCGGCATCCGGCTTGAGCAGCACCACACCCGGCTCGGCGTAGCTGGCCCGCCCGGCGCCAAACAGCGTCTGGAGACTGTTGGCAATGATGGGCCTGGCATCGTCCAGGTGGCGGCAAGCCATCAACTGCTCGTTCATTGTGTTGAGTGCGCGCATCTGCTCCCGGTGGCGCTCACTCTGGGCCAGGCTGGCCTGCAGCTTGCCCTGGGTGGCGTGATCATCAAACTCGGTGCGCAGCGCATTCATACTGATCAGCACCAGCGGCAACAGCATGGCGGTCACGACCTGGATCAGCAGGAAATAGCCCTGCAGGTGCGAGTCCAGCATGTGATTGACCACCTCGGGCTGGGCGGTCACGCTGTACACCCCGCGGGCGATGGCAGCCACACCCTGCAAGACCAGGCTGGTGGCCAGCACCAGTTCGCTGGCGCCGAAATAGGCGGGGCGCCGGCTCAGAATCCAGTAAACGGTGAGCAGCGAGCCGATTCCCAGGTACAGGGAGTACACCGCAATGCGGAGGTTGGCGTCCGGGAGGATGAAGCTGGCAAATCCGAACAGCGCCAGGTAGGACAGCAGGAGAACAGCCTCCAGCCAGTAACCAATCTGACGGCCCCTGAATACCAGCATGCCCCGGGAGATGAGGATCAGGTTGGTGACCAGTAGTGCACTGGGCACCAGCATACTGACCCAATCGGGTTCATGGGAGCGCAGGATAAAGGCCAGGGTACCGAGCACCTGGCACGCCAGGCCCGCAGTCCACCAGCCAAAGCCGACGTAGGTTTTACGCGTCGACAACACCACGAACATCGCCACCGATGCGGCAAACCCGATGGCGATCCCGATCACCAGTAGCGTTTTGATGTCCATGCGTGCAGTTCTACCGGTTTGCTGGGGTCCAAGATCCGGACAGATTCATTGTGAACCTTAACGGATGATACTTTGGCTAAACTGCCATGGTCATTTTTCACCCACGCCCATCATGAAAACCGTAACCCTCGGTCACAGCGACCTGCACGTCTCCCCCATTTGCCTGGGCACCATGACTTTTGGTGAACAGGTCAACGAACCCACCGCCTTTGCCATCATGGACCGCGCCGTGGAGCGCGGCATCAACTTCCTGGACACGGCCGAAATGTATGCCGTGCCGCCGCGTGCCGAGACCTTCAACGCCACCGAAATCATCATGGGCAACTGGCTGGCCGCGCGCCCGGGGCTGCGCGAGAAGCTGGTCATCGCCACCAAGGTGGCTGGCCCGTCGCGCGGCATGCCGTGGATTCGCGGCGGCAAGGGCGACCTAACCGGCGCCGACATCATCGCCGCCTGCGATGGCAGCCTGCAGCGGCTCAAGACCGATGTGATCGACCTGTACCAGATCCACTGGCCGACCCGCGCCGTGCCCATGTTTGGCGCTATGTACTACAACCCGGCGCATGACAAGCCGGTCACCAGCATCCATGAACAGCTCGAAGCGCTGGGCCAGCTGGTCAAGGCCGGCAAGGTGCGCGCTGTGGGCCTGTCCAACGAGACCCCGTACGGCGTGCACGAGTTTGTGCGCCTGGCCGAGCAACACGGCCTGCCGCGCGTGGCCACGGTGCAGAACGTCTACAGCCTGATCAGCCGCACGCTGGAAAATGGTCTGGACGAGACCATGCACCGCCTGGGCGTGTCGCTGCTGGCCTATTCGCCGCTGGCCTTTGGCCTGCTGACGGGTAAATACGACGAGAGTGGTATCGATGGTCCGGCCGCGCCCAAGGAAGGGCGCATCGCCAAGTACGAGTCGGTGCGCAAGCAGCGCTGGGGCCGCAAGGAGTCGGTGGCCGCGGCCAAGCGCTACAACGCCCTGGCCCGCGCCAACGGCCTGACGCCCACGCAAATGGCGCTGGCGTTTTGTTACACCAAATGGCAGGTGGCCAGCACCATCATTGGAGTGACCAGCGTGGCGCAACTGGATGAGGACATTGCCGCGTTTGGCACGACCCTGACGCCAGAGACACTGGCGGCGATCGACGCGATTCGCCTGGAGATGCGCGACCCGGCGTGCTAACCAGCAGGCAGATCCAACGAAACTCCGAGGCGATCATGGCTGCGCTTGAAGTAAAAAAATTGAGGCGCTCGATGACACGATAACGTTGCTCAAGATTCTGGCACTTGGAAGTAGTGAAATTGAGTGGAAAAAAGTATCGGGAAGCAGAACAGGTGTTTGCTGATCTGGACAAGGCAGACTTGTGCCAGATGAACTCGAAACCCTGAACCTGCCCCAATACCGACAAGTCTGTCGGGCAAGAGCCGTGTCATTTACGAAGTGCGGCAATCCGTCGTGTATGTCCACCTGATTGTGGATACGCGGCGTGATTTGAAAGAGTTACTGATGCAGCGCTTGCTGCGATAGGCTTCCGCTTGACTTGGCAGCTGCGGTGTGTTTTGTCGGTTAAAGACGCATTGCTGACATCCATGCGGCGTTCTCGGAAGTCGGGTACGCAGCGAAAGCGGCCGGTCATTGAGTCGGTCCAATTGCCTGTTTTCAGCGTTTTGGAACCTAGAATCTGGCAATCGCAATCTGCGGGGTTTGTCGGGATTTTTATACCTGTATAAATAGCTAACAAATTCGAAGAAACCTAGGCTGCAAGCCACTCTCAGTCAGGAGATTCTCGTGTCCAGTTTATCCCGCAGCGCCCAGAATATCCCGCAGGTTTTGCGGTCTACATTACGTTGAACTAAACCGCTGACGCGGTGGTAGGTCCTCACAGGCCACCACCGCGTTTTTGTTGGCGGATGATTTGCATTTGAGGCGATGCTGGAGAAGCCTTCGAACTGGGGAATGTTCCCCGGATTTGAAGGAGTTTGTCGCATGAGACCTCTACGCCAAAGCATGATCGACGCCATGGTGGTTCGTGGCTTCAGTCCCAGCACCCGCGAGTGTTACGTCAGTGCCATTTACGCCATGGCCAAGCACTACCGACGTGACCCCGCCGAGTTCACCGCACAAGAGGTTGATGCCTACTTGCTCCACATGGTCCAAGAGCGCCACCTCTCCTACAGCACCATGAACCAGGCCGCCAGCGCCGCGCGTTTCCTGTACGAGAAGGTACTGGGCCATGACCGCACAGCGTTTCACATTCCGATGGCCAAGACACCGGACAAACAACCGGAGCTATTGGCCCGCGAAGAAATAGCTCGCTTGTTTGCGATCTGTTGGCACCCCATGCACCGCATGCTGCTGCAAACCATTTACGCCACGGGACTGCGCGTGTCCGAGGTCTGTGCCTTGCGCGTGGGCGACATTGACAGCCACATTGACCGCATGTGCGTGCGAGTGGCATGTGGCAAAGGCGGCAAAGGGCGCTACACCCTGCTGAGTCCAACCTTGCTGGGGTTGCTTCGTGTCTACATGCGCACCTTTCGCCCCAAACTCTGGTTGTTCTGCGACGCCACTGGCACGCAACCCATCAGCATCGACACGGCCCAGCGCGCCTACCGAGCCGCCCGCCAGCACGCGGGCATCACCAAGAGCGGGGGCATTCACACCTTGCGCCACGACTTCGCCACCCACTTGCTGGAGGGCGGCGTAGACCTCTACACCATCCAAAAGCTCCTGGGCCATGGCCACACCAGCACCACCACGCGTTACCTGCACATGATCAGCCCCCAGTTCCGCCCTCCAAAGGACGTTGATCCGCTGGACCTGCTGGCTGGTCTGCCCAAGTTGTAGACCAGGCAAGCGTTCTTTCTTTGTAGCCGCCGCATGGCCACCCTGGCCGATGCGCTGCGCCAGTTTGGCCCAGCGTATCTGGCAGCCCACGCGCTGAACACACCCCAGGCCAAAGCCTGGCGGGGCATTGTTGCCTGTCGCACGGCTGCGCTGGGCGGGCAACAGTTGGCTTGTGATGTCTGCGGCCACAGCCACTGGCAATACCACTCCTGCCGCAACCGGCACTGCCCGCAGTGCGGCATGCGCGCCAAGGATGCCTGGCTGCAAGGCAGACTGGCCGAGGTGTTACCCGTGCCCTACGCGCATCTGGTGTTCACACTGCCGCACAGCCTCAACGCTTTGTATGGTGTGCATCCGCGCTGGCTGATCGACACCCTGTTTACCTGCACCGCGCAAACCCTGTCAGAGTTCGCAGCCAACCCCCAATGGATGGGCGCCACCGACGGCACACCGGCCTTCAGCCTGGTCTTGCACACCTGGACGCAAGACCTGCAGCGCCACATTCACCTGCATGCGGTGATGGCCTGTGGGGTGCTTGACTCAGACGGGCAGTGGAGCCTGCCCGCGCGCAAGCCAGACTTCCTGTTTCCGGGGTCGGCCTTGTCCACGGTGTTTCGGGGCAAGTTCATGGCGGCACTGGCACGCGCCCACCACAAGGGCGACATTGACCACGACCCGCAAGGCGATCACAAAGCCTGGCGCGAGCGACAGCACCAACTCTACAAACACGACTGGGTGGTGTACGCCAAGACGCCACTGGGTGGACCCGCCCAGGTGTTGGAGTATCTGAGCCGTTACACGCACCGCACGGCCATCAGCGATGAGCGCATCCGCGCCATCGACACCGAAGAGGTGGCGTTCTCGGTGCGCGCCAATGACAAGGGTGGCAAACGTTTGGAGCGATTGCCGGGAGTTGAGTTTGTGCGTCGCTTCCTCCTGCATGTGCTGCCAACCGGGATCAAACGCATTCGCCACTATGGTGTGCTGGCATCAAGCTGCAAACGGGTCAAGCTCAACGCCGCCAGGCTGGCCTTGCAGATGCCTGCGGCCAATCCCCAGGCCATGGAGTCAGCACAAGGGTTCATGGCGCGGGTGGTCAGAATCGACGTGAACTTGTGTCCGTGTTGCAAGGTGGGGCGCCTGCAAGTCACTGCGGTGCTGCAGGGGCAAGCCCGTTTACCGGCGCCAACTTGCGCAGTGGCGCAACACAGCCGGGGGCCGCCGTGAGGTGTGGGCATGTGCACAGTTTGGCATCGCAGCGCAAGAGGCTGGGGGTGGCGCTGCGCGCTGTGTTGGACAGACCCGGCTGGGGCAAAGTGACACGCTTTCGCAGCGCCGTGTTGCACGGGTACTGTGCCCGTTCGCCACGATGTTGACTGACTGGAATCACCGCAAGCCCGGTCATAATCTGATTCAACAAATGGGGTGAAGCTTACAAACCCCTATCGCGACTGCCTGTGCAGGCGGTTCAGTCCAACATGGTTTATCAGCCGCGGGAGGCGTCTATGGTTTCTACGAGCATTGCAGCGCGGCTGATAAACGCTGATCGTTATGCCTCAGTGAAAGCTGATCGCCGCTCTAACTCAAAAATGCTGTAGGACTGAATGATGAGCCTTGCACTTGTTTCTAATCTCTCGCCAGAATGCATCGAGATGCGTGCACGCGTTTCGGAACACCAGTTCAAACAGGTCTTGCTCCTAGAGGCCTACAGAGATCGCAAGGAAGGCTGGCGGCATGGGGACAAAATCAAGGAACACTTTGTTGGCTGCGAATCCTGCCTGGAGTGGCTAGGAAAGCAAGTGGAAGAGCGTTTCTTTGTTCGCGCTAGAGACGCAGCTGAGTATTGTTGCTTGTCGATGTATATGGCCGTGGAGGAAACAGCTCCTGGAAAACAAGGCATCACAGGCAGCTCAATGGAGAAGGTCCGATTCAGTCTTTTCCGCGGGGAAGATCCAACATGGACTATCGGCTCCCAGGGGTGCAATATCAGTCATTGCCCGTGGTGCGGGAAACGCCTTCCGAATTCGCCATTCCGCAACCTTGTATTGGGAATTGACTGGCTTGGGGCATAACATGTTGCTCGTCACGGACAAGCAGCATCAGGTTGCCGCTTCGCGGCGCTTGCTGCGTGCCGGACAGCGCCAACGTTAATACTGCATCTTGAGTGGCCGCTTCAGAGCAGGGCGTATGACCGGAATCAGCCTGGAAGAGTCATTGACGACGTCAAATCCTATGGCTGGTTACGCCCCACAACCGATGCCCAGCGTACCCAATTGCAGACCCTCAATTTCGATCCCGCTTGGTGAAGAGAACTTCCCGAAGAGGTGATGGGGCAGTGGCGCCCGCCGATTTCTGGGCATTTGACAGTATGAGGTGGGCGCCACTCCGGCCGGACCATTGCATGAAAAAAATGCCGCTAGCCCTCGTGAAATATCAATAGTTCGCTATCGAAATAGAAGCGATCCTACGCCAGCCGTGCCCGGTGCCGCGCCACCTGCGCACGCACCTGCACCGGCGCCGTGCCACCCAGCGTGTTGCGAGCGTTCAGCGAGCCGCGCAGGCTCAAGCATTCGTAGACATCTTTTTCAATCTTTAGGTTGAATTCTTGCAAAACGGCCAGCGGCAACTCGGACAAATCCACCTGGTGCGACGTGGCGGCCTTCACGGCGTGGGCGACGATCTCGTGCGCGTCGCGGAACGGCAGGCCTTTCTTGACCAGGTAGTCGGCCAGATCCGTGGCGGTGGCGTAGCCCTTCAGGGCTGCCTGCTCCATGGGTACGGGATTGACGGTGATGCCGCCTTCCTTCTGGCCGGTGGTGGGGTTCAACTGGCCGCCGACCATCTCGCTGAAGATGCGCAGCGTGTCCTTGAGCGTGTCCACGGTGTCGAACAGCGGCTCCTTGTCTTCCTGGTTGTCCTTGTTGTAGGCCAGGGGCTGGCCTTTCATTAAGGTGATCAGGCCCATCAGGTGGCCAACCACCCGGCCGGTCTTGCCGCGCGCCAGTTCGGGCACGTCGGGGTTTTTCTTCTGCGGCATGATGGAACTGCCGGTGGTGAAGCGGTCGGCGATTTTGATAAAGCCAAAGTTCTGGCTCATCCACAAAATCAGCTCTTCGCTCATGCGGCTGATGTGCACCATGGTCAGGGTGGCGGCAGCCGTGAACTCAATCGCAAAGTCGCGGTCGCTCACGGCGTCCAGGCTGTTCTGGCAGACCTGGGGGTTGCCGGCGGCGTCGACCATGCCCAGGGTGCGAGCCACGCGTTCGCGGTCCAGCGGGTAGGTGGTGCCGGCCAGTGCGGCGGCACCCAGCGGCAGTCGGTTGGTGCGGGCGCGCACCTCGGCAAAGCGCTCGGCATCGCGGCTGAACATCTCCACATAGGCGAGCATGTGGTGGCCAAAGCTCACCGGCTGGGCCACTTGCAAATGGGTGAAGCCGGGCAGGATGACATCCACGTTCTTCTCGGCCACGTCGAGCAAGGACTTTTGCAGGTCAATCAGCAGCTCGCCAATCAGGTCGATTTCGCCACGCAGCCACAGGCGCACGTCGGTGGCAACCTGGTCATTTCTCGAGCGGCCGGTGTGCAGGCGCTTGCCGGCATCACCCACCAGTTGGGTCAACCTGGCCTCGATGTTGAGGTGCACGTCTTCCAGGTCCAGCTTCCATTCAAAATTGCCGGATTCAATGTCGGCGGTGATCTGCGCCATGCCGCGCACAATCGATGCGTGGTCTTCGGCATTGATGATGCCCTGCGCCGCCAGCATCTCGGCGTGGGCCAGGCTGCCGGTGATGTCGGCCTGCCACATGCGCTTGTCAAAGAACACGCTGGAGGTGTAGCGTTTGACCAGATCGCTCATGGGTTCAGAAAACAGCGCGGACCACGCCTGGGACTTTTTATCGAGTTGATTGGTGGACATGGGGAGCGGTGCGGGTTATGGAGTCAAAATCCGGATTCATGAAAGACACCCAAATATTATCGGCGTTCCAGGAGATGCCGGCTGCGCCCGACTCGCGGCCGGCCGATGCAGCTCCCCTGGAGCCGGCCTTGGTGTTCGATGCCTGCCAGACCGGCGTGGTGCTGCGTGCGGTGCTGTTCGTCGAGGTCTGCGCTGGCGTGGGGGTGGCCTTTGGCGCGGGCGATGTGCTGGATTGGGTGGTGCGATTGTCATTGGTGACCGGGGCTGCGCTGCCCGGCGCCCTGGCCTGGCTGCTGTTGGCCTGTCTCACCAAGCGCCTGTTGGCAAGGCTGGTGCCAGTGCTGCAGTACTCCGTGGCGGTAATGCTGGGTGCTGTGGCTGGCCTGTATGGCTGTGCGATGCTGGCCTGGACCGGTCTGCTGGTGGGGCCGCCCTGGGTGGCCAGTGCCGCCAGCGGCGCATTGCTGTCAGCCCTGCTGGTGGCGGCACTGGTCATGCGCAGCAAGGGTCGCATGCCGGCCCACACCTCGGCCCGGCTGGCGGAGTTGCAGTCGCGCATCCGGCCCCACTTTTTGTTCAACACGCTCAACAGCGCCATCGCCCTGGTGCGCGCCGAGCCAGCCAAGGCCGAGGCGCTGCTGGAGGACCTGAGCGACCTGTTCCGCGAAGCCCTGAAGGACTCTGGTGAGCCGGTGCGACTGGCCCACGAAATTGAATTGGCGCAGCGCTACCTGGCCATAGAACAGGTGCGATTCGGGGAGCGCCTGCGGGTGCAGTGGGCACTGGACCCGGCGGCCGATGACGCCAAGTTGCCACCTTTGCTGCTGCAGCCTCTGGTAGAAAATGCGGTGCGTCACGGTGTCGAGCCCAGTGCGCTCGGTGCCGATGTGCGTATCTCCACCCAATGCAGGGGGTCTATTGTGGTGATCAAGGTGACCAATACCGTGCCCAACGGGCAGGGCGAGCAAGGCCAGGGCCTGGCCTTGCGCAATGTGCGCGAACGCCTGGCGCTGTTGCATGACGTGCAGGGCCAGTTCCGCAGCGGCATGAAGGACGGCGTGTACCAGGTGCGCATCGAGGTGCCGCTGTGACGGCGCTCGCGCCCGGCATGGGCGGCCTGCTGCGGGCGTTGGTGGTGGACGACGAAAGCCTGGCCCGGGCCCGCATGCGCACGCTGCTGGGCGACTGCACGGCGCCCGCCGCGCAGTGGGTGGGCGAAGCCGGCAACGCCGTGCAGGCTATGGCCTTTGTGCAGCACCAGGCGGTGGACGTGGCGCTGATCGATATCCACATGCCCGGTGCCGATGGCCTGACGCTGGCGCGCTCCCTGCAGGCCCTGCCGCAGCCACCCGCGCTGATTTTTGTGACGGCCCATGCCGAACATGCCGTGGACGCCTTTGACCTGGAGGCCGTGGACTATTTGACCAAGCCCGTGCGGCTGGAGCGGCTCCAACAGGCGCTACAAAAAGTAGAGCGCCTTACGCAGTCCCGACGAGGGCTGGAGGCCAATTTGGCTCAAAACGATGTGCTCATCATCCAGGAACGCGGCCGCACCGAGCGGGTGCCGCTGCACCAGGTGCTGTACTTCAAGGCCGAGCTGAAATACATCACGGTGCGCACCGCCGCCCGCAGCTACATCCTGGACGGCGCACTGGGCGAGCTGGAAGAAAAATACCGCGCCGACTTCGTGCGCATCCACCGCAACGCCCTGATCGCCCGGCGTGCCGTGCGGTCATTGGAAAAGCATTTCGACGCCGAAGAGGGCGAGGGCTGGGCCGTGCGGTTGAACGGCGTGGACGAGCCACTGGCGGTCTCGCGCCGGCAACTGGCGGCGGTGCGGGAGCTGATCTCTCGCTAGCCTCAACTCCCCCCTCTCTCCCCCCGCCCTCTCTCGCCCCCGCCGGGGCGAAAGAGGGAGCCGAACAGCCATATTTGGCCTTGTTTCTGAACGAAGGGGACTGCAAGCGCCGAGTGCAGTTGAGTCAGTGTGCTTTGATTTATATAGCGGCGTACGCAGTGTCAACGAGGGATAGCAGCCGAATTCACCACAAACAACCTGCCCCAAGCGCCCATCTCCTTTGCACTCCCCCTTGTTTCAACACGAGGCCAAATCGGCTGTTCAGGCTCCCCTTTCCACCCTGGCGAGGGTGGAAAGGGGCGGGGGGGATAGGGGGTGAGTTCAGCCGGTATTCCGCAACCCCGCAGCAATCCCGTTGATCGAGATGTGAATCCCGCGCTGCACGCGCTCGTCGGCCTTGCCTTCGCGGTAGCGCCGCACCAGTTCCACCTGCAGGTGGTGCAGGGGGTCGATGTACGGGAAACGGTGGCGGATGGAGCGTTGCAGGGCGGCGTTGTTGGCCAGGCGGTTCTTGTCACCGGTAATCGTAGCCAGGGCCTGGGTCGTGCTGTGCCACTCGGCCTCAATGGCCGTGAAGATCTTCTTGCGCAGACGTGCGTCGGCCACCAGTTCCGAGTAGCGCGACGCAAGGGCCAGATCGCTCTTGGCCATGACCATGTCCATGTTGGACAACAGTGTCTTGAAGAACGGCCACTGGCGGACCATCTTCTGCAGCAACGCCAGGCGCTCCTTTTGCTGCGCCGGCGTGCCAGTCTTGATGAAGGCCTGCACCGCCGAGCCAAAGCCGTACCAGCCCGGCAAGGTGAGTCGGCATTGGCCCCAGCTGAAGCCCCAGGGAATGGCGCGCAAATCCTCGATGCGCTGGCTGGCCTTGCGCGAGGCCGGGCGCGAGCCGATGTTGAGTTCGGCAATCTCGCGGATCGGTGTGGCGCTGAAGAAGTATTCGGTAAAGCCCGGTGTTTCGTACACCAGCGCGCGATAGGCCGCCATGCTGGCGCTCGACAACTCGGCGGCTGCCTCCAGAAACGCCGGGGTGGCGGACTTGGTGGGCTGCAGCAGCGTGGCCTCCAGCGTGGCGGCGACCAGGGTTTCCAGGTTGCGCCGGCCGATCTCGGGGTTGGCGTATTTGGAGCCAATCACCTCGCCCTGCTCGGTCAGGCGGATCTGGCCGCGCACCGTGCCGGGGGGCTGGGCCAGGATGGCCTCGTAGCTGGGGCCGCCGCCGCGCCCCACCGTGCCGCCGCGGCCATGGAACATGCGCAGCTTGATGGGGGTGGTCTTGGCCAGTTCATCGAACAGCTCGACCAGCGCAATCTCGGCGCGGTACAGCTCCCAGTTGCTGGTGAAGATGCCGCCGTCCTTGTTGCTGTCGGAGTAGCCCAGCATGATGTCCTGCTCGCCACCGCTGCGCTGCACCAGTGCGGCAACTCCAGGCAGGGCGTAGAACTCGCGCATGATGGGTGCCGCGTTGCGCAGGTCTTCAATCGTCTCGAACAACGGCACCACGATCAGGTCGCAGACCGCGCGCAGCGGGTCATCGGAACCGGCTGTCACACGGTTGGGCGTCAGCACGCCGCGCATCAGCCCCACTTCCTTTTGCAGCAGCAGCACTTCCAGCAAATCGCTGACCGTCTCGGTGTGGCTGATGATGTAGTGGCGGATGGCGTCTGCGCCAAAGCGTTCGCGCATGACCTTGGCCATGGCGAAGATCGCCAGCTCGCTCTGGGTGTGGGCGGAATACGCCACGCCGTGCACGCTCAGGGCGCGGGCATCACCCAGCAGGCCCAGCAGCAGCGCGCGCTTGGCCTCCTCGTTCAGTGCGCTGTAGTTGGCCTCGATGCGGGCCGTGGCCAGCAGCTCGGCCACCACTTCTTCGTGTTTGTCGGAACTCTGGCGCAGGTCCACCGTGGCCAGATGGAAACCAAACACTTCCACGGCACGAATCAGCGGTTGCAGGCGTTGCGCCACCAGCACGCCGCCGTGGTTGGCCTTGAGCGAGGCCTCGATGGTGCGCAGTTCGGCGGCAAAGTCGTGGGCTGAGGGGTAGGGGTTTTGCGGCGCCACGGCGTGGCGTGCGGCCTCGGTACCGGTCAACTCCAGCAGCGTGGCGGCCAGGCGGGCGTAGACGCCGGTCAGTGCGCGGCGGTAGGGTTCATCCATGCGGTGCACATTGCGGTCGGGCGAGCTTTCGGCCAGGGCCTGCATGTCCGGTGTGCACTCGGTCAGCATGGCGGACACGGACAGTTCTCCACCCAGGTAGTGCACTTCGGTCAGGTAGTGGCGCAGGGCGACTTCGGCCTGGCGGCGCAGCGCGTATTCCAGCGTTTGCGCGCTGACGTTGGGGTTGCCGTCGCGGTCACCGCCAATCCACTGGCCCATGCGCAGAAAACTGTGCACCGGCTGGTTGCCCAGCAACTGCTCCAGGTTGGCGTAGAGCTTGGGAATTTCACGCAGGAAGGTGGATTCGTAATAGCTCAGCGCGTTCTCAATTTCGTCGGCCACGGTCAGCTTGTTGAAGCGCAGCAACCGGGTCTGCCAGAGCTGGGTGACGCGGGCCCGCATCTGTGTCTCGTTGGCGGCCAGCTCGCGGGCCGTCAGCGCGTCCTTCCTGGTGTCGAAAAACGCGCCGCGCATTTTGATTTCGTCGCGCTCGGCCAGCAACTGGGCGATGTTGCGTTCGGCATCCAGAATGCTCTTACGCTGCACCTCGGTCGGGTGGGCCGTCAGCACCGGGGACACATAGCTTTGTGCCAGCGTGGCGGAAATCGCCTTGGGCGCAATGCCGGCCCAGCGCAGGCGCGACAGGGCCACGTCCAGGCTGCCCTCCTGCGTATCACCGGCGCGCTCGTGGATGGCGCGGCGGCGGATGTGGTGGCGGTCTTCGGCCAGGTTGGCCAGGTGGGAAAAATAGGTGAAGGCGCGGATCACGCTCACCGTCTGGTCGCCGGAGAGGCCCTTGAGCAGCCTCTTGAGTGCCTTGTCCGCTTCATGGTCGGCGTCGCGCCGGAAGGCCACCGACAGAGTGCGGATTTTCTCGATCAACTCAAACGCTGCCGGACCCTCCTGTTCCCGGATCTCGTCGCCCAGAATCCGGCCCAGCAGGCGGATGTCTTCCACCAGGGGGCGTTCATTGTCTTTGCTGCGTTTGGCGGGTAGAGGGTCGGCTGCATTTTTCATGGGGCCCATGCTAGCATTGCCCACTCTGGATAGTTTACAAATAGGTTACGACTTACCACCCATGGTTGCACACACTTTCACCATCGCCACGCGCGAAAGCCGCCTGGCTCTCTGGCAGGCCGAACACGTCAAGGCACTGCTCCAGGGCATGGGCCACCAGGTCACATTGCTAGGCATGACTACCAAGGGTGACCAGATCCTGGATCGCTCGCTTTCCAAGGTCGGTGGCAAGGGCCTGTTTGTCAAGGAGCTGGAAATGGCGCTCGAAGCCGGCCAGGCCGATCTGGCGGTGCATTCGCTGAAGGACGTGCCCATGGAGTTGCCCGACGGCTTCAGCCTGGCCTGCGTCATGGAACGCGAGGACCCGCGCGATGCCTGGGTTTCCAGCCGCTACGCCAGTGTGGATGCCCTGCCGCAGGGCGCGGTGGTGGGTACCTCCAGCCTGCGCCGCGTGGCCCTGTTGCGCGCCTTGCGTCCCGATTTGAAGATTGAGGCCCTGCGTGGCAACCTGGATACCCGGCTGAAGAAGCTCGACGATGGTCTGTACGACGGCATTGTGCTGGCCGCCGCTGGCCTCAAGCGCCTGGGCCTGGGTGACCGCATCCGTGCCGTGTTCGAGCCGGAGCAGATGTTGCCCGCCGCCGGACAGGGTGCGCTGGGCATTGAGGTGCGCTCTGACCGCGCCGACGTGACCGAAGTGCTGCAGGCGCTGTTGCACAAGCCCACCTGGCTGGCCGTGTCGGCCGAGCGGGCCGTGAGCCGTGTGATGGGCGGCAGTTGCTCCATGCCGCTGGCCGCCTACGCCACGCTGCAGGGTGATGTGCTGAGCATCCGCGCCACCTGGGGTGACCCCGAGGGTGTGCAACCCCTGGTGCATGCGCAGGCTGCAGGCCCGGTGCAGGATGCCGCTGCTGCCACGCGGCTGGGTGAGCAGGTGGCGCAGCAACTGCAGGCCAAGGTCAGCCAGCAAACCGGTGCGGGAGCGTAGGCCGTGCGTGTCATCGTCACCCGCCCCAAGCAGGAAGCCCGCCAGTGGGTGGACGCACTGGCGGATGCCGGTTATGAGGCGGTGGCCTTGCCCCTGATTGGCGTATTGCCGCCACCCAACCCCGAAGTCGTGCAGGCTGCCTGGCAGCGGCTGCACAGCTTTGACGCCGTGATGTTTGTCAGCGGCAATGCGGTGGACCATTTTTTTGCATTGAAACCATCTGCAGCCCTCGTGCTGGATGCGCAGGGTGCTATCAAAATTAGAGCGTTTGTGACCGGCCCCGGCAGTTTCGCCGCGCTCAAGCGTGCGCATGTGGACCCGGCCAGCATCGCCATGCCGGACCGTGAAGCCGGCCAGTTTGATTCGGAAGCCCTGTGGGCTGTGGTCGGGCAGGGTGTGCGCCCAGGCTACCGGGTGCTGATCGTGCGTGGCGCCGGTAGCACCGAGGTGCAGGCGGACGGCGCGCCCGACGGTGCCGGGCGAGACTGGTTTGCTGACCAGGTGCGCGCGGCTGGCGGCAGTGTGGAATTTGTCGTTTCTTACCAGCGTTGTGCGCCCGAACTGGCGCCCAATGCACTGGCCCTGGCCCAGGTGGCAGCGACGGACGGATCTGTATGGTTGTTCAGCAGTTCCGAGGCCATTGGCAACCTGGCGGCGGCCTGTGCCGGTCAGTCCTGGGCGAAGGCCAAGGCCGTGGTGACGCACAGCCGCATCGCACAGACTGCCCGTGCGGCGGGCTTTGGCGTGGTGTGTGAGTCACGCCCGACGCTGCCGGCCTTGATGGCGTCGATAGAATCCCTGGGATGAATACAGAGTCCAGTGTGACCGCGACGCCGACGCCCGTGGACAGTGCATCCCGTGCGGCGCCTATGCCGCGCCTGCTGATAGCAATCGCTGTGGTCGCTGTCGCCGCCGTGGTGGGTTGCGGGCTGTTGTGGCAAAAGCTCAGCGGCATCCAGGAGCAACTGGCCCGACAGAGTGCCGATGCCGGTGCCCAGGCTACCGAGGCGCGTGCCACGGCCCGCCAGGCGCAGGAACTGGCCATGGAAACCGCCGCCAAACTGGCAGTAGCCGAGGCGCGTTTGAGTGAAGTGTCGCTGCAGCGCAGCCAACTCGAAGAACTGATGCAAAGCCTGTCCCGCTCAAGGGACGAAAATCTGGTGGTGGATATTGAGTCGGCCGTGCGGCTGGCGCAGCAGCAGGCGCAGTTGACCGGCAGCGTCGAGCCCTTGCTGGCCGCCCTCAAGAGTGCCGAATTGCGCGTCACCCGCGCTGCGCAGCCGCGGCTGACGCCCCTGTTGCGCGCCATTGGCCGGGACGTTGCCCGCATCAAGGCCACCGCCCTGGCGGATACGCCGGCCTTGCTGGTCAAGCTCGATGAACTGGTTCAGTTGGCCGATGACCTGCCCATTGCCAACGCCGTGCCGACGCCGCGCAGCAACGAGGCGATCAAGCGCAAACCTGAGGAAACCGTGACCAACTGGTGGGTGCGCATGGGGCAGTTGGTGGGCGAGGAAGTGCGCAACCTGGTGCGGGTCAGTCGCATTGAAGACCCAGACGCCGCCCTGCTGTCGCCAGAACAGTCATTCTTCCTGCGCGAAAACCTCAAACTCAAACTGCTCAATGCGCGACTAGGCTTGCTGTCGCGCCAGATTGATGCGGTCCGTTCCGATCTGGGATCTGCGTCGGTTTCCCTTGGGCGGTATTTTGATGCCTCATCGCGCAAAACCCAGACCGCAGCCAATCTGCTGCAACAGGTGCGTGGGCAGATGAAGGCTTTGGAGTTGCCCCGGGTCGATGACACCCTGGCGGCGCTGTCCACAGCGGCTGCAGGACGCTGACCATGCGGGCTGCTCTGTGGCTGACGGCCCTATTCGCAATCGCGGTGGCAAGTGCGCTGTTTGCCGGCGACAACCACGCCACGGTGACCCTGTTCTGGTCGCCCCATCGGGTGGATCTGTCACTGAATCTGTTTCTGCTGCTGCTGGCCGGCAGCTTTGTGATCCTGCATCTGGCCATGCGGGCCTTGTCGGCCCTGACGAGCATCCCCCAGCAGGCACGCCGCTGGCGTCTGCTGCAAAGCGAGCGCGCCATGTACACCGCGTTGCTGGAGTCCCTGTCACATCTGGTATCTGGGCGTTTCATTCGTGCCCGCAAGGCCGCAGAGTTGGTGATTTCGCTGGAAGAAGCGGTGCAGCGGCGGGGTGAGCGCCTGACCCATGGTGCGCGCCTGCGCACGTTGTCGCATCTGCTGGCGGCCGAGAGTGCCCATGCACTTCAAAATCGAACCATGCGCGACGAGCACTTCCAGAAGGCGCTGGCGGAAGCGGCGAGTCGCGATGCCCAGGAAGCACGCGAAGGCGTCCAGCTTCGGGGCGCACGCTGGGCACTGGATGACCGTGATGCGGTGGCCGCCATCCAATGGCTGGACCAGTTGCCTCAGGGCGCGGCGCGGCGAACCGTGGCCTTGCGCTTGCGATTCCGAGCTGCCCGACAGGCCGGGCAGTTGCTGGTGGCGCTGGAGACGGCACGTCTGCTGGCCAAGCATAGGGCGTTTTCCGGGTCAGCTGGCAAGAGCATTGCGCGGGGACTGGCTATTGAGTTGATCCGCTCGGCGCACGATGGGGTACAGATTCAGCGCGCCTGGGACGCCCTGGACACTGCCGAACAGCGCATCCCTGAAGTTGCCTGTGAGGCGTCTGAGCGGCTGCTCGCCCATGGGGGCGATGTGGCGCTATCACGGCAATGGGTGTTGCCGGTCTGGGATAGCATGGTGCAGAGTTACGAGGCGCTTTCCCTGGCACAGCGTGTTCGGCTGGCACGGGTGCTGGAGCGCGGTTTTGCCGCAACGGGTGGGGAGCTGGATACCGCGTGGCTGACCCGCATTGAGTCGGCACAAATGGCCAACCCGCGCGATGCTGTGCTGCAGTACCTCGCAGGCGTGGTCTGCATGCGCCTGCGCTTGTGGGGCAAGGCCCAGCAGTTGCTCAAGCAGTCTCTGTCCATCCTGCCTGAATCCGAATTGCGCCGGGATACCTGGCTGGCCTTGGCTGAATTGGCCGAACAGCGGCAGGATGTGCCGGCCGTCGCAGAGGCCTATCGGGAGGCAGCGAAAAGGTGACGGTGCCCACATTCAGGGCTATTATGTGATCATGGCTACACTCACCGAACACATCATCAAACTGACCGACCACCGTGATCGGGAGTTGCTGGATCTGACCCTTGCCAAAGGGCTGATTGACCTGTTGCGCATAGACCGTGTCGTCATCGCGCGGGTGGTGAGTGAAGAGGGCGTGAAGCGCTGGCTGGAGGTGGCTTCGCTCGATGTACGGGGGGGCGGCAAGGTGGTCGATCCCTTGCGGGTGGATTTTCAGACTTTGCGCGAATTGGCCGACGAACGTGACCGGCTGCGCTGCCTGCTGGAACGCACTCTGGTCGAGTACGCATGGGCCGGCGAAGATGGCCCCCGCATCAGCTACATGCCTCTGTTTTCCGGTAACGCCAACGACGATGAAGGTGTGGTGGAGGTGCATTCCGGTTCACCCTTGTCAGAGGGACAGCTGCAGGTGATTGACGACATGGTGCATGTGTTTCGCAACATGTACAAACTGCTGGCCTACAGCGACCGCGACGCCCTGACCGGGCTGCTCAACCGCAAGGCGTTGGACGACACCTTTTACAGCGCCGTACTGGAGGAGATGGATCACGGGCTGGAAGGTGAAACCGGCGTGCTGGAGGCCAGTGTCCTGCCGGTGGCCGAGCGTCGCCACCGGGTCCCGCCCAACTACTGGCTGGGTACCGTCACGGTGGACGACTTCAGTGTCATCACGGACAAGAGCGGGCACCTGATTGCCGAAGAGGTGTTGCTGCTGGTGGCGCGCATCATGAACAACACCTTCCGCACCTATGACCGCATCTACCGCCTGGGTGGGGAAGAGTTTGCTGTCCTGATGCACTGCCCCGAAGAGGCACTGGTGCTGGCAGCATTCGAGCGCTTTCGCGGCAACATGGAGAAGTTCAATTTTCCTCAGGTTGGCCGTATCACAGCCTGTGCAGGCTTCACCCGCGTGACGGCCGAGGACTCACCCAACACCACGCTGGAGCGGGCTCAACGCGCGGTGGACTACGCCCAGCGGCATGGCCGCAATCAGGTCCACAGCCACGATGAGTTGGTGCGCAAAGGATTGTTCGGCGATGCCATCAAGGTGGGAGCTGTCGATTTGTTCTAGGCGGATTTCCCACCATGGAAAAAGGGGCCATTTGGCCCCTTTTTCATTCGCAACCCCGGCATCTGCGGGGCTGTTGTGCACATCAGGCAGCCGGCGGCTGTTCAAAAGGCAGCGTCATGTCACGCAGGTCGCGTTTGGTCTCGACCAGCACCAGTGGGCTCGTGTCGATGGCGACCGGAGCAGGGCGCTCACGCGGTACGTGGATGGGCTTGGGCTCAGCAGCAATGGCCGCCTGCACGGCCTCAATCTTGGCCATATCCGAGTTAACCCACTGCAGGCCGGATTGTTGTGCGACATCCAGCAGCGTATCGGTCGGCAAGGCGTACGACGTTACCTTGGGCATACCAGCTGCCAGTGAAGCCGGTGCACGGCTGGCAGTAGATGCCACCGGTGCTGCTGCGGGCGCAGCGACAACGGGGGTTGCTTGTTCAGCGGCTGCCTGGGCTGGGGCTTGGTACGCAACCACAGCTTCTGTTACGTCAGGAGATGCCTCAGCGTCTTGGGGCGCACTGGCCGGGATACGCAGATCAGGACGCTCCTCGCGTTCACCACGCTCACCGCGCGGGCCACGCTCACGGCCGTAGCGGTCGCGCTGGCGCTTCTCGCGGGGTTCACCGTTTTCATTGCGCGGCGTGCCGGCCTGAGGGTTGCCGTCCATGGCAGCCTGCTGGCCTTCTGCACTGACTTCGCCGACCGTGGGCTCAGTGTCGGCAAAACCCAACTGGGATTGCTGGCCTTCGCCATTGCCGGAGCGGGCTTCGCCTTCGGGGCGCGGACCACGGCCATTGCGGCCACGGCCGTTGCGGCTTTCACCGCGACCTTCGCCACGGCCTTCATTGCGGCCTTCGCGGGGCTCGCGGTTCTGGCCGGCGCCTGTGTCCTCAGCGCCGGGGGCTGCATCGGCACGGGGTTCGCCACGCTCACTGCCCTCGTTGCGTTCGCCACCACGGCCACCGCGGCTACCCCGATCACCACGCTCAGACCGTGGGCCACGGTCTGGGCGTTGCTCCTGGCGGTTGCCTTCGCCTGCTGTTGTTGCGACACCTGCTTGCAGGTTGACGTCTGCGTTCAACGGTTTGCCTTCGGCGTCAAAGCGTTCGCGTTGTGCGCCACCCTGGCGTTCACCACCCCGTCCGCCTCGGCCACCACGACCACGTCCCTCACCACGTCCTTCACCGCGCGGGCCTCGGCCCTCGCCGCGGGGCTCGTTGTTGCGACCCTCGCCACGGCCTTCGCCAGGCTTGCGATTGCCATCGCGGTTGTTGCGGCCGTCACGGTTTTCCGGTTGCTTGGGAACCGGCGCGACCACGGGCTTGACCGGGGCCGGTGCTGCGTCACCGCCAAACAGGCGCTTGAGCCAGGCAAAGAAGCCGGTTTCTGCGGGCTTGGTAGCGGCGACCGGGTGCGGACGATGTTGTGCCGCAGCCGGCTGCTGGACCGGTGCCACGGGCTTCGGCGGCGCGATGGGTGCGGGAGCATCCGGCAACACGCCCTTGATGATGGGCGTCTGCTTGTTGGTGGGCTCTTGCGAACGGCGGGTCACGCTGGTCGGGTCTTCGATCTCGTCGGCCAATTTGTAGCTGGCGTCGATGTTGTCCAGGCGAGGGTCGTCGTGTTTCAGGCGCTCCAGCTTGTAGTTGGGTGTTTCCAGTGTTTTATTGGGCACCAGCAGCACGTTGATGCGTTGCTTCAACTCAATCTTGGCGACTTCGGAGCGCTTTTCGTTCAGCAGGAACGACGCGACATCGACAGGCACTTGGCACAGCACGGAGGCGGTGCTGTCCTTCAGTGACTCTTCCTGGATGATCCGCAGAATCTGCAGAGCGCTGGATTCGGTGTCACGGATGTGGCCGGAACCGCCGCAACGCGGGCAGGGAATGGATGCACCTTCACTGAGTGCCGGGCGCAGGCGCTGGCGGCTCATTTCCATCAAACCAAATTTGCTGATGGTGCCGAACTGCACGCGGGCACGGTCCTGGCGCAGCGCGTCGCGCAAGCGGTTTTCCACTTCGCGGCGGTTGCGGGACTCTTCCATGTCAATAAAGTCGATGACGATCAGGCCACCCAAATCGCGCAGACGCATCTGGCGGGCCACTTCGTCAGCGGCTTCCAGATTGGTGCGGGTGGCAGTCTCTTCGATGTCGCCGCCCTTGATGGCGCGGGCCGAGTTCACGTCGACGGACACCAGCGCTTCGGTGTGGTCGATGACGATGGCGCCGCCGGAGGGCAACTGCACCGTGCGGGCGTAGGCGGATTCGATCTGGTGTTCGATCTGGAAGCGGCTGAACAGCGGGGCGTCGTCACGGTAACGCTTCACACGCGCGGCGTGTTCGGGCATGACGTGGGCCATGAACTGCTGGGCCTGCTCGTACACGTCGTCGGTGTCGATCAGGATGTCGCCGATGTCGTGGTTGAAGTAATCGCGGATGGCGCGAATCACCAAAGAAGACTCTTGGTAAATCAGGTAGGCACCCTTGCCACCCTTGGCTGCACCGTCAATGGCCGACCACAGTTTCAACAGGTAATTCAGGTCCCACTGCAGTTCGGGCGCGCTGCGGCCGATACCGGCGGTGCGGGCGATGATGGACATGCCGTTGGGGTATTCCAACTGGTCCAGCGCTTCCTTCAGTTCGGCGCGGTCTTCGCCCTCGATGCGGCGGGACACGCCACCACCACGGGGGTTGTTGGGCATCAGCACCACGTAGCGGCCGGCCAGCGAGACAAAGGTGGTCAGGGCCGCACCCTTGTTGCCACGTTCTTCTTTTTCGACCTGGACCAGCAGTTCCTGGCCTTCCTTGATGGCGTCCTGGATGCGGGCCTGGGAGGCAGAGACACCTTCCTTGAAATACATCCGGGAGATTTCCTTGAACGGCAGGAAACCGTGGCGGTCTTCACCGTAGTCAACGAAGCAGGCTTCCAACGAGGGCTCGACGCGCGTGACGACGGCCTTGTAGATATTGCCCTTGCGCTGTTCGCGCCCTTCGATTTCGATTTCGTAGTCGAGGAGTTTTTGTCCGTCGACGATGGCCAGGCGGCGTTCTTCAGCCTGCGTGGCGTTGATAAGCATCCGTTTCATGGAGTGCGTCCTTCATCAGTTGTACATGCCCAATGCGGGCTTTTGATACCTGAACTGACGAACTGAAATGAGGAGGAATTGCCGGAGAACTTCCACTCACATGCGTGAGCGAAGCGTTGGCGCGTGGAGGGGAGCGAGAGGGTGTGTTTGTGAATTTGCTATCAAATTAATAGCTGGTTGCGCCCGTTTCACGGGGGCTAATGGCTGATTCATGCCAAAAACCGGGGCGTAAACGCTCCGGAGGCACAGGTTCATCAGGCTCATCAACACAAACATCTCGCTTCATTCCGTTTGCAGACGAAGAGTCTGCAAACTGTGGGTATTCCGTATCAGTGTTTCAATTCGCCGGCTTGACCGCGTCTTGTGCATGCCATCACAGGCATCTGGCGTGTGATTTGCATGCGGTGCAACGCGGCGGCATCGACCTTCCAGCGCGGCTGTCATTGGCGTGTGGACTAAACTCCAGACAAATCAACCACTTACAGCGCGTCGCTAGTGAAACACATTATAGGGGTCAAACCCCTTCGGGCCACCCCCACGCAAACCCCAACCCCGCCGCCCCAGGTGCAATCAGTGACCGTTGACGAGAACGGCGCCGGGCAGCGCCTGGATAATTTTTTGATGCGCCAGCTCAAGGGCGTGCCCAAGACCCATGTGTACCGGATCATTCGCAGTGGGGAAGTACGGGTTAACAAAGGCCGCGCCAGTGCCGATTCGCGCCTGAACACCGGTGACGTCGTGCGCCTGCCGCCGGTTCGCATATCGGAGCGCGTCGCCGAAAAAGCCCAGGCCATGGCGGAGCAGGTTGCCAGCCATGCCCCGGCACGCAATTTTGTTGTCTTGTTTGAAGACGAGTCATTCATGGCCATCAACAAGCCCGCCGGGGTAGCCGTGCATGGCGGCTCGGGCGTAAGCTTTGGCGTGATTGAACAACTGCGCATGGCGCGCCCCCAAGCCAAGTTTCTGGAGCTGGTGCACCGGCTGGACCGGGAGACCAGCGGCATTTTGCTGGTGGCCAAAAAGCGCAGTGCCTTGGTCAACCTGCAGGACCAGTTTCGCGACCGTGAAACCGGCAAAACCTACTTGGCATTGGTACTGGGGCAATGGCCTGCGAACAAGAAGGTGCTGGACAAGCCGCTGCACAAATACCTGTTGCCTGATGGGGAGCGCCGGGTCAAGGTGGTGTCCAAAGACGATCCGGATGGGATGCAATCCTTGACACTGGTCAAAGTCCGCGCGGCCAGTGACATGGCTGGAGCAGCCTCCAAGGGCGCGACCAAGCCTGCAGAGCCTCCCAGGCGCGGCTATTCCCTGCTGGAGGTGACCATCAAAACCGGCCGCACCCACCAGATTCGGGTGCACCTGGCGTCCGAGGGTATGCCGATTGCGGGCGATGACAAGTATGGTGACTTTGAGCACAACAAGGCACTGGCGCGCACGGGTGTGGCGGTGTCGCTCAAACGCATGTTTTTGCATGCCTGGCGTCTGCAGTGCAACCATCCCGCCACGGGCGCCCGAATGGAGTTGCTGGCAGACTTGCCTGAAGAGCTGGCGCAATTTCTCACCCGGGTGCTGCCGCAAGCAGCGCAAGCGGGCACCCCGGCCTGAATTTTCACCCTCTCTATGCCCTCACACACCATGCAAGCCATTCGATCGCCTGACCGTTCCCGCCAATTTGATCTGATTGCCTTCGATTGGGACGGCACTCTGTTTGACTCCACTGCCATCATCACCCGCTGCATCCAGTTGGCGGTGGTGGATGTGGGCGGCAAGCGGCCCAGTGACCAGGATGCCTCGTACGTCATTGGCTTGGGTCTGATGCAGGCATTGGCCCACGCGGCACCGGATGTGCCTCCCGGCAAGTACCCGGAATTGGGGCAACGCTACAAGCACCACTACATGGCCCATCAGAATGACATCAGCCTGTTTGCGGGCGTGCTTCCCATGCTGGCTGACCTGAAGACGCGCAACCATTTGCTGGCGGTGGCAACCGGAAAGAGTCGGCGCGGGCTGGACGACACCCTGCTGGCGGTCGAACTCCACGGCGTGTTTGACAGTTCGCGTACGGCGGATGAAACGGCAGGCAAGCCCCACCCTTTGATGCTGAAGGAGTTGATGCAGGAGTTGGGGGTGGAGGCGCACCGGGTTCTGATGATCGGCGACACCACGCACGACCTGCAGATGGCATTGAATGCGGGCTGCCCCAGTGTGGGCGTGAGCTACGGTGCCCATGAGCCGGCGGCATTTGATGCGCTGGATCCCCGGTTTGTTGCGCACTCGGTTGCCGAGTTGCACGCCTGGTTGTTGGCCAACGCCTGATTGCGGGAGCGGAAAAAAAGCATGACCGAACTACAGGATGCCATTCCCCTGTGCAATTCCCGCGATTTGATCGACAGTGGGGACGCCGTTCCCTTTGATGTCCTGTACTGTGGGCGCTCGGCTCGCGGGTTTGCCATCCGGTTCGAGGGCCGTGCGCACGCCTATTTGAACCAGTGTGCCCACGTACCGATGGAAATGGACTACCAGCCCAACCGTTTTTTTGACAGCACGGGCCGAAGCCTGATGTGCGCTACCCATGGCGCAATGTACCGCCCGGATACGGGTGAATGCCGGGGTGGCCCCTGCCGCGGCGGGCTGATCAAGATAGCCCTGACGGAACAGGACGGCGTCGTCCACTGGCATACTGCCTACAACCTGAAACCTCTCGAATTCTGAAATGACCGACTTCAATACGCCTCCTCCTGCTGATTCAGCATCAAATATGCCCCAAGCCCCCGCGGATGCTGCGCGAGCAGCTACAAAAAATGTAGCAAATGCGGAAGTGTCCGAAGCAGCTGGCTGGGAGCGCGCAACCCTGGAAAGGTTGGCCATGGCGGGAATCACCGAGCAGCGCCAGGCGCGCCGGTGGCGTAACGGCATTCGCCTGGCCTGGCTGGTGTTTCTGGCACTGTTGGTGTGGGTTGGCATGGAGCGCGGAGGCACGAGTGCGGACATCACCACGCCCCATACGGCGGTGGTCAAAATTCAGGGGGAAATTGCATCCGGTTCCGAGGCCAGTGCCGAGCTGATCGTCGCCGCCATGCGTGGCGCTTTTGAAGACAAGGGCGCGCAGGCGGTTGTGCTGCTGATTAACTCACCTGGCGGCAGCCCGGTGCAGGCCGGCATCATCAACGATGAAATTATCCGCCTGAAGGCGTTGCACAAGAAGCCGCTGTATGCGGTGGTGGAAGAAACCTGTGCTTCTGCTGCCTATTACATCGCCGTGGGTGCTGACAAGATATTTGTCGACAAAGCCAGTGTGGTGGGCAGCATTGGCGTGCTGATGGATGGTTTTGGATTCACCGGCTTGATGGACAAGCTGGGCGTGGAACGTCGCCTCATGACCGCCGGTGAAAACAAGGGATTTATGGATCCGTTCAGCCCGCAGACCGATAAACAGCGCGTGTTCGCCCAGGCCATGCTGGACCAGATTCACCAGCAATTCATCAGTGTGGTGAAGGCCGGTCGCGGCAGCCGCCTCAAGGAAACGCCAGAAACGTTCAGCGGCTTGTTCTGGACGGGCCAGCAGGCGATCGACATGGGTCTGGCGGACCAGTTGGGCAACCTGGACTTTGTGGCGCGGGAAGTGGTCAAGGCCGAGGATCTGGTCGACTACACCCGCCGCGATAACGTGGCCGAGCGGCTGGTCAAGCGCTTCGGCGCCTCCATGGGCGAGGGCGCCGTTCACGCCATTCGATCGCTGCCAGCGCTTCGCTAAACCCGGCCTGAAAGGCCTCTTTCAGCGGCCGATGGCAAATACCGTGGGGGTGGAATTGTCCACAGTCCACGGTTTTTGCTTCCAGTGCTTGACCAGGTCGCTGTGGCAGGTGCTCTGCACCAAGGTCAAGCCGCTGGCTGTGGCCAGCCGGGTGTTGTGCTGCAGGTTTTGCAGCAGGGCTTGCAGCAAGGCCGCGTTGCGGTAGGGTGTTTCAATAAACAACTGGGTTTGCCCGGTCTTGAGCGCCAGCGACTCCAGTTCGCGAATACGCGGGTTGCGTTCTGCCGGCGTACTGGGTACGTAGCCCACGAAGGCGAAATTCTGGCCGCTGAGGCCGCTGGCTGCCAATGCCAGCAAGAGCGAAACGGGTCCTACTAGGGGCACCACCCGAATTCCCAGATCGTGTGCAGCGCGCACCACCGATGAACCCGGGTCGGCAACGGCGGGCATCCCGGCCTCACTGACCAGTCCCACGTCCTCACCCTGCAATGCAGCTTGAAGCAGGTGGCGCGCGTCAAAGTGCCCCTGGTGATCTCCCTTCTTGTGAACCTCATGCGGCAATTCCTGCAGTTGCATCGATTGCAGCGGCACACAGAGTGGGTGCGTTTCACCGATGCGTTTCAGGTATGCGCGGGTGGACTTGGCGTTTTCACACACCCAGTGTTTCAGCGTTGCAGCGATTTCCAGGGTTCCTGAGGGCATGACCTGGTCCAGGTGCACCTGACTGCTGCAGCCAAAGTCCAGCGGAGCGGGCACCAGATACAGGGTCCCCGGCGTTGCGCCGCGTGCCGTGGCGGGGGGTGTCGGAGTATTCATGCGGTTCTCGTCACGGGTTGCAGCAAGCGGATACCGGCTGCCCGCAGCATCTGGCTGGTACGAATGAGTGGTAAACCAATCAGTGCGGTCGGATCGTCGTTGTCTATTTGCTCCAGAAGCGTGATGCCCAGCCCTTCGCTTTTGGCGCTGCCTGCGCAGTCATATGGCTCCTCGGTCAAAAGATAGCTCTCGATTTCTTCGTCGGAGAGCGCGCGAAATGTCACACGAACCGGCGCCAGTGCCTGCTGACAAAAGCCACTTTGCAAACACACCACGGCGACTGCAGTCTGGAAAATGACCGTTCTGCTGCGCATTTGGCGTAGCTGAGCAACGGCGCGGTCGTGGGTGCCTGGTTTACCCAAGGGCTGCCCATCGAGGTCGGCGACCTGGTCCGATCCAATCACCACGCAATCGGGGAAACGTGCCGCAACCGCCTGCGCCTTGGCCAAGGCCAGACGGCGGGCCAGGTCGGCAGGCAGCTCGCCGGGCAATGGAGATTCATCGACATGGGGCGATTCGATGGAAAAAGGGACGCGCAGTCGCTCCAGCAACTCCCGCCGATAGGCGGAGGTGGATCCCAGGATGAGTTTTCTGTTGGTAATGTCAGGCATGCCCCGATTCTCTTACACTGCGCGCATGAAACATGACTACGACGCCCAGCACTTGAATATGGATGCCTTCGCCCGATCGGCCGGATTAATCGAAGGAGAAGAGCGTCTGGCGCGCTTTGGCCGCCTGATGGAGGAAGCCCAGGGCGAAGCCGGTGAGGTGCCATTGCATTTCGCGGCCACTGGCATGACACGCCCGGACGGTGCCCCCAACGCGCAAGTCTGGCTGCAGCTATCGGCGGAGGTGGCTCTGCCCATGATCTGCCAGCGATGCCTGGGCCCGGTGGATGTACCGGTTTCCTTTGAGCGGGAATTTCGCTTTGTGGCAACCGAAGATGCGGCCGCCGTGGAAGACGAAGCATCGGAAGAGGATGTGCTGGTCTTGAGCCGGGACTTCAATCTGCTGGAGTTGATTGAAGACGAGTTGTTGATGGCCTTGCCCGCCGTGCCCAAGCACGACGTGTGCCCCGAGCCTGTCAAGCTGCGCGTGGCAGACGCTGATTTTGTTGAGGAATCCAGTGAAAAACCGAATCCGTTTGCGGTGCTCGAACAGTTGAAGAAAAAGAGCTGAGACTGACTTGTCGTCTCTGCGCTATAATCTAAGGCTTCGCGTGGACAAGTTGACGCGTTTTTACTAACCCCAGTGTTGCGACCTGCGCAACACCTTTGCCCAGGAGCGGAACATGGCCGTCCAACAAAACAAAAAGTCACCTTCCAAGCGCGGTATGCACCGTTCACACAATGCTTTGGTAGTTCCCGGCATCGCCGTGGAATCCACCACAGGCGAAACGCATTTGCGTCACCACATCAGCCCCACTGGTTTCTACCGTGGACGCAAGGTGCTGAAGACCAAATCCGAAGCCTGAACGCGCTGATTTGTTCAAAGCCCGAAGCTACAGTTTCTGTAGCGACGGGCTTTTGTTATTTATGGCCTTTGGTCATTGCCTGATTTCCCTCACTTCTGGGTGTTTCCCCCATGATCACAATCGCTGTTGACTGCATGGGGGGTGACCACGGACCCCAGGTGACGCTTCCCGCGTGCAGAAATTTTCTTGATCAGCATCCCGATGCCGCTCTGATCCTGGTGGGTTTGCCTGACCAGGTGGGTGCGTTTGTTCACCCGCGCGCCAGCATCGTGACCGCCAGCGAAGTGGTCACGATGGACGACCCTTTGGAAATTGCGCTGCGCAAGAAAAAAGACTCGTCCATGCGTGTTGCCATCCAGCAGGTGAAGGATGGGAATGCTCAGGCGGCGGTATCTGCCGGCAATACAGGTGCCCTGATGGCTATCTCCCGCTACATCCTGAAAACGATCGACGGTATCGAGCGGCCGGCCATTGCCGGGCAAATTCCCAATGCCACGGGTGGCGCGACCACCGTACTGGATTTGGGTGCCAACGTGGACTGCTCAGCGCAGCATTTGTTGCAGTTTGCCGTGATGGGTTCGGCCCTTGTTTCTGTGCTGAATGGAAAAGAGTCACCTACGGTGGGTTTGCTCAACATCGGCGAAGAAGCGATCAAAGGCAACGAAGTTATCAAAAAAGCGGGTGAGTTGTTGCGATCTGCCGGTAAATCGGGAGATTTAAACTTTTTTGGCAACGTCGAAGGCAACGATATATTCAAGGGAACCGTGGATATCGTGGTTTGCGACGGATTTGTCGGGAATGTGGCCTTGAAGACCAGTGAAGGCCTGGCTTCCATGATCGGGAATTTTCTCAAGGCCGAGTTTTCCCGCAATATTTTCACGAAACTAGCGGCAATTGCGGCTTATTCCGTTTTAAATGCACTTAAAAATCGCGTTGACCACCGTCGTTACAACGGGGCCGCACTGTTGGGCTTGCGTGGACTGGTATTCAAAAGCCACGGCTCGGCCGATGTGCTCGCGTTCGGGAACGCTTTGAGTCGGGCGTATGATGCAGCCCGTAATAACTTGGTCGACCGCGTTCAGGTTCGCATTGCGCACGCAGCACCGCTTCTGGCGGCAGCTGACAACCAGCAATAGCCTCAACGGGCGCTACTACTCCCCACCATGAAACGATATTCGCGTATTACAGGCACAGGCAGTTATCTTCCGCCACGTCGGTTGACCAATGCCGATCTGGTTGCAGAGCTGGCATGCAAGGGCGTTGAAAGCTCCGATGAATGGATTGTGGCGCGCACAGGCATCCGCGCCCGCCATTTCGCCGACGACGGTGTTTTCAGCAGCGACCTGGGGCTGGAAGCCGCAAAAAATGCACTGCAGGCGGCGGGTTGTACCGCACAGGATATTGACCTCATCATTGTTGCCACTTCCACGCCCGACATGGTTTTCCCGTCGACCGCGTGCATTCTGCAAAACAAGCTGGGTGCCAATGGTTGTGCAGCATTTGATGTCCAGGCGGTTTGCAGTGGTTTTATCTACGCGCTGACCATTGCCGATGCGATGATCAAGTCGGGTGCAGCCACCCGTGCCCTGGTGATTGGTGCAGAGGTTTTTTCCCGTATTCTGGATTTCACGGATCGCACCACGTGTGTGTTGTTTGGTGATGGAGCGGGCGCCGTAGTTCTGGAAGCTTCCGAGACGCCCGGCATTTTGGCCAGCGATTTGCGTGCTGACGGCAAGTATGTGGATATTCTGTGCGTTCCAGGGCATGTGTCGGGTGGCGGCATATCGGGCAATCCCCTGCTGAAAATGGACGGACAAGCCGTCTTCAAACTGGCCGTGGGACTGCTGGAAGACGCGGCTCGCGCGACGCTTGCGAAAGCGCATTTGACCGAAGCAGACATTGACTGGCTGGTTCCGCATCAGGCCAATATTCGCATCATGCAGAGCACGGCCCGCAAGCTCAAGATGTCCATGGACAAAGTGGTGGTGACAGTGGACCAGCATGGCAACACGTCGGCTGCATCCATTCCCTTGGCGCTGGACGCAGCCGTGCGCTCCGGCCAGGTGAAGACGGGTGAGACGCTCCTCCTCGAAGGCGTGGGCGGCGGTTTCACCTGGGGTGCATTGCTCCTTATTTTGTAGCTGCTTGCGCTGGTTTGACGGGGGCTGCAGGCCTTTTACCCATAAATTTTATTATGAAACAGTTTGCTTTTTTATTTCCTGGGCAGGGATCGCAATCGGTTGGAATGCTCGATGCGTGGGGTGATCATCCTGTGGTGGCCGAGACCTTGCTTGAGGCGTCCGACGCATTGGGTGAAGACATTGGCGGGCTGATTCATAACGGTCCGAAGGAAGCGCTGGCCCTGACGACCAACACCCAGCCCGTCATGCTGGTTGCCGGTGTGGCCGCCTACCGGGTCTGGATGTCAGAAGTGGGTATTGCACCGATGGCGGTGGCCGGCCACTCGCTGGGTGAATATACGGCCTTGGTCGCGGCGGGCGCGCTGACCCTGGCGCAGGCCGCGCCCCTGGTGAGGTTGCGCGCTCAGGCCATGCAGGCGGCGGTGCCCGTTGGCGTTGGCGCGATGGCTGCCATTTTGGGTATGGACGCCGCCCGTGTTCTGGCCGGTTGTGCCGAAGTCACCCAATCTTTTGGTCCGGATTCCAGTGAAGTAGTCGAAGCGGTCAATTTCAACGACCCGGGCCAAACTGTTATTGCCGGAAGCAAGGCTGCGGTGGAGAAGGCGTGCGAGGTGCTCAAGGCCAACGGTGCAAAGCGGGCGTTGCCGCTGCCGGTATCGGCCCCTTTTCATTCCCGTTTGATGCAGCCCGCCGCTGAAAAGTTGAAAGAGCGTCTGGAGTCCATCGAATTTGAATCCCCGCAGATTGTGCTGATCAACAATATCGACGTAGCTGTGGAAGTTGATGCCGACCGCATTCGTGACGCCTTGTACCGTCAGGCTTTTGGTCCTGTGCGCTGGGTGGAGTGCGTGCAGGCCATCAAGGCCCGGGGTTTGACGACCCTTGTGGAATGCGGTCCGGGAAAGGTATTGGCTGGACTGGTCAAGCGGATCGACCCGGAGTTGACTGGCTTGGCGCTTTTTGATCCCGCGAGCCTGCAAGATACCAAAGGTGCATTGGCATGAATCACATGAAATTTGAAGGTCAGGTCGCGTTGGTTACCGGGGCGTCTCGCGGTATTGGTGCCGCCATTGCCCTGGATCTGGCTCGTAAGGGGCTGAAAGTGATTGGCACCGCAACCACGGAAGCCGGTGCGGCGAAGATAGCTGAAGCCTTGTCCGTCTTTGATGGCTGCTCTGGCCGCACGCTGGATGTGACCCAGGCAGCGGCTGGAGATGCGCTCGTGGATGCCATCGTCAAAGAGTACGGTGGTTTGCAGGTGCTGGTGAACAACGCAGGCATTACCCGCGATAACCTGGCCATGCGCATGAAAGACGAGGATTGGGATGCCGTGATGGATACCAACCTCAAAGGCGTATTCCGCATGAGCCGGTCGGTCATGCGCACCATGATGAAGCAGCGCTATGGACGCATCATCAATATCACCTCGGTGGTGGGGGCGTCCGGCAACGCTGGGCAAGCAAATTACGCAGCGGCCAAAGCCGGCGTGGCGGGCATGACGCGCGCGCTGGCGCGTGAACTGGGTTCGCGCAACATCACGGTCAACTGTATTGCGCCCGGGTTTATTGAGACCGATATGACCGCCAGTCTCCATGAAGACCAGCAAAAGGCTTTGTTGGGTCAGATTCCGCTGGGGCACCTAGGCAAGCCGGCGGACATAGCGCATGCTGTTGCATACTTGGCGGCTCCTGAAGCCAGCTACGTGACGGGGCAGGAACTGCACGTCAATGGTGGCATGTACATGTAACGACCAAAAATCAGCCGATTTCTCCGTTCGGCTACCCGGTTAGAGTTCATTCTCTAAGCGCGGGTAAAATTACGGATTCTTTTACAACCCTTAGAGGGAAGCCATGAGCGATATCGAAGTCCGCGTCAAAAAAATCATTGCCGAGCAGCTCGGTGTGGAAGAGTCTCAAGTAACCAACGAAAAAGCCTTCGTGGCCGATCTGGGTGCTGATTCTCTGGACACCGTTGAATTGGTGATGGCGTTGGAAGACGAGTTTGGAATTGAAATTCCCGATGAAGACGCGGAAAAAATCACCACCGTGCAAAACGCGATCGATTACGCGAACACCCACAAGAAAGCCTGATCGGGCTTTTCGCCGCATTGCGGTGTTGATTGGATTCGGGCAGGCGCGGTCAAAAACCACGTGTCTGCCGGTCCGTAACATGGCCGTTGCAAACGGCTTTTTTTTGACCAACTGCTGAAAACTGATTGCTATGTCCCGTCGTCGCGTTGTTGTCACAGGTTTGGGTTGTGTCTGTCCCGTTGGAAACACGGTAGACGAGGCATGGGCCAACATCATCGCCGGCAAGTCTGGCATTGGAACGATCACCCGATTTGATGCGTCCGCCTTCTCCTGCCAGATTGCCGGAGAGGTGCGCAATTTCAACTTGGATGCCTACATCGGCACCAAGGAAGCGCGCACGATGGATACGTTCATCCACTATGGCATCGCAGCCGCCATGCAGGCTGTGGTCGATGCGGGTTTGCCCACGGGTGACGCGCTCGGCGAAGAAGAGGCCACACGCATAGGCTGTGTGATCGGCTCCGGTATTGGTGGCCTGCCTCTGATCGAGAACATGCACACCGAATATGTGAACCGCGGTCCGCGGCGCATTTCGCCCTTTTTTGTTCCCGCCACCATCATCAATATGATCGCGGGTCATGTGTCCATGCGCTACGGCTTCAAGGGACCCAATATTGCGATCGTCACGGCTTGCACCACCGGTTTGCACTGCATCGGTGACGCCGGGCGCATGATCGAATACGGCGATGCCGATGTGATGATCGCCGGTGGCTCCGAAGCCACCGTGTCGCCGCTGGGCATTGGCGGGTTTGCATCGATGCGTGCGCTCTCCACCCGCAATGACGACCCCGCCACCGCATCGCGCCCCTGGGACAAGGACCGTGATGGTTTTGTGCTGGGCGAAGGCGCTGGCGTGCTGGTGCTTGAAGAATACGAGCACGCGGTGGCACGCGGCGCCAAGATTTATGCCGAATTGGCGGGCTTTGGCATGAGTGCCGATGCCGGCCATATGACGGCCCCGAGTATGGACGGTCCCCGTCGCGCCATGCTGAGTGCCTTGCGCAATGCCGGTGTCAACGCGGATCAGGTGGATTACCTCAATGCGCACGGCACGTCCACACCGCTGGGTGACTTGAACGAAACCAACGCGATCAAGGCAGCACTGGGCGACCATGCTAAAAAGACCGTGGTTAACTCGACCAAGTCCATGACCGGGCACCTGTTGGGTGGGGCTGGGGGCATTGAGTCGGTCTTTACGGTGTTGGCTGTCCACCACCAGAAGAGCCCGCCGACCATCAATCTCTTCAACCAGGATCCCGAGTGCGACCTGGATTACTGCGCCAATGTGGCCCGCGACATGCGTATCGATGTGGCGCTCAAAAACAACTTTGGCTTTGGCGGGACCAACGGCTCGCTGGTGTTCAAGCGCGTTTGAGCGCAGCGGGACACCGGTCACACGACATGCACCGGGCCCCTGCGGTCAGTGTCTCGGTAGGCCGGTCACGCTGGCATCTGGGCTGTGTTGGTTTGGTCAGTGTGGCATCGTTGATCACTGCACTGGTTTTTATCCTTAGCTCATCCAACAGGGATTGGCGTTGCGCGGCCGTTTTGGGTGCTGCGCTGGGCGCAACCCTGTTGGCCGTTAGAGGCTGGCAGAAATCTCCGTCGGGGCAATTGCGTTGGGATGGCCAACAGTGGCATTGGTCAGGTTTCCCCAAGACGCAAGCGTGCAATTTGTCCTTGCTGATGGACCTACAGCGTGTGATGCTGGTGCGCCTTGGCGGAGCAGATCAGCCCCCTGTCTGGCTGTGGCTGGAGGCTGCCCCCGGGAATATGTATTGGACGCCTTTGCGCAGGGCGATTGTCTCCAGTCTGAGGGATGCCGCAGGCGATGCGTCCGCTGATGCAGGGGAGCTGGCATGAGCCACGAACTGCCGGCCTCGCCCCAGGACACGGATCTGGTGCTGGTGCAGCGAACTGTGGCCGGTGATCAACGTGCCTACGGGTTGTTGGTGCTGAAGTACCAGCGACGCATCCAGCGCCTGATAGGGCGCATGGTGCGCGACGTCGATCTGGTGGAAGATATCTCCCAGGAGACCTTTGTGCGGGCCTACCGTGCTCTGCACCAGTTCCGGGGCGATGCCCAGTTTTATACCTGGCTGTACCGCATCGCCGTCAACACCGCCAAGAAATTCTTGTTGGAACTTAAACACGACCCCACGGTGGCAGAGAGTTTTTTGGCAAACGACGAGGAAGATGAAACTTCCTGGCGAAAAAACGAACAAATCACCGATGAAGGGCCGGAATCGATTCTGGCTGCGAAAGAGATCGCTGCTGTGGTCAATGCCGCGATGGACGACTTGCCCGCTGACCTGCGGCAGGCCGTGACCTTGCGCGAAATTGAAGGTTTGAGTTACGAGGAAATCGCTGTGGCGATGAACTGCCCGGTGGGGACCGTGCGTTCACGCATCTTTCGGGCCCGAGAGGCCATTTCGCAGAAAGTGAAGCCATTGTTGGATAGACAGGGCGGAAAACGTTGGTGAGATCTGTATATGAATGAAGCGAATGCTACTTCCCGGGAACGAGTCTCCGCGCTGGTCGATGGTGACTTGCAAGGTGACGCCTGTGCCAGGGCGGTGAGTGAGCTTCTGGACGACAGGGAAGCAATCAGGACTTGGCACACGTACCAAGTGGTGGGCGATGTGCTGCGCAGTGCGGAGCTCGCGCCAACGCGTAGCGACTTGGCGTTTTTGGAGAAGCTGGAAGCGCGTCTGGCGCAGGAGCCTCAGCGCCCGCATCGGGTCGAAGATACTCCTGCCGGGCCCCGTCCAATGGGCGCGCAGCTCGGCGCCAATGATTCCGTCTTCCGCTGGAAGATGCTGGCGGCGACGGCCTGCACTGCCCTAGTTGGTGTGGTGGGGCTGGGGTTATGGACCCAGACCGGACAGAGCGCAGATGCGCGCATGGCTGCTGCGGTGCCAAATGCGCCTGCGGTGTCCCAGGTGGTCACGGCCGAGAGCAATGCAGGAGCCATGATGCGTGATCCCCAACTGGATGAGTTGATGGCTGCACACCGGCAATTGGGCGGACATTCCGCTCTGCAGGTTCCTGCTGGCTTTTTGCGTAATGCCACCTATGAGGGGGCTGGCCGGTGATGCGCTTGTTGGGTCGATGCGTTGTCCTGGTGCTGGCGTGGTTCCTGTGTGCGGCACAGGGCTCCGAAGTGATCCCGACCGGGGACATATCACTGAATGCCTGGTTGATGCGGGTGCACCAGGCGGCGCGGCAAAGCGTGTATACCGGTACCTTTGTGGTGTCAGCGGGTGGCAATATGGCCAGTGCGCGCATCTGGCATGTCTGTGATGGTGCCCAGCAACTGGAGCGGGTTGAGACCTTGAGTGGAACGCCGCGCGCCATCTTTCGCCGCAATGATCAGGTCATCACTTTCTTTCCGTTGTCGAAAGTTGCTGTGGCGGAGGTTCGTGAATCGCTGGGGCTGTTTCCCAGCCTGCTCAAGTCCAGTGACTCCTCGATTGGCGATTTCTACCGTCTCAAGATTCTGGGCAGCGAGCGCATTGCCGGCTTTGACGCGGAAATAGCGCATCTGATACCCCAAGACCGTTTGCGCTACGGCTACCGTGTATGGAGTGAAAAGAAAACGGGTCTGATCATCCAGTTGCAGACCCTGGATCTGGATGGCAAGGTGCTCGAACAGGCTGCGTTCTCGGAATTGCAACTGGATGCGCCGGTGAACGTCGGCAAGTTGTCGAAAATGGGCAATACCGACGGCTACCGGGTTCTGCGACCCGATCTGCAAAAAACCAGTGCCGATGCCCAGGGTTGGGGTTTGCACAAGGAGGTCGATGGCTTCAAACCCATGGGCTGTTACCAGCGCCCGGTTGCGGGGCTGGCGGGTGCCGGGGTGAGTCCATCCAGCGCCATGCAATGGATTTTTTCCGACGGCGTGGCCACTGTTTCCCTGTTTGTCGAAGCCTTTGATGCGCGTCGCCATCAACGTGAGGGCGTCACCGACATGGGTGGCGCCACCCATACGCTGACACGCCGCATCAACGACTGGTGGGCCACCGTAGTGGGCGAAGTACCTCCGGCCACCCTGATGGCGTTTGCCCAGGCCCTTGAACGCAAAAAATAAGTCCCTATGTGGAACGCTGTCAGCAAATTCTGCTCAATGACAGTACCGATTATTTGAATGGAAGTATCAAGATGACACGTCTCATGCTCAAACCTTTGCGCACCTTTTTCGTGGCACTCAGTATGGCCACAGTCACTTTTGTGGCGGTATCACCCATGCAAGCGGCTCATGCACAAGCGGCGCGGGTCCTGCCGGATTTCACGGACCTGGTGGATCAGGTAGGGCCCTCGGTGGTCAATATCCGTACCATGGAGAAGGTCACACCCCGCTCGGCCCAGGGCGGTCCCGGGGATGAAGAAATGCTGGAGTTCTTCCGGCGCTTCGGCATTCCCATGCCCAACATGCCGCGTCAGGCACCGCGTCAGAACCGCCCCCAACAGGAAGAAGAGCACCCCCGCGGTGTGGGCTCCGGTTTCATTCTCACCGCCGATGGTTTCATCATGACCAATGCCCACGTGGTGGATGGTGCGGACGAGGTCCTCGTCACGCTGACCGACAAGCGGGAGTTCAAGGCGAAGATCATTGGGACCGACAAGCGTAGCGATGTGGCCGTGGTCAAGATCGAAGCGACTGGCCTGCCGGCCGTCAAGGTTGGGGACGTGGGGCGCTTGCGCGTGGGTGAATGGGTGATGGCGATCGGCTCACCCTTTGGGCTGGAGAATTCGGTGACGGCCGGCATCGTGAGCGCCAAGCAGCGCGATACCGGTGACTATCTGCCATTCATCCAGACCGATGTGGCCATCAATCCCGGCAACTCGGGTGGCCCCTTGATCAATATGCGGGGGGAGGTGGTGGGCATCAATAGCCAGATCTATTCCCGTTCGGGTGGATTCATGGGCATTTCGTTTGCCATCCCCATGGACGAGGCCGTGCGTGTGAGTGACCAGTTGCGCAACTCCGGCCGCGTGTCGCGGGGCCGCATCGGGGTGACGATTGAACCTGTGGGCAAGGATCTGGCGGAGTCGATTGGTCTGGGCAAACCGTCTGGTGCCTTGGTGCGTGCGGTTGAGCCCGGCTCGCCCGCTGAAAAGGCAGGCATTGAGGGCGGTGACATCATCACGCGCTTTGATGGCAAGGCCATCGAAAAATCCAGTGATCTGCCCCGCATGGTTGGAGGCACCAAACCCGGCACCAAGAGCGCGCTCTCGGTATTCCGCCGCGGTGCAACGAAGGAGTTGAGCATCACCATCGCCGAAGTGGAGTCGGACAAGCCTTTGGCCAAGGCCTCGGCCCGTGACGACAAACCCAAGGCATCGACGGTGGGTCAGGCTGTGGGGCTCACCGTGAGTGAACTGTCGGATGCGCAGAAGAAAGAGTTCAAGATCAAAGGTGGCGTGCGGGTGGACAGTGCGGTGGACGCTGCGGCTCGGGCAGGACTGCGTGAAGGTGACATTATTCTGGCACTGGCAAATACCGACGTTGCGTCTGTGAAGGAGTTTGAGGTGGCTCTGTCCAAGCACGACAAATCCAAGGCCTTGCCGGTGCTCATCCGCCGTGCCGACCTGACGCAATTTGTCATCATCAAGCCCGCGCGTTGATACGCCAGACCACGAAACAACCCTGAAACCGAGTGGGTTTTGGGGGAGATATAGGGCGACCCCATAGATTTTTTATATGGGTCGCTCTTTGTTTATAAATGTGTGCGCACGCTAACTTTTCAACCAAATTTGAAATTTGGTTAGAATACAAGGCCTGAAATGCCCACTATGGGCATATGGCCTCGAAAAAATCCATCATATGGGATGGCAACAAGTCCCCCACAGCTGATCCACAGATCACCCACAAGTTGTGCAGAAGCTTATCCCAGATATTGTTAATAACCTGTGCATAAAATAACTGTTGCTGAGCCACAACGACGTGGGAATGCTCTTTTTGGGGCTTTGTTTTCGGGACTTTTTGCCTACAATGAAGCTCCAACTATCGCAGTTGCCAATGATTGTTGGTTCAGGGCGCGTCAATATTCGACGCGCCCTTTTTTCTTGCCTCACTCTTTTTAATTCAACCACTTAAGCGTTTTCGTTGATGAATCACATCAGAAATTTTTCGATTATTGCGCACATTGATCACGGCAAATCAACACTCGCGGATCGACTGATCCAGCGCTGTGGAGGTCTTGAAGCACGGGAGATGGAAGCGCAGGTTCTGGACTCGATGGATATCGAAAAAGAGCGTGGGATAACCATCAAGGCGCAGACCGCAGCACTGCAGTACAAGGCCAAAGATGGACAGGTCTACAACCTCAATCTGATTGATACACCAGGCCATGTGGACTTCTCGTATGAAGTGAGTCGTTCGCTGTCTGCATGCGAGGGTGCGCTGCTGGTGGTCGATGCGTCGCAAGGTGTGGAAGCGCAGACAGTGGCGAACTGCTACACCGCACTCGACCTCGGCGTTGAAGTGCTGCCGGTGCTCAACAAGATCGACCTGCCCAATGCCGACCCCGACAACGCGCGCAGCGAGATCGAGGACGTGATTGGCATTGACGCCACCGAGGCAATTGTGTGCTCGGCCAAAACCGGACTTGGCATCGACGACATTCTGGAAGCCATCGTCGCCAAGATCCCCGCGCCCAAGGGCAACCCGGATGGGCCACTGCGCGCCATGATCATCGACAGCTGGTTTGACAGCTATGTCGGCGTGGTCATGCTGGTGCGTGTGGTCGATGGTCGACTGGGCAAGGGCGAGCGTATCAAGATGATGGCCTCCGGCGCTACCTACAACGCCGACAGCCTGGGCGTGTTCACCCCGGCTACGCAGCCCAGAAACTCGTTGGAAGCGGGTGAAGTGGGTTTCATCATTGCCGGCATCAAGGAACTGCAGGCCGCCAAGGTGGGCGACACTGTCACGTTGATCAAGCAGGGAACCGGAGGCGCTGCGGCAACGGCCACCGAAGCGCTGCCGGGATTCAAGGAAATCCAGCCGCAGGTGTTTGCTGGTCTGTATCCGACCGAAGCCAGCGAATACGACTCGCTGCGTGACGCGCTGGAGAAGCTCAAGCTCAACGACGCCTCGCTGCACTACGAGCCCGAAGTCTCGCAGGCGCTGGGCTTCGGCTTTCGCTGCGGTTTTCTCGGCCTGCTGCACATGGAAATCGTGCAAGAGCGCCTGGAGCGCGAGTTTGACCAGGACTTGATCACCACCGCGCCCAGCGTGGTCTACCAGGTGATGAAGAACGACGGTGAAGTCATCATGGTGGAGAACCCCTCCAAGATGCCCGATGTGGGAAAGATGGCCGAGATCCGCGAGCCCATCGTCACCATGCACCTCTACATGCCACAGGAGTATGTGGGTGTGGTCATGACGCTGGCCAATCAAAAGCGCGGCGTGCAGATGAACATGGCCTACAAGGGCCGCCAGGTGGTGCTGACGTATGAAATGCCGCTGGCCGAAATCGTGCTCGACTTTTTTGACAAGCTCAAGAGCGTCAGCCGGGGCTACGCCTCCATGGACTACGAGTTTAAGGAATACCGCGCCGCCGATGTCGTCAAGGTCGATATTTTGCTGAACGGTGAAAAGGTGGATGCACTGTCCATCATGTTGCACCGCGCCCAAAGCCAATACCGCGGCCGCGCCGTGGTTGCCAAGATGCGCGAAATCATTTCCCGTCAGATGTATGACGTGGCGATCCAGGCGGCCATTGGAGCCAACATTATTGCGCGTGAGACAATCAAAGCACTGCGCAAGAACGTACTCGCCAAGTGCTATGGCGGCGATATTTCGCGCAAGAAAAAACTCCTGGAAAAACAAAAAGCAGGCAAGAAACGTATGAAACAAGTCGGATCCGTCGAAGTTCCCCAGGAAGCCTTCCTGGCCATTTTGCAGGTGGAAGATTGAGCGCCGCCGGGCCGTCCCAAGGCGCGAAGGCCCCCTTGGGGGGCAGCGCAGTACGCGTAGCGACAAGTGTGGGGGTAACCATCTGATGCAAGGCCTGACATCTGCCGTTTTAGGGGCCTTCGTGCTGTATGCCGGGTCCTGGTACTTTGGATTCGTTGAAGGCAACTTTGCCCTGCTGCTGTTTCTGGCCACCGTCGTAACCGGTGTTTACTGGCTGGCCGAGCGCTTCTACTTTCTGCCACAGCGGCAAGCGGCGGCCGTCTCGTTGGAAGCGGCCGACCAGAAGCGTCGCGAAGACCTGGGCAAGATGGGGATCAGCCAGGTGGACGGCGGTGATATCGCCGAGGCCAAGAACCGCATCCGGATGCAACCCTGGTGGCTGGATTGGACGGCGGGCCTGTTCCCCGTGATCATTTCGGTGTTCTTCCTGCGCTCGTTTGTGGTGGAGCCCTTCAAGATTCCATCGGGCTCCATGATCCCGACTCTGCTGGTGGGCGACCTGATCTTGGTGAACAAGTTCACCTACGGCCTGCGCTTGCCGGTTCTCAACAGCAAGATCACGGAGGGCACTCCGCCCAAACGTGGCGATGTGATGGTGTTCCGTTATCCGCCCAAGCCCAGTCTGGACTACATCAAGCGCGTGGTCGGCTTGCCTGGCGATACCGTGGCCTATCTCAACAAGCGCCTGACGATCAACGGGCAGCCCGTTGCCACGACCAGCGTGCCTGAGTTCTTTGACGAGGATGCCATGCGCTACTTCAAGCAATATGAAGAGGCGCTGGGCGAGAAAAAGCACCGCTTGCTCAACGACGATGAGCGCCCGGCCTTTATCCCCGGTGCCGATAATTTTGCGGGCCGCGACGGCTGCCTGTATTCGGTCGAAGGTGTGACCTGCAAGGTGCCGGATGGGCACTATTTCATGATGGGCGACAATCGCGATAATTCACTGGACTCTCGGTATTGGGGCTTTGTTCCGGAGAAAAATATCGTCGGCAAAGCCTTCTTTGTCTGGATGAATTTTGGAAGCCTCAAGCGCATCGGATCTTTTGACTGAAAGGGGAATACACACATGGTAGTTCACAGCAAGTCCAGGCAGCGTGGCATTAGTTTCATCGGATTGATTTTTGTGGGTGGGGTGATCGGCGTTAGCGGAGTCATCGCTGCCCAGGTGTTTCCCACGTATATTGAATACCAGGCCATCACCAAGGCTGCCAACAAGGCGGCGGGCGGCGGCTCCGTGCCCGAAATCCGGACGATTTTTGACAACGCCGCTGCGATTGACAACATCAGCTCCATAGGTGGCAAGGACCTGGAAATTACCAAGGAAGGCGACAAGGTCGTCGTGAGCTTTGCCTACCAGCGCGAGATCCACCTGGTAGGCCCGGGTTGGCTGACGCTCAAGTACGCTGGACGATCCAAATAACGTGACAGCTGGTCTGGTGGAGTTGCAACGCCGCTTGCAACACGAGTTTTCCCATGCCGCGTTGCTGACCCAGGCACTGACCCACCGCAGCTTCTCCAGCGACCACTACGAGCGCCTGGAGTTTCTGGGTGACTCGGTGCTGAATCTGGCCGTCTCCGATCTGCTTTACGCCCGTCTGGGTACGCTGCCCGAAGGCGACCTGTCCCGCATTCGCGCCAATCTGGTCAAGCAGGACACCCTGCACCAGTTGGCAGTGGACCTGGGGCTGCCCGAGATCATTCGGCTGGGCGAGGGTGAGGTGCGCTCCGGTGGTCAAAAGCGTCCCTCCATCCTGGCCGACACGCTGGAAGCCATCATTGGCGCGGTCTACCTGGATGCCGGGTTTGCTGCCGCGCAATCCCTGGTGCACCGCCTGTTCAAGGCGGTGGAAATCAATCCCCAGATGGAAGCCATTGGCAAGGATGCCAAGACCGAGTTGCAGGAGTGGCTACAGGGTCGCAAAATGAAGCTGCCGGTGTACAAGGTGGTGGGCACCATTGGCGCCGCCCACAAACAGAGCTTCGACGTGGAGTGCGAGATTCCTGAACTGCGCCTGACCGAGCGCGGCATCGGTGGCTCGCGCCGCTCGGGTGAACAGGCAGCAGCTGCCGCAATGCTGCAAACCATCAAATCCAAGGCAAAACCATGAATGCTCCTAAAAAGATAGCTGCTCAAGCAGATTCCACGAGGGCTGGTGATGCAAATGACGCTCAGCCAGATCTGGACAGCATGCTCGAAGGCCTGCTCAAGAGCACGCCCAAACTGGCCCAACCCGGCGCACAGGCCGAAGGCCAGCGCTGTGGCCTGGTCGCCATTGTGGGCAAGCCCAATGTGGGCAAGTCCACGCTGCTGAACGCCCTGGTTGGCCAGAAGATCAGCATCACTTCGCGCAAGGCGCAGACCACGCGCCACCGCATCACCGGCATGCACACCCGCGGCGCGACGCAGTTTGTGTTCGTGGATACGCCCGGTTTCCAGACCCTGCATGCCAATGCGCTGAACAAATCGCTGAACAAGACCGTGCAGGGCGCGGTTGCCGATGTGGATCTGATTTTGTTCGTGGTGGAAGCCGGCAGCTTTACGCCGGCCGACGCGCGCGTGCTGTCGCTGCTGGGCAAGAACATTCCCACGCTGCTGATTGCCAACAAGCTGGACAACATCCACCGCCGTGGCGACATCGCCCCCTGGCTGCAGACCATGCAGGACAAGCACGCCTTTGCCGAGTTTGTACCCATGTCGGCCAAGAGCGCCAAGGATGTGGACCGCCTGCTGGGCATCTGCGAGAAATACCTGCCCGAGCAGGCCTGGTGGTATTCCGAGGACGAGCTGACCGACCGCAGCGAAAAATTCCTGGCTAGCGAACTGGTGCGTGAAAAGCTGTTCCGCCTGACTGGCGACGAGCTGCCCTACACCTCCACCGTGGTCATCGACACCTTTGCCGAAGAGCCGCCACAAAGAAAAGGCCAGAAGCGCCTGCTGCGCATTGCCGCCACCATCGTCGTGGAGCGCGACACCCACAAGGCCATGGTCATTGGCGACAAGGGCGAACGCATCAAGCGCATTGGCATGGAAACCCGCGTGGAGCTGGAGAAACTGGCCGACGCCAAGGTGTTCCTGGAACTCTGGGTCAAGGTGCGCTCCGGCTGGGCAGACGACGAAGCCCGCGTGCGCTCTTTCGGTTACGAGTAACCCCTGCTTGCGTGGCTACGAAGCGCATCTCGGATGAACCGGCCTATGTGCTGCACCGCTACGACTGGAGCGAGTCCAGCCTGATTCTGGAAGTCTTCACGCGCCAACACGGCCGCGTGGCCCTGGTGGCGAAAGGCGCCAAACGGCCCAGTTCCAGCTTCCGTCCCGTGCTGCTGCCGCTGCAGATGCTGCATGTGGCCTATGGCGGCGACGCCGAAATCCGTACCCTCAAGAGCGCCGAATGGCAGGGCGGCCACGTCATGCCCACGGGCGACGCGCTGCTGTCGGGCTACTACCTCAACGAGTTGCTGCTGACCCTGCTGGCGCGCGACGACCCGCATCCTGGCCTGTTCGACGTCTATGCCAACGTGGTGCGCGTGCTGGCCAGCGAACATGGCGAGGCCTTGCAAGCCGCTCTGCGCACCTTTGAACTGCTGCTGCTGCGTGAGATCGGCCTGTTGCCGCAACTGGACGTGCAGACCATGACCCTGGGTGGCCTGGATGCAGAAGACCGCTATTGCCTAGTCCCCGAAGGCGGCCTGCGCCTGGCGCACGCGGATGATCGCACCAGCCTCAGCGGCACCCAGTGGGCCGATCTGCAGGCCGCGCTGGAAGACGGCGCACCCTTCACGACCACACTGCGCGCCTGCGCCGAGGTGACCAGCGAACTCAAGCCGCAACTGCGCACCCTGCTGCACTACCATTGCGGTGTCAAAACCCTGCGCACGCGGCAGATGATGATCGACATCCAATCACTTTGATTGCACGCACAATGAAAACCCATCTCTCCGTCAACCTCAACAAGGTCGCTTTGGTGCGCAACACCCGTCACTTAGGGCTCCCCAGCGTCACCCGCGCGGCCACGCTGTGCCTGCAGGCGGGTGCTGCGGGCATCACTGTGCACCCGCGCCCGGACGCGCGCCACATCCGCGCCGATGACGTGACCGACCTGGCCGCACTGCTCAAGGCCTGGCCGGACCGCGAGTTCAACGTCGAGGGCAATCCCTTCCACAACCTGATGGACTGCGTGGCCGATCTGGTGGCGCGCAAGCTGCCGGTGCACCAGGTCACCTTCGTGCCGGACTCCGAAGGCCAGTTCACCAGCGACCACGGCTGGACCTTCCCCGCCGACGCCGCGCGCTTGAAGCCACTCATCGACCAGGCCCATGCCTTGGGCCTGCGCGTCAGCCTGTTCATGGATGCGGAACCCGAATCCATGGCCGCCGCCAAGGCTGTGGGCGCTGACCGCATCGAGCTCTACACCGAACCCTACGCCGCCGCTTGGGGCACGCCGGATCAGTATGCCCAGTTGCAGCGCTTTGCCCGCGCCGCACAGGCCGCGCTGGACGCCGGTCTGGGTGTCAACGCCGGCCACGACCTGAACCGCGACAACCTGGCCGCCTTTGTGCAAAAGGTGCCCGGCGTGCAGGAAGTGTCCATCGGCCACGCGCTGATCGCCGACGCGCTGGAACTGGGCTATGACGCGACCATCAAGGCCTACCTGGACTGTTTGAAGTGATCTACGGCATCGGCACCGACATCTGCGACGTGCGCCGTATCCGCGCCAGCCTGGAACGCCACGGCGACCGCTTTGCCGAAAAAATCCTGAGCGAAGGCGAGTTCGCCACCTGGCAGGCGCGCAGCCAACGCTGGCCCGAACGCGGCGTGCGCTACCTGGCCACGCGCTTTTCGGCCAAGGAGGCCTTCAGCAAGGCCATCGGTTTAGGGATGCGCATGCCCATGACCTGGCGCCTGTGTGAAGTGGCCAAGCTCCCCAGCGGCGCGCCCACCATCGTGCTGCATGGCGGGCTGAAAGACTGGTTCGAAGCCCGCAAGCTCAGCGCCCACATCAGCGTGACGGATGAGACCGACTACGCGGCCAGCTTCTGTGTGGTGGAGTACACGGAGTCGTTGGACGGGAAATAGGGCGCTAGCCCTCGTATCTATTGCGTATGTAGCTACTTATTTTGTAGCAAAATTCTTCGAACGGTCTTCGCGCTATTTCGTTACTGGCTTGCCCAGCGTGGCCGCTTCGTCCTTGATCATTTGCTGCAACTCCGGCATGTGCGCCTGCACCTGTTGCAGCCCGATTTCTCCACCTTTGGCCATCAGTTCGGGTAACAACCGAATGGTCTTCTTGCCCGTGGGCGTGTCATAAAACGCGCTGATCTCGCTCAGTTCTTGGGCTGTGAATGCCGGGCTATAGAGACCGACCATCGCAGGCTTGAGCGCCTGGTAACTCATGTACTTCGCGAAGAACTGCAGCATCACGCGCTTGTAGGGCCGCATGGCAGGCACCTGCTGCATCTGGCGCTCCAGTGTCTGCTCGATGCTGGCGTTGAGCAGGCTTTCCAGGTCCAATTTCTCCAGCAGCACTTCGGCCTGCTGATCACTCTCTGTGCTCGCAGACACGTTGAAGGATGCGCTGCTGAGCAGAATGGTGAGTGCGAGGAGGAGGTGCTTCATCATCGGGTTTCGCTCGTGAAAGTTATTGGGGATGTCGGGTTCAGGCTGAAAGCGGTCAGATGTAGCGCTCCATACCGGTCACTCAAAAGGTTGTTTTAACGTTGATGCTGCCCGGCACGAAGCCAGCGCCGCGAAGCTGCATTCTGCGGCTGCGCGTTCGCGCCAAGCAACCTATTAACAATCGGATATGTGAAACTTCTTCGCATGAACTTCAATCAAGCCGTCCGTCAGATAAAGCCAGAGAGTCTTGTCCTTGAGGTAACCGCTCGACACGTTCCCAGCGCGAACGTTTTTCTTCAGCTCATTGACGTTCAGCATGCAGGTATGGCGTGAGACTTCCTCGCAGGTTACAGCATATGCCGTCCGCACCTTGGCATTCTCCGTGGGATAGAAATTGCCAGTGATTTGAACTGTTGATGCGCCATTTGCACCGATAGTCACAGCCACACCGCATAGCTGTCCGTCATGCCACAGAAAATCGTCTAGTACGTGAGTCATGTTTTGGGTGTTAACTGTTGATATCGATGGGTGTCCGATTTCGCTCGCAGTGCTGAAGCCTGCTATCTAGTCAAGTGTGCTCGCCCAAAATGAAACTGCGGGCGGCTCCTGACACCGCGACCAGGCTGCCGAATGCAGAGACTGCCACATCTAACATTACGTGACCACTTTGAGCGCCATAGACAACCATGTCAATACCACCCAAGATTCCTCCAAGCACTACGGCACCAACTGCATACTGTAGCCATCCCGCCGGACTTCTCGGGGCCTTTGGGTGAACCCAGCAGTACCAAGCGCATATCGCGAGCAAGAAAAACACAAATAGCCATAGGGGCTGACGAACCTTAACGTCTGGAACCAGCCACGCAAAGGCGCTAACCCCGAGTCCAATGATGAAGTAGCCAACGAGCGAAGCTTGCATAGCGCCTTTGGTTATGAACCTCGCCCTATTCTCATCTAACCGTTGCAAGGCGGAAATCCCATGAATAGGTGGGGCTGACGGACGACCGCTTTCGCTGCTCAACTGCACTACGCCCGATCACGCCACTTCTATGCATTTGGTAGAAACCCAGTGACCTTGGCATTCAACAACTTTACAAGGGCCGGGTCCATGAACTTGTAATTGTCAGGAATGTTCAGACACACGACACGTTTTCCACCCAAGTACGGTTTAAACGCTTTGGCGAGTTTCGTCTTGTGTTCGCGTTCCATGACGAAGATGAGGTCCGCCCATTCAATGAGTTCCGGGGTCAAAGGATTGTCTGCGCCGTGATTCAAACCGGCCGATGTGCATTCGATTCCGGGGTGCTCAGCAAAGACTTGCTCAGCCGTTGGGCTGCGCCAGCGGTTCATGCTGCAAATGAAGAGAACGTGTTGCAAGTGACTAGGCAACCAATGTCTGAAGTTCCCGCAGCAGATCACTCCCCCCGATTCACCGCTTCCAAATACAAGTGGTATTTCTTGTTCGCCGGGTTCAATTGCCCCACGCGCTCCAGCAAACCCTTCACCTCGTGCACCAGTGCATCGGTCTTGCCTTCCTTGCGCATCAGGCCGATTAGCAGGCCGCACAGGTTCATGATGACGACCTCGCTGTTGGGCAGGTTTTGCACGGCGGTGCGCAGCAGCTTGGCGCCTTCCAGGAACTCACCCTTCTTGGCCAGCAGCACGCCCTGGTTGTTGATGTTGACCACCTCCTGCTGCGATTCCTGGATCAGCGAACGGCCCTCGGCGCCGAGTTCGGCCTGGTCGAACAGGGCTTCCACCTGGCGCGAGATGGTGGCGTTCTCATGGTTGTTCTTCACCAGGTCGCGCATCAGATCGCAGGCCTTGTCCTTGCGGCCCAGGGCCAGCAGGTTTTGCGCCACTTCCATGGCGACCTCGGGGCTGACCTTGCCGGGCAGGGCGGCCATCAGTTGCTCGGCGTTGGCCATGGCCGCTTCGGATTTCGCGGTATCGCCCATCTTCTTGTAGACCGCGCTCTCGGCGGCGGCGGTCTGGATGGCGGCTTCGGGGCTGTCGCGGAACGCGGTTTTGCCCTTGGCCAACACCTTCAGCGCTTCCTCCGGCGTATCCAGGGCGGTGAACACCTTGGCCAGGCCGGTGAAGGCCGATGGGCTCTTGTGTGGCGAAAACTCGCTGATCTTGATGGTCTTCTCAAACGCGGCCTGGGCCACATCCAGGGCGCCGTTCTTCAGTGCCGTGTCGCCCAATGATTTTTGCCGCGTGGCCGAGTTGGGAGACAGCTTGACGGCATCCAGCAGCACCTGCTGCGCGTGTTCGGCATCGCCCATGGCGTCCAGCGTCTTGACCAGCCAGTCCGAGGCTTCCATGAACATGCGGTTCTCGGTCAGCACCTGCTGAAACGCGTCCCGCGCCTGGGCATATTGGCCCTTGTAGAAAGCCACCTTGCCCAGGCCGGTCCGTGCCCAAGGCACGCTGCGGGTGGACAGCACCGAGTCAAACAGGGTACTGGCCGCGTCGTAGTCGCCCACGGTCAGCAGCAGGTCGCTCTTGATGCGCAGGATTTCCTGCGGGTTGACCACGCCGGGTGTACTGAGCTGCTGGTCGCACTGATGGATGGCGGCCATATAGTCCTTGACCTTGATGGCCTCCTCAATGCCGCGCAGGGTCAGTTTGCGCACAATCAGCTTCTCCAGCCGGGTTTCCAGCAGGCTTTGGTTGATGGGTTTGAGCAGGTAGTCATCGGGCTTGACCTCGGCGGCGCCCATGACCATGTCGGTGGTCTTTTCCGCCGTCACCATGACCCAGATCGTGGATACACCAATGTGGTCGTGCATGCGGGCCTCATCCAGCACCTGCTGCCCGTTCTGGCCCAGCCCCAGGTTGAAGTCGCAGATCACGATGTCGTAGCGCGCGCTGCGCAACTGGCTGATCGCCTCCTTGCCGTTGGCGGCCGTGTCAACACGGGTGACACCCATGGCCCGCAGGAAATCCCGCAGCATGGTGCGCATGCCCTGGAAGTCATCAATGACCAGAATCCTGGCCTGGGTAAGCGAAACCGACATTGCCGTAACCTTTCGTGTTCTTCAAATGCAATCAGGGGAGCCGCAGCACAAAGCAGCCGCCGTCAAAGGCGCCACCGTTCTCGGTGCTGAGCGTGCCGTGGCGCGGGCCGTTCTTGTGCATTTGCGCCACCTGGGACGAGAAATAAAAGCCCAGGCCGGTGCTGCCGCTCAGGAAGTTGATGCCCTTGGCCGCCGCTATGCCCTCCTGCAGCAGCATGTGCGGCGGGTAGCCTTGGCCGTTGTCCTCAATGCGCAACTCCAGCATGCCATTGACCACGCGCGCCGCCACCAGGATCTTGTCCGCGGTGTACTGGTAGGCGTTGTTCAGCGCATTGGTCAGCACGCCGGTGATCAGGTCGCGGTCGATGTACCAGTACAGGCCGGGGTCGCACTCCACGCTGATGGTTACGCCCTTGAACTCCATGATGGAGCGGCTTTGCAGCAGCCCGTCCTCGATGACATCGGCAATGGCGTGTTCCGAGATGTCGATGGGGTAGATGGACTTGCCCAGTTTGTACAGGCTCAGCAACTGGATGAGGTTGGAGTTCATCCGGTTGGACTGGTAGATGACCCGCCCCAGATCGGTGTAGGTCTGCGCGTCGCCACGCTCGCGGCACTGCGCGGCCACCTTCTCCAGCTCGCTGATCTGCACGTTCAGCGAGTTCTTCATGTCGTGGATCGTCGACGCAATCAGATCCGTGAAACTGATGTCTTCCTGTGCCATACCGGTTCTGCCTCCCAGGGTTCAAGCCCAGCCAGTGTAGGACGGTTATCGCGCGCTGATCCGGCCCGCCAGTTCCCGCGTCAACTGGGCCGCCGGCACGGCGCGACAACCGCTGACGTTCTGGCCCGCCCACAGCGGAGAAAAATCACCGCTGCCCTGGGCTTCGGCCTTGGCACGCAATGGTGCCATGCCGCTCACCGCCAGCGGAAATGCCGGCGCCAGCGGGCTGATCGGCCCCAGCTCGCGCACGATGCGGTTGACGATGCCGCGGGCTGGGCGGCCGGTGAATACATTGGTCAGCGCCGTGTGGCGGGCGGCCTCGCTTTGCAGGGCCTTGCGGTGCAGGGCGCTGGTCGTGGCCTCGGGGCACAGCAGGTAGGCCGTGCCAACCTGTACGCCGGCTGCGCCCAGTGCCAGTGCTGCAGCAACGCCGTTCGCATCGGCAATGCCACCGGCGGCAATCACCGGCACGCGTAGCGCCTGCACCAGTTGCGGCACCAGCGCAAAGGTGCCCACCTGGGTGCTGAGGTCGGTGCTGAGGAACATGCCGCGGTGGCCGCCGGCCTCGCTTCCCTGGGCAATGACCGCATCCACGCCGTGCGCCTGCAGCCACAGGCCTTCCTCCACCGTGGTGGCGCTGGACAGCACCTTGGCACCCCAGGCTTTTACCCGGGCCAGCAGCTCGGGTGCGGGCAGGCCAAAGTGGAAGCTCACCACCGGTGGTGCAAATTCGGCCAGCAGATCGGCCACCTCGGAGCTGAACGGCAGGCGTGCTGGGGCGTTGGGGATGCTGCTGGCGTCCAGCCCCAGCTCGGCGTAGTAGGGCGCCAGCGCGCCACGCCAGGTGGACTCCGCCGCGCTGTCTGGCGGGGGTGGCGTGTGGCAGAAGAAGTTGACGTTGAACGGCCGTGTGGTCTGCGTACGGATGGCAGCCAGCTCCTGGCGCAGGGTGTCGGGCGAGAGCATGGCGCCGGGCAGCGAGCCCAGCCCACCGGCGTTGGAAACAGCCACGGCCAGCGCGCAGCCTTGCACGCCGGCCATGGGCGCCTGGATGAGGGGCAGCTCGGTGCCCAGAAGGGTTTGCAGTGTCATGGGGCTAGTGTGCCGCAAGTCGCGTGGAATCCGGTTTTGGCGTGGCGCTTCATGGTGAAATAGGCCCCTAGCCCTCGTACAATATGCGCAGGCAGCTACTGAATTCATAGCAAAACCCACTACCGCGGACACCGATCATGACCTTCCACGCCCCCCTGATCATCGACATCGCCGGCCTCTCCCTGAGCAAGCTGGACCGCCAGCGGCTGAAGCACCCGCTGGTTGGCGGCTTGATCCTGTTTGCCCGCAATTGGCAGGACCGCGCCCAGCTCAGCGCCCTGTGTGCCGCCATCAAAAAGGTCCGTGCCGACCTGCTGATCTGCGTGGACCACGAGGGTGGCCGGGTGCAGCGCTTCAAGACCGACGGCTTTACCCACCTGCCACCGATGCGCGCGCTGGGCGAGATGTGGCTGGCCGCGCCCAGTGCCAAGAAAAAGGCCGGCCCGCTGGACGCCACCAACGCCGCCACGGCCTGCGGCTACGTGCTGGGCGCCGAGCTGCGCGCCTGCGGCGTGGACCTGAGCTTCACGCCGGTGCTCGATCTCGACTACGGCAGTAGCGGGGTGATTGGCGACCGTTCCTTTGGCCGCGACCCGCGTGTCGTGAGTCTCTTGGCCAAGAGCTTGATGCACGGCCTGCTGCAAAGCGGCATGGCCAACTGTGGCAAGCACTTCCCCGGCCACGGCTTCGTCAAGGCTGATTCGCACGTGGACATTCCCGTGGACAAGCGCAGCCTGAAAGCCATCCTGGCCGACGACGCCATGCCTTACCGCTGGCTGAACACCGTGACCAGCAGCGTGATGCCGGCCCATGTGATCTACCCCAAGGTCGATGCCCGCCCGGCCGGTTTCTCCAGCACCTGGTTGAACGACATCCTGCGTGGTCAGATGGGCTTTGGCGGCGCCATCTTCAGTGACGACCTGTCCATGGCCGGCGCGCGCCTGATCGATGGCAAAGTAGTCAGCTACACCGAGGCCGCCGTGGCCGCGCTGACCGCAGGCTGCGACATGGTGCTGCTGTGCAACCAGTCCACGCCTGACAGTGTGGGCGGCGGTGCCGCGGTGGACGAACTGATTGCCGGCCTGACCGAGGCCCAGCTCAAGGGCCAGTGGCAGACGCAGGATGCCAGCGAAGTGCGCCGCCGCGCGTTGCTGCCCACCACACCCGCGCCCGAGTGGGATGCGCTGATGGTGCAGCCGGCCTACATGCACGCGCTGGACTGGATCGCCTGAGGTGTTTGTCCGCACCGAATTTGCGGCTGGGGCCTGGTGGCAACTGGTCAGCGCGCAATGGGTGCACTTGAACTGGCTGCATGCCAGCGTCAATGGGCTGGGGTTATTGGTACTGCTGGTGGCATTCCATGGTCTGGTGCCGCTACGTCTGCAACTCGTAGCCTTCGTTGGTGGCCATGTTGGCGTGGCGGCGGTGCTGGCGCTGGACACCCACTGCGCGTACTACGCCGGTGCCTCCGGTGCCCTGCACGGCCTGCTGGCCGGTTGTGCGCTGTGCCTGGTATGGCAGTCCCGCAAGCTGGGCTGGGCCGTGCTGGCGGGGCTGACCCTCAAGCTGGTCTGGCAGCACGCCACGGGTGAGGAGGCAGCGCCGGGTTGGCTGGGCTTTGCCACCTACTACCCGGCGCACGAGGCCGGGGCCCTGGGCGGTCTACTGGCGGTTACGCTGGCGCGCAGCCTGCGCCCGGCGTGGTTGGCGCGCTGAAGCGCCGGCCAGCAGCAGGAGCAGGCCTGCCAGGGCGTCCATCCAGCCCATGGCTCCACCCCCGCCACCGCCGGTTGCAGCCGGTGCGGTTGGCGTGGTGGGTGTGACCGGCGGTGGCGGGGGCTCCACCGGAATGGTGGTCGTCACCGAAATCTTCACCGTCACGCTGGCCCCGGCCGTCGCGCCATCGGTCGGCTGGATCACCACGCTGTAGTCACCCACGGGCTGGGCCTTGGGCCAGTTGAACACGCCGGTCACCGGGTTGAAGCTGGCGCCGGCGGGCAGGCCGCTGGCGCTGTAACTCACCTCGTCGCCGTCGGCGTCAAAGGCCGTGGCGGTGAACTGCAAGGCGGCGTTGGGCAATGCGTATTGCGTGGGCAGGGCGTTCAGCACTGGCGCGGCATTCGTGATGCCGCGCGCTTGCAGCAGCGTTGTTACCGCGCGGAAGGCGTCCAGCAGGCCGGCGCCGCAGTCGGTGCGCCCGGCGCAGTAGGTTCCGCTGGGGTGGGGGCGCGCCGAATTGACCAGATGGGTTTGCACCTCGGCCGGCGAGATACCAGGCTGGACCTGGGCCAGCAGCGCGACGACGCCGGCCACATGCGGCGCGGAAAAACTGGTGCCGGAGTGGGCGCTGTAGCTGTCGTCCGCCGGCACCGTGGTGCCGGTGTTGCTGGTGGAGTAGATCGTGTTGCCCGGTGCGCTGATGGTGGTGCCGGTGCCCACATTGGCGTAGTCGGCGTTGGCGCCGGTGGTGGTGTGGGCGGTCACGGCAATCACGCCGGCGCAGTTGGCCGGCTGGGTGATGGCAGTGCGGGAGTAGTCATTGCCGGTGGACGCCACGATGATGCTGCCGGCGTTGCGCGCCGCGGTGATGGCCGCCTGGTAGGTCAACGAGCAGTCGCCGCTGCGCCCGAAGCTCATGTTGATGACCTTGGCCGCATTCGGGTTGGCGGGAATACCCGGCACCGCCAGCCCGGCCGCCCATTGCAAAGCAGCTGCGGTGTCCGAGGTATAGCCGCCGCACACGCCCAGCACCCGCACCGGCAGGATTTTGGCCCGGTAGGCGATGCCGGTAATGCCGGCTCCGTTGTTGCCGACCGCGCCAATGATGCCGGCCACCTGAGTACCATGCCACGACGAGTTGGACAGTTCACACAGGCTGGGCTGGGTGTTCCAGTCGCCGGGGTCCAGCGCATCGGCGTCACGGCCATCGCCGTCTTGGGCGGTGGTGAAGTCGTTGGCCCCGTCGGCGCTGATGAAGTCATAGCCCGGCACGATGTTGGCCGCCAGGTCGGCGTGGGGCCGGTAGCCGGTGTCCAGCACGGCCACGGTCACTCCGGCGCCACTGACCGGCGCACCGCCGGCGCTGCGGCCCCAGGCGTTGGGCAGGTTGACACCGGCGATCTCCAGCACGGGTGATTTGAGGCTCGCCTGCTGCGTGGCATAGAACGGGTCGTTGGGCACGAAGTGGGGGAAGACCGGCTCGTCCACCTCGGCATATTCCACCCGCGGGTCGCGTGCCAGGCTCTGGGCCAGCGCGCGCAGTTCGGCGTGGCGCAGGGGCTGGGCGGTGCGTGCCACGTGGGTGCTGCTGGAAACCGATTTCAGGTAGCTCAGCGAGCTGTGGTTCAGCGCGTTGATGCGCTCGCGCCCGGATGGGGCTGCCAGTGCGCGGTTCTTGCCCGTGGCATCGTCACGGAACTTGATGATTAGCCGGTTGCCGCTGGCGGGTTGCCGCGCTTGCTCGGCATCAGCGCCCTGCGCAGCCACCAGGGCGCAAACCAATAGCCCCAGGCAGTGGACTGTGCGCATGGTCAGTTCTCTCAGGGCGAGCGGTGCAGGCGCGAGCCCAGCAGCGCGTTGATCTGGTCCTGCGTGGCGCTGTCCAGCACCGGGTTGCGTGCCAGGAGCCCCTTGGTGGTGAGCAGCGCGCGCAGTTGCTCCACATCCTTGACGGAAGGGGCGACCTTGATCTGCGCCAGCGCGGCCTGCTGGTTGCCGCCCTGGATCAGGGTGGCAACCTTGGTGGCCCAAACAGCGTTACGGGACATGGCAAAAATCCTCAGTTGGCTAAACGGTATGTGGCCATTGTGGCACATGGCCCTCGTGGAATATGCACTAACAGCTATCAAAACAATAGCAAAATCCGGCTATGCTTGGTCCATGCAAGCACAGGACCTTCAACTGCTCGTCACCCGCGTCATGCCCTATGGCAAATACCAGGGCCGCGTCATTGCCGACCTGCCCGGCAACTACCTGACCTGGTTTGCCCGCACCGGCTTTCCCAAGGGCGAAATTGGCCGCCTGCTGGCGCTGATGCACGAGATTGACCACAACGGACTGGGCGACCTGCTCAAGCCGCTGCGTCCCCGCTGAATGGCGGCTGCGGCTGCGCAGCCAAGCCTACCCAGGCCGCGTCCTGCTGCCACTGTGCCAGCCACCCCATGAGCTGCCTGGGGGGCATGGGCCGCGCAATGCCATAGCCCTGCGCCAGATGGCAGCCCAGGCGCATCAGTGCGGCGCCGTGCTCCAGGGTTTCCACGCCTTCGGCAATGACCGCGCGGTTGAAGGCACCGGCCAGGCGGATCACGCCCTCCACAATGCCCAGGTCCTCGGGGTCCACCAGCATGTCGCGGATGAAGCTCTGGTCGATCTTCAGCAGGTCCACCGGCAGCTTGCGCAGGTAGGTCAGGGATGAGTAGCCGGTGCCAAAGTCGTCCAACGCAAAGTGCACGCCCAGTTCGCGGCACTCTCGCAGGATGGCGACGGCCTGGTCCATGTCGGCAATGGCAGCGGTTTCCAGCACCTCCAGCTCGAGGCGGCCTGCGGGCAATTCCGGGTGGCGCGCCAGTGCGCCCTGCAGGAAGTCGCAGAAGCTGCCATCCAGCAGGTGCGCGGCACTGACGTTGACGCTGACCTGGACTTCCAGCCCCAGGCTCTGCCAGGCACTGGCCTGGTCCAGCGCGGTGTGGATGACCCATTCTCCCAGGGGGCGCTCCAGGTCACTGCCGTCCATGAAACGCAGGAACTCCCCCGGCGCCAGCAGGCCGCGTTCGGGGTGCTGCCAGCGCAGTAAAGCCTCCACGCCCACCAGCGCACCGGTGCGCAGGTCCACCTTGGGCTGGTAGTGCAGGACAAACTGACCACCCAGCAGGGCCTTGCGCAGGGTGTCCAGAAACTTGCGGTGCACCTGCACCTTGCGGTCCACTTCGGGGTCGAACAGGTGGTACTGGTTTTTGCCAGCTTCCTTGGCCAGGTACATGGCCTGATCGGCGTGGCGCAGCAGGACGTCGGCGCTGGAGTTGTCGGCTGGGTAAAGGCTTACGCCAATGCTGGCGGAGATGGTGATGGGGTGGCCGTCCAGCAGAACCGGCATGCCGGTGGCGTGGAGCACGCGGTCCAGGATCAGGGAGCATTCCTCGGGCGAGGAGATGTCTGACAGCAGGAGCACAAATTCATCGCCACCGATGCGCGCCAGCGTGTCGTCGGCCCGCAGCACATGCTGCAGGTTGCTGGTCACGCCCACCAGCAGGGTGTCGCCCGCGGCGTGGCCGAAGCGGTCGTTGATCTCCTTGAATGCATCCAGGTCCAGGTAGCACACCGCCAGCGAGCAGCCGCTGCGCACCGTGCGCATGATGGCCTGCTCCAGCCGGTCGGCCAGCAGGCGCCGGTTGGGTGTGCCGGTCAGCGGGTCGTAGTGGGCAATGCGGTCCAGCTCGGCCTCGTGCGACTTGATCTGGCTGATGTCGGAGAACACGCCCACATAGTGCTGGACGACGCCGCTGGCATCGTGCACCGTGGAGATGGACAGCAGCTGCGCAAACACCTCGCCGTTCTTGCGCCGGTTCCACAGCTCGCCACTCCAGAAGCTGTGCTGGGCCAGGGATTCCCACATGGCCTGGTAGAACGCCGCATCCTGCCGATCGGAGGACAGCACGGTGGGCGGCTGTCCTATGACTTCCTCGGCGTTGTAGCCGGTGATGCGGGTGAAGGCCGGGTTGATCTTGGTGATGCGCATCTGCGGGCTTACCACCATGATGCCCTCGTAGCTGCTGGAGAAAACGGTGGAGGCCTCCTTCAGCGCCATCTCGAACTGCTTGCGCTCGGTGATGTCGGTGTGGGTGCCCGACATCATCAGCGGCTGGCCATCGGCACTGTGCTCGACGACGCGTCCACGCGTCAAGATCCAGCACCAGCCGCCGGATTGGGTGCCCATTCGCATTTCCAACTCATGAATAGGTGTCTCACCCGCACAGTGCGCTCGAACTGATTCCAGCACGATGGGTAAATCATCGGGGTGTACCAGGTTGCTCCAGTTCTTGGTGGACACGTCCACGGTGCCTGGCGCATAGCCCAGCATCTGCTCCCAACGGGCGCTGACTTCGAACTGGTCGGTCTGCAGGTTCCAGTCCCAGTAGCCCTGGTCGGAACCGGCGATCACCCGGGCCAGTTGTTGCTCGCGTTCGCGCAGCGCCGCGGCGGCGGCCTTGCGTTCGGTGATGTCGCGGGAAATGCCGAACAACCCGAAGGGTCTGCCGGCGTCGTCAACCACGGGCCCCTTGGTAACCCAGAAATCCAGCGTTTTCCCATCCCGCGTAGAGATACGCTCCTCATGCGACTGCATGCGCCCCTGGGCCAGCACGTTCCGGTCAATGGCCATGATGCTCTGGGCGGTTTCCGAGTCAAACAGCTGGGTGTCGTCATGCCCGATCACGGCTTCCATGGGTTTGCCGACAAACTGCGCACCCGCCTGGTTGATCAGCAGGTAGCGCCCCTGCAGGTCCTTGACGAAGACAGCGTCTGAGGTGCCCGACACCACCGCATCGAGCAGGAGGCGCTTGGCCTCCACGCGAGCAGTGGCCACACGCAGCATTTCGCTGAGCAGGCTGACGGCCACGCCATTGCCGATCAGGAAGCACCACTGCAGCAGATCGTCGCCACGGGCGATGCGCAGGCTGTAGGTGGGTGGAATGGCGAAGTAGGCGGCCCCCACCGCCGCGATGACTGTTGCCACCAGACCCGGCCCCAGGCCGCCCAGCGTGGCACTCAGGACAATGGGCAGCATGAACAGGATCAGCATCAGACGTTCGTTGTGATCCGGCAGTGCGCTGTTGCGCAAAAGCAGCATGCTGGCCGTGACGACCACGGCAAACACGTACATGGGCCAGCGACTCTTTTGCCCGGTGACGCCGCTGGTCAGCGCGTTGATCAGGGTCTCGCCGGCACCGGCTCCGCTGGCGGGAACGGACTTGAGTCCAAAGAAAAACATGGCGGCCGTGGCCACCACGAAGAAAACCCCCTTGGCGGTGGACAGCCAGACCATGGACTGGATATCGGCAAAGGCCGACAGCAACTGGTCGGACAGAAAAATCCACGCCAATGAGCCCACCGCATAGGCCGTGACGATGACGGCGATGAACCGGTTGCGTGGCGTCATCATCACCGGGCGGAGGACCGTGCACCCCGTTCAGGGGTGCAGCAGAGCAGGGGAGCAAACGGCATGCAGGTCAGTGCGCGCAGGGGCGGCGCAACATTTCATGGAACAAGCCGCGACAGTGGACTAAATCCGCAGTTTTGTCTACCCAAAACCCTAGAGTGTTTTCCACAACTGGACACCGCCGAACTCCAGATGCGTAAGGTACAGGCGCAGTTCGAACTCCAGCTGGTGGTAGCCGCTCTCCATGTGGGCGCAGAGTTGGTAGAACGCCTTGTCGTGGGCGCGTTCCCGCAGGTGGGCCAGTTCGTGCACCACGATCATGCGCAGAAAGGCCGGTGGCGCGTCCTTGAACAGCGAGGCGATGCGGATCTCGCGCTTGGCCTTGAGCTTGTTGCCCTGCACCCGTGATACGGTGGTGTGGGTGCCTAGCGCGTGCTGGACGATCTGCAGCTTGCTGTCAAAGGCGACCTTGGAGAGGGGCTCGGCGCCGCGCAGGTACTCGGTTTTGAGGGCCAGCACGTAGTCGTACAGGGCCCGGTCGGTGCGCAGGCCGTGGGGCTGTGGGTGCTTTTGCAGCAGCCAGGGGGCGATGCGCGCGCCCTCCAGCATCTGCTGCACCTGCGCCAGCGTCTCCTGCGGGTAGCCCTGCAGAAATTTCAACGGAAAATTCGCTACGCTTTTCATAGCGGCTTACGCAGCATTGACGAGGGCTAGGGCCGTATTTCCTTCTAGTTCTCGCGGCGCAGGGCGGGGAACAGGATGATGTCGCGGATGCTGGGGCTGTCGGTCAGCAGCATCATCAGGCGGTCAATGCCGATGCCGCAGCCACCGGTGGGAGGCATGCCGTATTCCAGTGCGCGCACAAAGTCGTGGTCGTAGTACATGGCCTCGTCGTCGCCGCTGTCCTTGGCTGCCACCTGGGAGTGGAAGCGGGCGGCCTGGTCTTCGGCGTCGTTCAATTCCGAGAAGCCGTTGCCGAACTCGCGGCCGGTGATGTACAGCTCAAAGCGCTCGGTGACACCGGGGTTGGTATCGCTGGCGCGGGCCAGTGGCGAAATTTCGACCGGGTGTTCGCAGATGAAGGTGGGCTGCCACAGCATTTCTTCCACGGTTTCCTCGAAATACATGACCTGCAGACTGGCCAAACTGCGGGTGGAGAGCTGGTTCTTGGCCTCGGTCAGGCCGAGTTTGAGCAGGGCGCACTTGAGCCACTCGGCATCATTCACGTGGGGGCCGGCACCGGTGTATTTGGCAATCGCCTGCTGAATAGTCAGGCGCTCAAACGGCTGGGACAGGTCCACCGGCTTGCCGCCGTAGCTCAATTGCAGCGTGCCCACGGCCTTCATGGCGGCATCGCGCACCAGGGCTTCGGTGAAGCCCATCAGGTCCTGGTAGTTCCAGTAGGCCGCGTAGAACTCCATCATGGTGAACTCGGGGTTGTGGCGCACCGAGATGCCTTCGTTGCGGAAGTTGCGGTTGATTTCGAACACGCGGTCAAAGCCGCCCACGACCAGGCGCTTGAGGTACAACTCGGGCGCGATGCGCAGGAACATCTGCTGGTCCAGCGCATTGTGGTGCGTGGTGAAGGGCTTGGCGTTGGCGCCGCCCGGAATGGGGTGGAGCATCGGGGTTTCGACTTCCAGGAAACCGTGCTGCACCATGAACTCGCGCAGGCCGCTCACCGCCTTGCTGCGGGCCACAAAGCGCTTGCGCGATGTCTCGTCCGTCATCAGGTCGACGTAGCGCTGGCGGTATTTCACTTCCTGGTCGTGGATGCCGTGGAACTTGTCGGGCATGGGGCGCAGGCTCTTGGTCAGCAGGCGTACGCTGGTGGCATGGATGGACAGCTCGCCGGTCTTGGTCTTGAAGACCTTGCCTTCGGCGGCGACGATGTCGCCCAGGTCCCAATGCTTGAACGCGGCATACAGGTCTGCGCCCACGTCCTCGCCCTTGACATAAATCTGGATGCGCCCGCTGCTGGGGCCAAACGAGGCGTCCTGCAGGGTGCAGAAGCTGGCTTTGCCCATTACGCGCTTGAGCATCATGCGCCCGGCGACCTTGGCGGTGACGCCCATGCCTTCCAGTACCTCGGTGGCATGTTGGTCGTATTCGGCGAACAGCTCCTCGGCCTTGTGGCTGGGCTTGAAGTCGTTGGGAAATGCCACGCCATGGCCCTCGGCCTGGCGCTGGCGAATGGCCTTGAGCTTTTCCCGGCGTTCGAGAATCAGCTGGTTTTCGTCCTGGGGTGCGGGGGCTTGGATGTCAGACATGGAGGTGCGCAGGGTGGAATCAAGAAAGGGCCGGGATTTGCGGCCAGAACCCTCGATTCTAAGAGGGTCGCTGCGGATATGATGCATTCGCTCATTTCATTGGACACCATGCTCTACCAAATCACCTCGCTTTTGCTGGAAGTGGCCGCCGGATTGATCGCTGGCACCTGCCTGTTGCGCCTGTACATGCAATACCAGCGCATTCCGATGTCCACCCGTTCGGGCAACCCGTTGGCCCGGTTCATTTTTGCGCTGACCGACTGGCTGGTGCTGCCGCTGCGCCGCGTGGTGCCGGCCATTGGGCGCCTGGATACGGCCAGCCTGCTGGGCGCTTTTCTGGTGCAACTGCTGCAGTTTGTGATTCTGTGGGGTATTACCGGCATGGGCACCAGCGTGCTGTCCATTCTCGTGCTGGCGGCCTTTGGTCTGGTGCGCATGGCCATTTCCGGCCTGACCGGCCTAGTCATCATCTATGCCATCCTGTCCTGGGTGCAAACCCAGTCGGTTGCGGCCGATTTTCTGGAGCGCCTGGTGCTGCCGCTGTTGATTCCGATTCGGCGTGTGGTCCCGCTGGTGGGCGGCATTGACCTGTCACCGCTGGTGCTGCTGCTGATCCTGCAGGTTGCCGGGATTGTCCTAGGCAATCTGCAGGCGGCGGTGCTGTTCGCTACCTGATCAAATCACTGCGTCGGCCGGCTGGCGTTGCAGCATGGCCAGTGAGCTGGCCACGGTCTTGCGCAGATCGCGGCGGTCACAGATCAGGTCGACCGCACCCTTGGTTTGCAGGAACTCGGAACGCTGGAAACCTTCCGGCAGCGTGACCCGCACCGTGGATTCAATCACGCGTGGGCCGGCAAAGCCGATCAGGGCCTTGGGCTCGGCCATCACGATGTCACCCAGGAAGGCAAATCCAGCGCTGACACCACCCATGGTTGGGTCGGTCAGCACGCTGATGTAGGGCAGGCCCTTCTTCGCCAGACGGGTCAGTGCGGCATTGGTCTTGGCCATCTGCATTAGCGAGAGCAGGCCTTCCTGCATACGCGCGCCACCGGTGGCGGTGAAGCACAGGAACGGCACTTTTTGCTCGATGGCGGTTTCCACACCCCGCACAAAGCGCTCACCCACGACGGAGCCCATGCTGCCGCCCATGAAATCGAACTCAAAGCAGGCCGCCACCAGGCTGATGCCCATGACGGCACCGCCCATGACCACCAGCGCATCGGTCTCACCGGTGTTTTCCAGTGCTTCCTTCAGGCGTTCGGGGTATTTGCGGCTGTCCTTGAATTTGAGCGGGTCCACCGGCAGGATTTCCTGCCCGATTTCGAACCGGCCTTCGTTGTCCAGAAACACATTGAGCCGTGCGCGGGCGCCCATGCGGTGGTGGTGGCTGCAGGTGGGGCAGACGTTCTGGTTTTGTTCCAGATCGGTCTTGTACAACACGGTTTCGCAGCTGGGGCACTTGACCCACAGGCCTTCCGGGACGCTGCGGCGGTCGGCCGGGTCGGTTTGTTGAATTTTCGGGGGAAGCAGTTTTTCTAGCCAACTCATGTGCGGTCTCCAGTACGGCGTCCAACAGACAGGGTGGGATTATCGGTCCAAAGCGGTCCGGATTTCCCGCAGGAAGGTTTGGGCCGTTTGGCCCACTTTGTCGCGCGGTTGATCCTCCAGCAGCTGGATGATCTTGCTGCCAATCACCACGGCGTCGGCCACCCGCGAGATGGTGCGGGCAGTATCCGCATCGCGAATGCCAAAGCCCACACCCACCGGCACGCTGATGTGCTGGCGGATGCGCGGCAGCATGGCTTCCACCGCGCCCACATCCAGCGCGCCCGAGCCGGTCACGCCCTTGAGCGACACGTAGTACACATAGCCGCTGGCCACCCGGGCCACCTGGGCCATGCGGGCATCGGTGCTGGTGGGGGCCAGCAGGAAGATCAGATCCATGGCGTGGTCGCGCAGCTCCAGTGCGAAGGCCTCGCACTCTTCGGGCGGGTAGTCCACGATCAGCACGCCGTCGACACCGGCGGCTGCGGCGTCCTGGACAAAGGCGCTGGAGACGCCTGCCTTCGCATGCTTCTGGTCGTAGCGTTCCACCGGGTTGGCATAACCCATCAGCACCACGGGGGTGGTGGCGTCGGTCTTGCGGAATTCGCGCACCATGGCCAGCACCTGCACCAGCCCAATACCAAAGGCCAGGGCCTTGTCGCCGGCCTTCTGGATGACGGGGCCGTCGGCGCTGGGGTCGGAGAAGGGCACGCCCAGCTCGATGACGTCGGCACCACCTGCCACCATCGCGTGCATGAGTTCGGGCGTGACGTCGGCATAGGGGTAGCCGGCGGTGACAAAGGGAATCAGGGCCTTGCGGCCTTGCGATTTCAGCTCAGCAAACTTCGGGGCGATGCGGCTCATGCTGCTGCTCCTTGTTTCACGATCTGGATCGGTTGTTCGCCGCCCTTGACTGATTGGCCGGTGCAACTGGGGCGGCAGAAGAATTCGCCATTGCTCAGATCGGCCACGGTGCCAATGTCCTTGTCACCCCGTCCCGACAGATTGACCAAAATGCTCTGGTCCGGTCGCATGGTCTTGGCCAGCTTCATGCCGTAGGCCACGGCGTGGCTGGATTCCAGCGCGGGGATAATGCCCTCGGTGCGGCACAAGTAGTGGAAGGCTTCCAGCGCCTCCTTGTCGGTCACGCCCACGTATTCGGCGCGGCCAATGTCGGCTAGGAAGGCATGCTCGGGGCCGACGCCGGGGTAGTCCAGGCCGGCGCTGATGCTGTGCGTCTCGGTCACCTGGCCGTTGTCGTCCTGCAGCACATAGGTGCGATTGCCATGCAGCACGCCGGGACTGCCACGCTGGATGCTGGCCGAGTGCTTGCCGCTTTCCAGACCTTCGCCAGCCGCTTCCACGCCAATCAGGCGGGTTTTTTCGTGCCCGATGTACGGATAGAAAATGCCCATCGCGTTCGACCCCCCACCCACGCAGGCAATCACCGCATCGGGCTGGTCGCCCTGGCAACCGGCGGCTTTCAGCATCTCCGGCATCTGCACCAGGCATTCTTCGCCAATGACGCTCTGGAAATCGCGCACCATCATGGGGTAGGGGTGGGGGCCGGCTACGGTGCCGATGATGTAGAAGGTGTTGTCCACGTTGGCGACCCAGTCGCGCATGGCCTCGTTCAGGGCGTCCTTCAGGGTCTTGCTGCCACTTTCCACGGGCACCACCGTGGCTCCCAACAGCTTCATGCGGTAAACATTCGGGCTTTGGCGCTTGACGTCCTCGCTACCCATATAGACCACGCATTCCAGCCCGTAGCGGGCGCAGATGGTAGCGGTGGCCACGCCGTGCTGGCCGGCGCCGGTCTCGGCGATCACGCGCGGCTTGCCCATGCGCTTGGCCAGCATGGCCTGGCCGATGGTGTTGTTGATCTTGTGGGCGCCGGTATGGTTCAGGTCCTCGCGCTTCAGGAAGATTTGTGCACCGCCCATTTCGCGGCTCATGCGGGCCGCGTGGTAGACCGGGGAGGGGCGTCCGACGAAGTGCGCCAGCTCGGATTTGAATTCGGCAATGAAGGCCGGGTCATGCTGGTACTTGGCGTAGGCGTCTTTCAGCTCATTGATGGCGTGGGTCAGCGTCTCGGAGACAAAGCTGCCGCCGTATTTCCCGAAGTGGCCGGTCGGGTCCGGTTGTTGGTAGTCGTACATTTTTTCAATCGATTAT